>DASYKM010000222.1:0-101914 GCA_035995425.1 Steroidobacteraceae bacterium
TCTCCAGCCCACGTAGTTCGAGCAGGAGTGGATGTCGAGCAGCACCTGGATGTTGTTGGCCGCCGCGGCCGTGATCATCGTCTCCAGTGCCAGCCGCGAATTGGCGATGCGCACCGAGGCGTGGTTCTTCAACACACTGCCCGTGCCCTGCGGATCGTTGGTGCTCAGCGTCTGAGGCACCAGCGGCAGGCGGATCATGTTGATGCCCATGCCACTGATCTCGGCCATGGTCTGCTGAATGGTGCGTCCGGTGCCGGAGCCGCCATTCGCCCAGAACGTGTTGCCGATGTACTGCTCCATCGGCGCGCCGCTCGGGTTGGTGGCGTCGGTGGAAGGCTCATGCCGCCCTTCGAGTCCGAACCAGTTGCCGCAGCGGACCGGGAACACCGTGCCGTTGCGGGTGATCCGGCCTTGCGGATTCACGCGGAACACAGCCGTGCCACTTGCGGGTCTCGTCACCGTGATCGTCGCCGGGTTGTAGCCCGTGGCGCTCGCGGTGAACGTGGCGGTCGCAAGCGTCGTGCCGGCGGCGGCCGTGAAGCTCACGGCGACCCCGGTATTCCAGTTGGCGCTCGTGAACGCGATCGTCGTCGGCGCGTTCGTGATCGCCGTGCTGCCCGCCGTCCGCGCGACTGCCACGTTCACGGTACCCGTGGGCGCGGCCGAAAGTCGGATCGTCGAAGGCGAGCTGGCTCCGCCCGTCACCGACACCGATGTCGGTGTCGCCGAGATCGAAGGCGTTGCACCCGAGATCGTGAACGGTACCGTGACCAGCGTGCTCAATACCGGCGTCGGAACGCCGTTGTCGAAGGCCGTGGCCGACGCGCTGTGGCTGCCGGCGGCGAGGCCGGTGGCCGTCGCCGCGTATGGCGAGCTGGTGTCCGTTCCAACCAGCACGTTGTCCACGCGGAATTCCACGCGTTGCACCGCGCCGCCCGCGTCGCTCGCGGTCGCCGCGAGATTGACGCTGGTAGTTCCCGCCGGGAACACCTGCCCGCTCGTCGGCGCCGTGATGGCAACCGTCGGCGGAGTATTCGCCGTGCCGCCGGCAACGGTGAAGGTCACCGAACTGCTGGCACTCAACGCTGGCGTCCCGTTGTCGACGGCTGTCGCCTGGGCAGTGTGCGTTCCCGCGGTCAGCGTACCGGTGCTGAACGTGGTGGCATACGGCGTGGCCGTATCAGTCGCGATCAGCGTGCCATCGACGCGGAATTCGACGCGGGCAACCGCACCGCCCGGATCGGCGGCATTCGCCGTGAAGTTGGCGGTGACATTGGCGCCGAGCGACTGGCCCTGCGTCGGTGCCGTGACCGAGACCGTCGGCGCCGTATTCGTGGGCGTGGTTCCGCTGTTGCACGTGGTGCCATTCAGCGTGAACGAAGCCGGCGGGTTGTTGGTGCCACTGAAGGTGCCATTGAAAGCGATGTTGAATGGCGCATTCGTGGCAAGCGTCGCGTTCCACGACGCATTGCTCGCGGCCGTTACGTTCGCGCTCCCTGCCGCCTGCGTGTAGGTGACCGGCCAGCCGTTCGCAACGCGCTGTCCATTCGGGAAGGCGAATGCCAGCGTCCAGTTGGTGATCGAAGGCCCGGTGTTGGTGATGTCGATACTGGCACCGAAGCCATTGCCGCCCACCCAGGTGGGGGCCGTGTATTTGACCGTGCAACTCGTGGGTGCCGTCTGCGCATACGCGCCCGACGCCCCGCATAACGCCACGATCGCCGTGGCTAACAACCATCGCAACCGGGCCCGAGACCCGGTCGCAGGTAATGAACGAGACATAGTGAATTCTCCTGGCAACGAGATTACCAATGGCTTGCCTGCGATCCAGGAGTTGGCGATGCAGCGGGAAATGCGCGTGTCTTTTCGCAGCACATGCAATCCCTGCACGTAACGAATCACTCCATGATCACGGACGCCGCGTGAAGCGACGTCAATCGCAGACGAAGTCCCCCTGTGAGCGCTGCGACAATTACTCGCGTGGCCAGCGCTGTCAATGGGGGAAAGTAGCCGTCACCTATGCAACGTCGAATGCTGTCTCATGAAATGACCAGCTTGTCTCGCCGGCTGACTAACTTGTCTCGCCGGTTGGCTAACGTTTCGGAGCGCGGGTCGCTGAATGCCGCCGGCTAGGCGCGCCTCGGCCCGTCACCAGACGACTCCGACTGAACGCCATGGTCAAGCCGGCACATATATAAGTGTGCGAGACAGTGGTTGCTCCGGATGAAACGGCTCAAAGAGGTTTGAAATTGAAATGGCAATCGCGGCAGCCGTGCGCAATCGACAGCGCATTGCGGCGCGCGGCGGCGAAGCGGCCCGCGTCGAGCTCTTGCAGCGCGCGCTTGGCGAAATCGCGCCCTTCGCGGGAATAGCGCACCGCGTCCGCCGAGTCCGCACGCTTCTTGAAGAACTCTTCCATCATTCCGTACAGTTCTTCGAGCTCGCGCGCCGCGGCAACCGCGCCGCCGGAGTCGCGCGCCGCGATGTGGCGCTGCAGGTCCTGGCTGCCGTCGTCGATGCGTTGCATCCAGTCATCGAAATCGAAGATGTCGTGCGCGGCGGCACCGAACGACAGCATCGCGAACAGCGCGACCCATACGACGCGCGTGCTCATTCCGGCGGCTTGTAGGCTTCGTGGCAGGTTTTGCAGGTGCGCACCACCGCGCGCACCCCGTTCGATGCGGCATCGAAGTCACCCGCCTGGATGGACTTCACCACGGCGGCCACGTGCTCCTGGCCTTCGCGCGCCAGCCCCGGGCCGCGCGGCGCCTCGGGCTTCGCCGAGAAATACTTCTCCGCCCACGCCAGTCCATCGCGCAGCACCTCGGCGTTGGCGAGCGACGCCTTCGCGTCCTGGCCGCCGACGTTGGAGTCGAGGTCCTTGACGGCGTCGTCCATCGAACGCATGAGCGTATCGTCGAAGTCGCTGAAGTCGATTTCCGCCGCCATCACACTTGCGGCCAGTGTCGCGAGCACGCCGGCCGCCAACCATTTCTTGCGCATCGCGATTCTTGTCAGCTCACGATGTTCTTGATGACGTCGCCGAACACCGTGGTTGCACGCTCGGTGCGGCCCTGGTGCATGAACGTGAGCTTCTGGTGATCGAGGCCTAGCTGCTGCAGCACCGTCGCCTGGAGATCATAGGTGTCGACGATGCCCTCCTGCGCACGCAAACCGATTTCGTCGGTCGAGCCATAACTACCGGGCTTGATGCCGCCGCCGGCAATCCAGCTCGTGTAGCCCCACGGATTGTGGTCGCGGCCGTCACCCGTCTGGCCATAAGGCGTGCGACCGAACTCCGCGGTCCAGACCACCAGGGTGCTGTCGAGCAGGCCACGCGCCTTGAGGTCACGCAGCAGCGCGGCGATCGGCTTGTCGACGGTCTTCGACATGACACCGTGATTCTTTTCGATGTTCTGGTGCGCATCCCAGGACTGGATGCCCTCTTCCTGCGTGCCGGAGATGACGTGCACGAATCGCACGCCGCGTTCGACGAGCCGGCGCGCGCGCAGAACGGCCGTGCCATATTCGTCGGTCGGTGTTTCGCCAATGCCATACATGGCGCGCGTCGCCGCGGTTTCCTGCTTCAGGTCCACGGCTTCGGGTGCCGCCACCTGCATGCGGTAGGCGAGATCATAGGAACGCGTACGCGCTTCCAGTTCGGTGTCCCCTGGGTGCGCAGCCGCGTGCTTTTCATTGAGCTGCTTGAGCAGGTCGAGCGTCCCGCGTTGTTCGGCCTGCACCACGCGATCGGGCCGCTGCAGAAAGAGGATCGGCGAATCGCCCTGGCGAAACGAGGTGCCCTGAAAGGTCGCGGGCAGAAAGCCCGAGCTCCAGATCACCTGGCCGTTGCCACCACCCGCGCCGCCCTTGCCGGTGGGTAGCACGACGAAGGCGGGCAAGTCCGGATTGCCGCTGCCGAGACCGTAGGTGATCCACGCGCCGAGCGAAGGACGCCCCGGCACCAGCGCGCTGGTGTGCAGTTTGAGCGAAGAGATGACGTGCGTGCTTCCCTCGGTCTTGCAACCCTTGAGGAAGGCGATGTTGTCGACATGCCTGGCGATGTTGGGCAGCAGGTCCGACACCCAGGCGCCGGTCTCGCCGAACTGCTTCCAGGTGCGGGGTGTCGCGGTCAATGCGCCGACACCGCCGTCGGTCGCGGTCTTGAGTCCCTTCGAGAAGGACTCGGGCAACGGCTGGCCATGTAGTTTGATGAGCTGTGGCTTGTAGTCGAAGAGGTCGAGCGTGCTGGGGGCGCCCGCCATGTGCAGCCAGATCACCGACTTCACCTTCGCCGGAAAATGCGGCTGCTTGGGCGCGAGCGGATCGACGTAATCCGAAGCTGCGTTCGCCGATGCGCGGCCGGGCAACAGGGTGCCCAGTGCCAGGCTTCCGGCTCCGAGGCCGGCGCCGATGAGAAGATCCCTGCGTGATGTCGTACGGTTCATGGAATGGGTTCCCAAGAGAATAAAAGTTAGAAGCGGTAGCTGAATTCGTTGGAGTTGGCGAGCGCGTGCGCAAGGTCGACGAAGGCCGCGGCGCGTGCGGCACGGCTGTCGATCGCCGGTGCCGGCTGTTCTTTCGCGGCCGTACCCAGCTTGCTGACGCCGCCCTGCTGCTGCTTCTCGACGAACGAGACCAGCGCGGCCTTTTCGTAGCGGTCGGCGCTGCGCCCGTAGAGCGTCTTGTACAGACGGTCGAGCTCCTGGCCGACCTGCGGATTCTCGCCGTAGCCATCAGGAGCGACGATGGCCTTGCCCTCGGCGAGCTGCGCCGACAGAACCTTTTCCTGACTGTCGAGGAAGGCGAGCAACGTCCGGGTCTCATCCTTGCTCGGCTCGCGCGCATAGAGGATTTCGAACAGGCGTGCCACGCGTGCCTGGTCCTTTTCGCCCGCTTCGCGGATCACGCGCCCGGCCAGCACCTGCGACCAGTTGTACACCAGGTCGCTGTTGATGAGCGCCAGCGCCTGCGGCGCGGTGGTGGTCACCTCGCGCTTGCCGTGCACGGTCTGCGGATTCGCCCAGTCGAACGTGTCGAGCAGCGGATACGGATTGTTGCGCTTCACGAAGATATAGACGCTGCGGCGATTCTGATCGCGCGGGTTCTCCGAAACCTTCCAGCTGTTCTCGTTCTGGCCCGCCTGGTTCGGCAGCGGCGGTTGCGGCGGATAGACCGGCGGTCCGCCGATCGTCTCATCGAGCAGGCCCGCGGCCTGCAGCAGCGAATCGCGAATCTGCTCCGCATCGAGCCGCTGCCGCGGGAACACGGCTAACAACTTGTTCTGCGGATCCAGCCTGGCGGCGTCCTCGCGATATTCGGACGATTGCCGGTAGGTGCTCGACAACAGGATCTGCCGCTGCAGCGCCTTGACGCTCCAGTTGCCGTCGTGCACGAAGCTGCTCGCGAGATAGTCGAGCAGCTCCGGGTGCGTGGGCTTGGTGCCCATCTTGCCGAAGTCGCCGACGGTCTCGACGATCGCGTGGCCGAAATACTGGCCCCAGAGACGATTCACGAACACGCGCGCGGTCAGCGGGTTCTCGGGACTCACTATCCAGTTGGCGAGCGCGGTGCGGCGGCCGGATGAACTCGCGGTCGGCTTGATCTCCGGCCGCGCATCGGTGAACAACGCCGGGAAACCCGGCTGCACTTCGTCAAGCTTGCGATCGTATATGCCCTTGAATAGCACATAGGTCGGCGGCGCGTCGGAATGCCCGAGCTCGGTGATGGTGGACAGCTGGCCCAGCTCCTTCGGCTTGAGCTTGTCGAATTTCTTGAGATCCGCCTCGAGCTCCTGGTACTCGAGATATTTCTCCGGCGCCTTCTGCTTGAGACGCACGACCGCGTTACGCGTGCGGCCCTGCATGGTCCACAGGTTGCGGTGATAGATCCAGCGATCGTAGGGAGTCTGCTCGGCCTCCGGCTTCGCGATCGACACGCGCGTCTCCGGCACGAAGCCCGACAGGCGGTCCTCCTCGAGCTTGTCGATGACGGGCTGCAGGATGGCATCCATCTTTGCCTGGACATCCTTCGTCGCCGCTTCGTACTTCGCCTTCTTCTTGTTGTAGTCGGCGATTTCCTCGGCGGTCGCGGCCGGCACATCGTCGTTCCAGCTGGCGTTCACGAAGAACGACTGCAGCTGGTAGTACTCCTTCTGCGAAATCTTGTCGAACTTGTGGTTGTGGCACTGCGCGCAACCCACGGTGCTGCCTAACAACACGGTGCCGACGGTATCGGTCAGGTCGTTGGCGACCTCCTGCTTCTTGAGGTTCAGGTCGCGCGCGTTGATCTCGTCGGGGAAGTTGCGCAGGAACCCGGTGGCGATCAATGCCTCCTGCTCGGTGGGCCAGAGCTCATCGCCGGCGAGCTGCTCCTTGACGAAGCGGTCGTAGGGCTTGTCGTCGTTGAACGCCTTGATGACGTAATCGCGATAGCGCCAGATGTTCGGGCGCGTGCCGTCGGCGTTGTAACCATCGCTGTCGGCATAACGGGAAAGATCGAGCCAGCGGCGGCCCCAGCGTTCACCGTATCTTGGCGACGCCAGCAGGCGCTCGACCAGTTTTTCGTAAGCGTCCCTGGAATGATCTTTCTCGAAAGCGCGGACTTCGTCGGGCGTCGGCAGCAGGCCCCAGGTGTCGAGCGTCGCGCGACGAATGAAGGTGGCGCGACCGGCGTCCTTCGACGGGGTGAGCTTCGCCTCCTCGAGCTTCGCGAGGATGAAAGCGTCGACGGGCGTGCGCACCCACTTGGCACGTTCCACCGCGGGAATGGCCGGCCGTTGCACGGGTTGATAGGCCCATGGTCTGGTGGTGGCGGATTTTTCGGGCGCCTCGGTGGCGGCGGTGGCAGCCGCAACGAATCCAAACGCTGAAAGCAACGCGATCGAGACCGACTTCATCTTCTTCATACTGCCTGTTCTCTGGGTCCATTCCGGGTGGAGTGCGAAGCGAATACTCGATTACGCCCGGTTGGCGTTCCAATCACGATTGAGTGAAGACATATGCCCGGCCGGGCATGTACCACTCTAACTACAGTGGCGGTATCAATCCTGTAACCTGGTCATTCGAACTCGACGACCGCCGGCGCCGGAGCCTGGACGACGAACCAGCTCACCGTGGCGACCAGCCCGGTGAGCAACAGCAGCGCCAGCCACAGCCGCGACGAGGAAATGGCCTCGTGCTCCGCCACCAGCGGCGCCGGCTTGTTTCCCGAGATCATCGGGCCGATGAGGTCGTGGCCCGCGAACACGCGATGGCCGATCACCGCGAGCACGTGCAGCACGACGGCGATGAGGATCCAGTCGAACAGCCGCCGGTGCCACGACGTGAGCCGCAGGCTCAGCCCGTCGCTGATGTAGCCGTACAGCGGACCGGTATTGAAGATTTCGTCATTGGCGAAGAGTCCGGTGACGCCCTGCGCGAGCAGCGTCAGCAGGAGGAACGTCACCATCCACGCGCCAAGCGGATTGTGACCCGCGGTTGCCGGCGCGGCGCCCCGCAGCGCGGACACCAGATAGCGCCAGGTGGCGCGCGGCCCGCGAAGAAAATACGCGAACCTCGCATGCCGCGTGCCCGCGACGCCCCAGGCAATGCGGAACGCCGCGAGCACCACCACTAGATAGCCGAACCACAGGTGATATTTGAAGTACGCGACTCCGAGCTTGTGAGTCGCGTATGAACCGGCGATACCGAACACCAGCAGCCAGTGCACGACGCGCACCGGCAAGTCCCAGACGCGTCGCGTACCTGCTGGCTCACTCATCCCGGACCACTATTTTGCGGCGGGAGTTTGCGCTGCCGCGCTCGCCGGAGCAGCACGCTGCGGAATCTCGATCTTGGTGAGCTTGCCGCCCTGCTCCTCGTACGTCTGGGCTCCGAGGAGTCCGGCGACCTTGAAGCCCTTGGAAGTCAGCAGATCGGCAGCGCGACCACTGCGAACGGCGTGATTGGATACCGTCACGATCGTGCGGCCCTTCGGAATCCAGTCGATCTGTTGCTCGAGGTCCTTGCTCTGAATGCTCAGGTAGACGGGGAATCCGCCGATGCGGGTCAACTCGTCCGGCCGACGCAGGTCGATGATGAGCAGATCGTCAGGCTTGGCCAGCAATTGCTCGAACTCGGCCCGGGTGAGCTCATGTGCGAGTGCTTTGGGCCGCGTTGCCGGCTGCGCCGCGGGCTCGGCGGCGAAAGCTGTGCCCGCCGCCAGCGCGGCGAGTATCAACAGTGGTCTGGACAGTCGTTTTGCAATCATCTCGATCTCCTTGAAAGTCGTTGGCGTCACTTCGAACGGAATTTGTCGTGGCAGGCCTTGCAATCGTTGCCGACCGCCGCGACCGCACCCTTGAGCTCATCTCCCGCGCTGCTGCTGTTCTCGACGACTTCGGCCAGCGTCCTGGTATGCGCGCCGAAATCCTGGACGATCTGGTCGAACTCCTTGCGATTCGTCCAGATGGCGGGCAACGCGCGCGTCTTGCCTTCCCTCGAAATGTCCGGGTAGGCGTCGCCGACGAAGGTCGCAATCTGTGCCAGCCGCGTTGCCTGCCTGGTGGCGCTCTCCGCCTTGAAGTCGGCCTTGCCCTGCGCAACCTGTGAGAGCGGACCGAAGTTGCCGGCGACGATCTTGTAGACCGCCTGGCGATACTCGATGGCGCGCTCCGCAGGTGTAGGGCCGGCAGGCGCGGCGCTCGCGGGCGGCGGGGTCTGTGCCAGGACTGAAGCTGCGCACAATCCCAGCGCGACGGCCGCGGCCAATCGAAATGTCTTCAACGCATTCATCAATTCATCTCCGGTGATTGGATCAATCGGTCTGTCGATACTTGTCGTGGCAGGACTTGCAGGTCTGCGCCACCTTGAGGAATTGCTGACTGACCGCCTGCGTATCGCTGCTGGCGGCGAGGCGCGCCAGCGTGTTCGCCTCGCGCGCGAAGTCCGCGGTCAGCGCGCGAAATTTTTCCGAGTCGGCAAACACCTCATCGCGTGCCGCGGTTTCGCGCCAGCCTTTGCCGTCCGCGGTCCCCGGCGCGAACAAGGCATCGAGCCCTGAATTCGCCACGGCCGCGAGCGCAGTGGCCGCACTTTGGATTTCCTGGCTGTCGTGCGAGCCCGCGAGCGCACTCTTGAGACGGCCGGAGTTCCAGGCGATGACCTGGAAAGCCGACTGGCGCCATTTGATCAAGGCCTCGGGCCGTGGCGCGTTCTGCGCCGGCGCGGCCGGGCTCACCAAGGCGATGCCGGCGGACAGCAACAGCACCTCCCGCCAGGGTCGCGCACGCGTAACTCTGCGGTTACGAAAATGAGACCGCGCCTCGACCTGGATCATCCTGGCATCGCCTAACTATCTTGTTTGGGGCGCGTACCTCAACACGTGCACGAGTGCGGCGGAACGATCCGATCGGCATAAGCGAATGCGATCCGGCGATTTCACCGCGCGCGGCGTACGCCGTAAGGTCGCGTCATGGATTCGCAGCTCGCACCCGACGTCCACCGCCACAGCGACGACCGCCGACGCAGCGGCGCCGACATCCTGCGCGTGCTCGCGGCGCTCGGAGTGCTGGCGGGTCTCGCCGCGCTGGACGGCGCGGAAGAGCCGCGTGACCTGTCCGGCCAGTCTCCCGCGAGTGCCGCCGAAAGCGGCGACACTCAACATCGACTTTAGTTTGGCGCCCGTTCGGGCAGGCGCAACGCCGTCCGAAAGTCGGCGATCGCCTTGACCGTGCCGTGCAGCGGGGCAATGCGCTGCACATCGAGTCCAAGGCGCTCGATGTTTTGATACAGGTTCATCCACAACGGACTGACCATCGCCGGCGGAGTGGCGCCGGCTGGCGTCGGCGTCCAGGCGTCGGCTTCGATCAGAATTTTCTGCGCCGGCAGATAGACCATCGCGAAGGCATCGTTGTGGCCGCTGCCTTCGATGCGGTGGATCTCGATGGGCCGCTCGGCGTCGGCGAGCACGAGCCGGGTGGTGAAAGTCTCGAAGCGCGGCTTGCGATCCGACTTTGCCAGGCGATCGGGATTCAACCTGCGCGGCGCGCGCCATGCGCGCGCGTAGTAAGCCGCGTTGCGTTCGTGCGTGACCACGATTGCGCCCTCGGCCACGAAGGTTCGCAAGCCCCCGGCGTGGTCGAAATGCGCGTGCGTGTTGATCACGCGCCGGATCTTCTTTCCGGGGAACAGCTCACGCACCTTGGCGATTATTGCGAGCGAGCGTTCTTCGTTGAGTGGAGCTTCGATGACGACGATGCCGTCGCGTTGCTCTATGGCGAGACTGTTGTGCGTGCCGCCACCGAGGTGAACCACGCCGGACGCGAGCTCGGTGACAACCACCTCGCTCACCGACGGCGACGGATTCGCCGCGACCTCCGCCGGAACGGCGAAGGCCACGGCATTGTTGATGCGCAGCGCGCTCACACTCAGTTGATACCAGGGCATGCCGGCCACCAAACGCTCGATGCGTGTCGGGAAACGCACGCCGTCAAAATCGCGGTACTCGGAATAGCGCCACTCGATGGGCGTGTCGCCGAGCACGGCGGAGTCCATGAACGTGCGGACGTGGGCGAGGTCGCCCTGCGAATTGATCAGGCCTTCGTACCCGTACTTGCCGAGTTTGAAATTGACCGACAAACCTTCTTTCACGCGACGCACCGAGGCGTGATTCGCCAGCGCGGCCTTCACGAACCCGTGCGGCGATGCCCAAAGCTCGGCATTGCGCTCGGCGAGATTCGACGGAATCGCCGTGGGCCCCGGAGCCAGGTTCCAGCTGACACCGTCGACGGCGTATTGATCCATGGTCGCTTCGGCTGGCGGGCGCTCGCGTCCTGGTTCCTGCTCCTGCACGCGGTGGTATTTCGCGTGCACCGCGGCGCGCGCGTAGTCGAGCGTGGCGACGTAGTCATCAACGATGAACGGCGGCCACGGCAGCCCGGGCGCCGGAGCCTGCGTAAACTGGAAGTATTTTCCGTGCGCCTCGAATTCGACGCTTTGAATTGCCTGGAGGCGAAGCTTGTCGGCGGCGTGGATCAGGCTTCGATCCAGCTTCGCGGCCATAGCCAGCGTCGGCAAGAGAAAAATCGTCGCGACCATCCTGGCAATGGTGGACGCCGCGCACGCCTTGCCCGTCTTCATGACTCCCCCTTCGATTCGAGACTACTGGTGCTTCATCGTCGGGCCTGGCGACACCTTGATGATGAGTTTCCCGCGCGTGTGCCCGCTGCGGTTGCTGTCCCAGGCCTTGGATGCATCGGCCAGAGAATAGGACTCTTCGACGAACACCTTGAATTTTCCGGCTTCGGCGAGCTCCACCACGCGCGCCAGCAGCTCGGCGCTGGGCGCGCCGGTTTCGCGATCCGGGCGCGCGCAACGGATTTTCGCCGCGGCGCAAGCCTCGGGATTGGCGGGGCCAACGATGGACACGAGCACGCCACCTTGACGCACCACGCCGATCGAACGCGCGGTCGTGTCGGCATCGGCCGTGTTCAGCACCAGGTCCACGTTCCTGACCACGTCTTCGAACTTCTGGCTCTTGTAATCGATGACCTGGTCCGCGCCGATCGAGCGCAGGAACTCATGATTGTTAGGTGAGGCGGTGCCGATGACGCGCGCACCCGCCGCCTTGGCGATCTGCACGGCGGCGGAACCCACGCCGCCCGCCGCGCCGTGGATGAGCACGGTCTGGCCGCGGGCGATCTTGCCGGCTTCGTGCAGTGCACGGTAGGCGGTCTCGCCGGCGATGGGCATGCCGGCGGCTTCCTCGAAAGTCATCGATTTCGGTTTCCTCGCGAGGCTGTTCACGGGAATGACGGCGTATTCGGCATAGCTGCCGCTGCGGCGCGCGAACCCGAGAACCTGGTCGCCGATTTTCCAACCGGTGACGCCCTCGCCGAGCGTGTCGATGGTTCCGGAAACATCGGTGCCGGGCACCATCCCGAGGCGCCGCACCGCGGCTTTCCAGTCGACGGGATTCACACCGGCGGCGCGCACCTTGATGAGCACCTCGCCCGCACCCGGCTGCGGTACCGGCCGGGTCTGCACCGACAATCGTCCGCCCTCACCCACCTCGGCGGCCTGCATCTTGTCGGGCGCGGCCTCGGCTCCGAAACTGAGAAGCAGCGCGAGACCCACCAACCGGAAGCTTGAACGCACGCAGGTACTCCTTACTTATGCGGGTATCGTCGCCCACCCGGATGAGACCGGTGGACGGTCGAAAAGTGCACGATCCTGTCACATTCGCGTTCCGATATCGTCCGCGCCAAGTAACCGGTTTCAAACCGGCGCGGAATCGACGCCGTGACCGCGGGCTCCGGATACTGCGCGCATGCAGGCCAGAAGCCATGGAGCGGCGAGCGCCGCGATCCCGAACGCACCGAACACGGAAACGACACCGCCGGGGCACACCATCGCGATCGTCGGCGCCGGATTTTGCGGAACCGCGGTAGCCATTCAACTGTTGCGTCAGGCGGCTTCGATGGCATCGCCCGGAAGCCTGCGGATCGTCTTGATCGATCCACGGGCGGAAATCGGCGCGGGCGTCGCCTACGCCACGCGCGACTATCCCTACCCGCTCAACGTGGCCGCCGGCCAGATGTCGCTCGACGGCGCAAACCCCGGCGACTTCCTCGAGTTCGCGCACGACCAGGGCGTTCATGCCGGCCCGGGTGACTATCTACCGCGGCAGGTGTATGGCGACTACCTGCGCGCACGCTTCGCCGAAGCGCTGGCCGGCAAGCCGGCAAGCATCGACTGCGCGCATCGCCGCGCGCGTGCATTGCAGTTGCGGCGCGGCGGCGACGGCCGCTGGATCCTGTGGCTCGA
The DNA here is from genome assembly GCA_035995425.1 of Steroidobacteraceae bacterium. Classification (GTDB taxonomy): domain Bacteria; phylum Pseudomonadota; class Gammaproteobacteria; order Steroidobacterales; family Steroidobacteraceae; genus CADEED01. The sequence goes on from DASYKM010000222.1 coordinate 12,807, forward strand.
CGACGGCAGCGCGTTGTCCGCCGACGATGTCGTGCTGGCACTCGGCAATCCGCCGCCGGCCTGCCTCGCCGAGCTCGCACCGATTGCCGGCAGCGATCGCTACGTGCGTGACCCGTGGAGCATCGGCAAAATCGCCGACCAGGGAATCGACAGTGTGTTGCTGGTCGGCAGCGGCCTCACGATGGTCGACGCGGCGCTTCGACTCGCCGCCATCCGGCCGCGGGTACGGCACATACACGTGTTGTCGCGTCACGGCTGGCTGCCGGAGCCGCAGATTTCGAAACTACCGCCGCCGATCAAACCCGACGTGGCAGGCACGCTCGCGGCGGCGCGCGGATCCACCCGGCGCATCGTCAGGGCATTTCGTGACCTGGCGCGAACCGTGGATGCGGCGGGCGGCGATTGGCGCGAAGTCCTGGCGCTCGCGCGCGGTGAGCTGCCCGGGCTGTGGCGGTCGCTCGACCGTGGGCAGCGCGAACGCTTCCTGCGCCACGCGCGTTCACTGTGGGACGTACATCGTCATCGTGTACCCGCAGGTCCCCTGGGCGCGGTACGCGCCCTCATGCGCGCCGGAGTACTGGAAGTGCATGCCGGCCGCATCGAAGAAGTCGCCGCGCTCGAAGATGCGGTGGAAGTCATCTGGCGGCCGCGCGGTGCGAGTCGCACGCGCGCCTGGCTGGTCGACCGCGTGATCAACTGTACCGGACCGGAATGCAGAGCCGATCGCAATGCCGATCCGTTGGTGCAGTCACTGCTCGCCAACGGCCTCATCCGCCGCGACGCCTCCTCGCTCGGGCTCGAGGTCGCCGACGATGGCCGGCCGATTTCCGGCGACGGCGCGCCGGTAGATAGGCTGTACTACCTCGGCCCGTGGCTGCGGGCGCGCGATTGGGAAGCGACCGCGGTTCCCGAGCTGCGCGAGCATGCGGCGAGGCTGGCGCGACGTCTCGCCGCGCAAGTACAGGCAAGCGGCGCCAGATCCGGCTGATTTGGCCGGCCATTTCCCGATGACGGGTGGCCGCCGGGCTCGGGAACCCGCTCCTACTCCACCACCAACTTGTATCCGGAAGGCGCCGCGGTCTGCAGCAACTGCGGCACTGCCGGGTTCGCCTCGATCTTGTGGCGCAAGCGGTGCACCAGCTGCTTGAGCAATTGCCGGTCGCCAGAACCGCGGTGGCCCCAGACCTGCACCAGCAGGCGGTCGGAATTCACGGCGCGACCGGCCTGCGCCAGCAGCATCTGCATGAGCCGCAGCTCGAGCTTGGTGAGCGTGATCGGTTCGCCGTTGCCGACACGCACCGTGTAGCCCTCGAGATCGAGCGTCACCCGCCCGGCCGACAACGGCGCGTGGGCGCGATCGGCGCTGGCGCGACGCAACAGCGCCTTGACGCGGGCTAACAAAGTCTTGGGGCTGAAAGGCTTGGTGAGATAGTCATCGGCACCGAGGTCGAGCGCCTTCACCAGGTCCTGCTCTTCGCCGCGCGCGGTGAGCATCATCACCGGCACGTCGCCGCGGGCGCGAATGGCCGTGCACACGTCGAATCCGGAAGTACCGGGCATGTTGATGTCGAGGATCACCAGGTCCGGCGCCTCGGCGTCGAAGGTGGCGAGCGCGGCATGGCCGTCGCTGGCTTTCACCACCAGGTAGCCGGCGTTCGACAGCGAGTAGGCCACCAGCCCTAACAAGTCCAGATCATCGTCGGCTACGAGTATCTTCACGCGGCGCGCTCCTGGTCGGGTTCCACTGGCAGCGTCAACGTGAAGCGGGTCTGTCCCGCCGCGGTACGGCTGGCGGCAATGCTGCCGCCGTGACGTTCGACAATGGAACGTGAAATCCACAACCCCAGCCCCAGCCCACCGGGCTCGGGTTCCTGCGAACCGCCGCGTTTGAAGCGCTCGAATATCCCGACCGTGTCTCCTTCGGGAAGTCCGGGCCCTGAATCCTCGACCCAGGCGCTGATGAGATTGCCGTCGATATGCGCGCCAACGCGAATCGGCGTTGCCTCGGGCGCGAACTTGCTGGCGTTGGCGATGAGATTGACGAACACCTGCGTGAGACGCGTGGCATCGCCCTGCAGCTCGAGCCCTTCGGGCACTTCCACCTCGAGCGGCTGCTGGCGCTGGCGCAGCAGCGCTTCGACCAGCACGCGCGCGTCTTCGACGACGTCGGCGAGCTCGATGCTCTGGCGGCGCACGTCGACCTGCCCGGATTCGATGCGCACGCTCTCCAGCAGGTTGTCGATGAGGCGGGTCAGGCGCAGCGTGCCGCGCTCCAGGGAAAGCACCAGCTCTTCCAGCTTTTCGGGCGGACTGGTTTTCAGGCCTTCCCTCAGCAGCTCGATGGAGGCGAGCTGCGCCGCCAGCGGCGTGCGGAATTCATGCGAGACGTTGGCGAGCACCGTGTCGCGCGCGCGCCGGACGCCTTCGAGCTCGGTCTCATCGCGCAACACCTGCACCTGCAGGCCATTCACCACGCGCGAGCTGGTGATGACCGTCTGCCGCACGCCGGAGGTGGTCTGCAGCTGCTCGACCGCCTGCGCACTGCCCGCCTGACGCGCACGCAGGATGGGGCAGGCGGTGGTCGCGCAGGGGCGCGTGCCCTTCGTCGACCCTTCGGGACCGCAGGGCTTGAGCACGTCGCCGCAGAATTTGCCGATGGCATCCTTGGTCTCGATGCCTAACAAACGCGCCGCCTGCGGATTCAGGTAGCGGATGTTGCGCTCCTGGTCGACGGCGTACACGCCCTCGACCACGGCCTCGAGCACCACCTGCGCCTCGGCCTCGCGATGCCGCAGCTCGGAGTTGAGATCGACCAGGTTGCGGCGCATGTCGTCCATGGTGCGAGCCAGCTGGCCGATCTCCGCGGGACCGGCGGTCGGAATCGACGTGGCGAAATCGCCCTGCCCCAGCCGCACGGCGGCGTCGGTGAGCGCTTCGGCGGGCTTGGTGACCCGCCAGCCCAGCAACACGCCGGCGACGAGCGCCAGCACCGCGAACACGAAAGCGGTGAGGATCAGGCGCCAGACCAGCGAGCTCACCGCACGATCGGTTTCCGTGGCCGACGAGCGCGTCTCGATCAGCGCGATGCCTTCACCGCTCGAGGAAAACACCGGGAAACTGGAGGCATAGAGCCCGAGGCTGTCGATGCGCTGCACGGCGAACCGCCCGTCGGTCATCGCCTGGGAATGCAGCGAGGTGAATTCGTTGTCGGGCGTGGCATTGAAGGCGCGATAGTTGATGAGCCGCACCGGCAGCCCGCTGTGCTCGGACAACACCCTCGCCAGCGAGTCGTCGAGCAGGTGCACCACCACCACGCTGAACGATGCGTATTGCCCCGGTAGTTTGGCCACCGCACCGACGACCGAGAACTGCGTACCGGCCGGCACCGCCATGAAACGCTCGCCCTGCTCCTGCGCCACGGCAAACAACTGCGGCCAGGGCAGATTCACGCCGCTGGCGGCCACCACCTGGCCGCCGTCGAGGATCGCACAGGCGTCGAGCTTGCTGGTTTCGCAGAAGCGTCGCAGGAAGGGCGCCAGACCTTCGCGACCGGGTTCGGTGAGCAGGCGATTGAGCGGCGGACGTTCGGCGAGCACGCGCGCATCGGTCAGCGTGTCCTCGGCGATGCGCGTGATCTCTTCGCGTGCATTGGCGCCGGCAAGCTGCACGTGGATTTTCTGCTGGCTGTCGGCGAGGCCGCGCAGCATGTCGATGGCGAAATAGGAAATGCCCGCGGCCACCAGCAGCACGATGGCCACATTGCTGGCCGCCAGCCACCAGCCGAGGCTGTTGCGCTTCATCGGCGCCGATACCCCGCGCGTCCTTCGACCAGCGTCTTGATGATCAGCGTGGCGACGGCGAGCAGCGACAACACCGATGCCAGGGCGAACGCGCCCACCATGTTGTACTCGTTGTACAGCGCTTCGATTTGCAGTGGCATTGTCATGGTCACACCGCCAACGAGACCGGAGACCACGGAAACGGCGCCGAATTCGCCCATGGCGCGCGCATTGCACAGGATGACGCCGTAGATCAGGCCCCAGCGGATGCGCGGCAGCGTAACACGGAAGAACGTGAACCAGCCGCCGGCGCCGAGCGTGATGGCGGCTTCCTCTTCGTCATTGCCGAGCTGTTGCATGAGCGGGATGAGCTCACGCGCGACGTACGGGAACGTGACGAACATCGTCGCGAGGATGATGCCCGGCAGCGCGTACACGATGTTGATGTCGTGGTCCTGGAGCCAGGCGCCGAACCAGCCGTTGAGGCCGAACAGCAATACATAGATGAGTCCGGACACCACCGGCGACACCGCGAGCGGCAGGTCGATCAGCGTGATGAGAATGCTCTTGCCGCGAAATTCGAACTTGGCGATACACCAGGCGGCGGTGATGCCGAACACCGTGTTCAACGGCACGACGATGGCCGCCGTGGTCAAGGTCAGGCGGATCGCGGCGCGCGTCTCCGCATTGGAAAAGCTCGAAAGATATGCGGCCCAACCCTTCTCGAGCGCCATGGCGAATACCGCTGCCAGCGGCGCCGCCAGCAGCGCACCCAGGAACGTGAGCGAGACGGTGATCAGCAGCCAGCGCACCAGGGTCGAACGCAAGTTGGTGTGTCCAGGCCGGGTAGCTAGTTCGGCGGCAACGTCCGCGTGTGAGGATGGCCCGCCCATGTCTAACGGCTCACCATCATCCGCTTGCGGCCCCAGACCTGCAGCAGGTTGATGGCCAGCAGCATCACGAAGGAGATCGCCAGCATCACGAAGCCGAGCGCGGCGGCACCGGCGTAGTCGAATTCCTCGAGGCGGTAGATGATGAGCAGCGGCGTGATCTCGGTCTTCATGAATTTGTTGCCGGCGATGAAGACGACCGAGCCGTATTCGCCCACGGCGCGCGCGAAGGCGAGCGTGAAGCCGGTGAGCAGCGCCGGGAGCACGGTCGGCACGATGATGCGCCGGAACACGTAGAAGCGACCCGCACCCAGCGTCTCGGCGGCGTCTTCGAGGTCGCGCTGCACCTCCTGCAATGCCGGCTGCACGGTGCGCACCACGAACGGCATGGAGATGAGCGTCAGCGCCACCGTGATGCCGAGCGGCGTATAGGCGACGAAGATGCCGTGCGGCTCGAGGAACTTTCCGATCCAGCCATTGGCGGAGAAGACGGTGGTCAGCGCGATGCCGGACACCGCCGTGGGCAGCGCGAATGGCATGTCGATGATGGCGTCGACCAGCCTTCGGCCCGGGAATTCGTAACGCACCAGCGTCCAGGCCAGCGCGAAGCCGAACACCATGTTCACGCCGGCGGCCACCAGCGACGCGCCGAACGACAGCCGGTACGAGGCGAGCGCGCGCGGGCTGCCGATGACTTCGATGAATCTCGACCAGTCGAGACCCGCGGTCTTGAGCACCAGCGCCGACAGGGGCAGCAGCACGATGGCCGACAGGAAAAAGGTGGTGAATCCCAGCGTGATCCCGAAGCCCGGAATGACGTTGGGGTCGCGCTGGCCGACGGTCTTCATGCGGCCGTTCCAGAGGCGAGAACGTCAGGCGCGGCGCGGGACTCGAGCGACCCTTCCGGCGGACGGTAGACGATGAGCACCGGCCAGCCGGGTTGCCCGGCTAACAAGCTGCGGTAAGCACTGCCGGCGTCGGTGATGTCGGTGATCCCGAGAACCAGCATCTGCGCGGCACCGGCCGACAGATTGCGCGTGAGCTCGGTGACGGTCTCGCCGACGGCGAGCTCGGTGCGCATCTCGAGCCCGTGACTCTGCTGTGCTTCGGAACGCGCATCGAGCAGCGCCCGCATCGGTGCGGCGCGGCCACTGGCCGAACGGCCTTCCGGCACGATGCCGAGGTACACCGCTTCCGCGGCCACGTGCCGCAACAGGCTCGCGGCGACGGCCAGCGTGGCGCGGCGCGCGGCCTCATCGGTCCAGTGGATGTAGACGCGCGTGGGGCTCGGCGCATTCTTCGGCAGCACCAGCACTTCGGCCGCGCCGTGATGCAGCAGCCACTCGACGGTGTTGGCAGCCTCGCTGCCGCCGGCGATGGCCGCGACGCCGGCGAACGGCGCCGGCGTGCCCGTGAGCCCATCGATGGCGCGCAGGCCCACGCGGGTCTTCATGCGCGTCGACAGACTCTCGAGCAACGGTTCGTGAGCGAGCGCCGCGGCTTCCGCCTCGGTGGCTGCGCAGGCGAGGAAGCTCGACAACGGTGTCGGCAGCACGTGCAGGCGGCGCGCGCCGATCGCGATCTGGGCGCCCTGCGCGAGCGGCAGCGCCCGGCGTTCGTGCTGGGTGCGCGTGATCTCCAGGCGCGCATCGTCGTCGCCCGACGGGCCTAACAACTGTGCCGCGCAGGGTTCGTCGAGCAGGCGCACGCGCAGGCGCTCGAGCGCGCCGGTGAAGACGATCTCCTCGACCGCGCCGCGCGCGATGTAGTTCGATGAAAGCTCTTCGCGCGCCGCGGCGATCTCCACTTCCTCGGGCCTCAGCACCGCGACCACTTCGTGCTCGCGCCCGGCCTGCATGGGCTCGGAGGCCGCGGCGCTGACCGGCGTGGCGCCGAAGCGGATTCCATCCGCGGTCTGGCGCGCCAGCAGCAGGTTGGCGGCACCGAGGAAGGTGGCGACAAAACGCGTCGCAGGCTGCGCGTACAGATCGCTCGGATTGCCCACTTCGAGCAGGCGGCCATGATTCATGACACCGATGGTGTCGGCCAGGGCGAAGGCTTCTTCCTGGTCGTGCGTCACGAGCACGGTGGTGATGCCGAGCTCGCGCTGCACCGACCGGATCGTCCGCCGCAGTTCTTCGCGGATCTTCGCGTCGAGCGCGCCAAAAGGCTCGTCGAGCAACAAGACCTGCGGTTTGTGCGCCAGCGCGCGCGCAACCGCGACACGCTGCTGCTGACCCCCAGAAAGCTGGCCGGGCAGCCGCTCGTCCATGCCCTCGAGCGCCACGAGCTTGAGCAATTCCTTGCGCCGGGCGCGGCGCTCGGCCGCCTTCGTGCGCCGGACGCGCAAGGCGAACTCGATGTTGTCGGCAACGGTCATGTGGCGGAACAGGGCGTAGTTCTGGAAAACCAGGCCAACGCCGCGATCGCGCGCCCGAACATGGGTCACGTCCCGACCATGCAGCGAGATTCGTCCGTGGTCGATGCCGGTGAGTCCGGCGATGGCACGCAGCAGGGTGCTCTTGCCGCTGCCGGAGGGGCCCAGCAACACGAAGAATTCGCCCTCGCCTACCTCGATGGAAACGTCGTTGACGACCGGCTGGTCCTGATACCGTTTGGTGACTTGGTCGAGCGCGATGGACATAGGCTGCGGCGTGGGTAAAAACCGGCGGTCATGCTATCAGCTTGCGGGTATGGGCCCGGGTATCCCGCCGGTTACAATCCGGTCACAGCGAGGTCGGCCGGCGCGGAACTAAACGGTTCCGGCTCACGACTAACGAGTACACTTTTTGTCCTCTTCCCTTCGAAAGAGATAACTGCATGGCAACCGAGAACCCGTCGCTTCCCCTGGAAAAAACCGTTGCTGAGAAACGCACCGAGCGACCCCACTGGGTCCTCGACGACGCGGTCTACAGCATCAGCGCGCTGCTGCTCTCGGTCATCATCATCCACAGCATCTGGACCCTGGTCATCCGGCCGCGCGCCGCGGCGGTTCTGTCCCAGCGCGTGGTCGTCACCAACTCCGCGAACGTCAAGCAGCAGGTCCTGCAGCTGCGTTCGGTCTACGTCATCCTCAAAGACTACGAACAGGAAACTTGCGTCGTCCTGATGTTGTGGTCGCTGCTGCTGCTGGCGCGCCAGGCCCAGGACACCCGCCTCGGCCGCAAACTCCTCGACCGTGAATACGTGAAGATCGGCGAAGCGCAGGTGGTTCTGCCCGAAGACGCGCGTGTCTATTCACGCCCGCTCGAATCACTGCCGCGCGACGAGCAATCCCGCTTTCTGCCGCGCCTCCTGATGGTCGCTTACAACCGTTTCGGCGCCACGCGCAGCGTGCAGGACGCCGCGGAAGCCGTGCGCGACGAGTGCGATTTCGAAACCGCGAGCATGGACACCAAGCTTTCGATGGTGCGATTCACCGCCTGGGCCATTCCAGCCGTCGGCTTCGTCGGTACCGTGCGTGGCATCGGCGCGGCCCTGCAGGAAGCGCAAGGCGCCATGGGCGGCGACATCTCCGGCGTCACCATGGGACTGGGCGTCACTTTCAATGCCACCCTTACCGCGTTGGTGTGCTGCATCATCGTCATGTTCTGGATGCACCAGTTGCAGCAGTTCCAGGATCGCCTGGTGCTCGACTGCCGCACTTACGTCGATCGCCAGCTGCTGCGCAAGCTGCGGGTGGTTTCGAAGTAAACCCTGCGCACGGCGCGGAAAACACCTCGGTCGAGGGCGTAAGATGCGCGGCATGAAGTCGCTGCGTTCAATCCGCCTCCGCGCAAACCTGCTGCCGCTGGTGCTGTTCGCGCTGGTATTGCGCTCGCTGATTCCGATCGATGCCATGGCCGGCGCGGGCATGAGCGTTAAGTCATCGATGTGCTCGACGCGGTCCGGGCGCAGCGAGGTCATCGAGATTCCGGCCGGCGAATCTTCCCCGCAGCACTGCGAGCAGTGCTTTGCTCCATCGCTCGGCGCGCCGGCCGCATTGCCGCGTAGCGACGGCCTCGTTCGCGCTGCGCTGCCGCAGCCGCGGGACGACGCTTCGCAGATCGCCGAAAAACTCCTCGCCCGCGCGCAGTCGGCGCGCGCGCCCCCGTATCCCTGACGCACCGGTTCCCGCCAGGGAACCATTCGCAAGTCACGTGCGACTCACGCCTTGAGCGTGCGGTTGCGTTCACGCGCAGGGAATCACCATGCTTCGTCTTCTCCTGGCCTTGCCGGCCGTCTTCGCCCTGGCCGGCACCGCTCATGCTCATCATTTTTCCATTGGCAACCTGGTCATCGACCATCCCTGGTCGCGCCCAACGGCCGCCGGGATGCCGATCGGTGTCGCCTATCTATCCATCACCAACAATGGCCCGAATGAAGACGTACTGATCGAGGCCCGCACGCCGCTGGCCGCGCGCGTCGAGTTTCATCGATCCAGCCTCGAGGCGGGCATCGCGCGGATGCGGCCCGCGGGGACGGTGGTCATTGCGCCCAATACCACCGTCACCGCGACCCCCGGCGGCCTGCACCTGATGCTGGTCGACCTCAATTCCGCGCTCGTCGCCGGTACATCCGCGCCGCTGGTGCTGCATTTCAAATTTGCCGGCGAGATCACCGTGCAATTGATGGTCGAAGAGCGCGACGCCACCGCAACGGCGAGCCACTGACGGCGCCGCAGGCTACTCCCGTGAAATACACCACCCTCTTCGCTGGACTGTTCGCGGCACTGACCACGGCGTACGCGCACGCCGATGACAACGACGAGGAAGCGCCGACGCGCACCCTCGGAACGGTCGTCGTCACCGCCACCCGGCCGACCTCGCTGCCCACGCAGATTCCCACCACCATCGAGGGGATAACCGGCGATGAGATCGCCGCAAACGTCAACGCGACTGACAGCGAGGATGCGTTGAAATATTTTCCGAGCCTGCTGGTGCGCAAGCGGTACATCGGCGACTACGACCATGCCGTGCTTGCCAGCCGAGCTTCGGGCACGGGCAACAGCGCGCGTTCGCTGGTCTACGCCGACGGGATCCTGTTGTCGAACCTGTTAGGCAACGGCGCAACCTTCACCCCGCGCTGGGGCCTGGTGACGCCGGAGGAAATCGAACGCGTGGACGTTCTGTATGGGCCCTTCTCGGCGGCGTTTCCCGGAAATTCGGTCGGCGCGGTGGTCGACTACGTCACGCGAATGCCTGACAAACTCGAAATGCACGCCAAGCTGTCGAGCTTCGGCCAGGACTTCGAGGTCTACGACACCCGCGACCGCTACACGGGCTGGCAGGCAAGCGCTTCGGCGGGCGATCGCGACGGCAACCTCTCGTGGTGGGTGAACTTCAATCGACTCGACAGCGACGGCCAGCCCATCGCCTTTGCCAACAAGCTCGTGAGCGCGGGAATAGCCAGCCCCTCGGGGACGCCCGTCACCGGCGCGGTCGCCGATCGCAATCCCCGCAATCAGGACTGGCTGATCCTCGGCGCCACCAACCAGATTCACACTCTGCAGGATCATGCCAAGGCGAAAGTGAGCTACGACTTCTCGCCGACGCTGCGCGCGAGCTACACGCTCGGGGTGTGGCACAACGATGCGGTGCGCGCCTCCGACTCCTACCTGCGCGACGGCGCCGGCAATCCGATCTACGGCGGCAATATCAATGTCGACGGCCGCCTGTATGTCGTGACCCCCGCGGACTTCGCGCCGAATCGCGGCGAGCTCACGCACCTGATGCACGGCCTGTCGCTCAAGTCGCACGCCCGTGACCGCTGGGATTGGGAAGTTGCCGCGAGTGCCTACGACTACACCCGCGACATCGCACGCTCGCCGACTGCCGCGCTGCCGGCAGCGAATGCCGGCGGGAATGGGCGCATCACCGATCAGGACGGAACCGGCTGGCGCACGCTGGCATTGCGCGGCACATGGCGCCCCCAAGGTGCCAAATCTGCGCATGTGATCGACCTTGGTTACCAGCTCGACGACTATCGTCTGCGTACGCTGGTCTCGAACACGGCCGACTGGATCGATGGCGCGGCAACCGGACGCGTCTCGGCGTTCCGTGGCAAGACGCAATTGCAGAGTCTCTACGCCCAGGACAGCTGGCACTTCGCGGATGACTGGCGCGCCACGCTCGGCGCGCGCGTCGAGCGCTGGCAGGCGTCGGACGGCACGATTGCCGACGCCACGAGCACACTCGGATTCGCGACGCGCACCGAGACTCACGTGTCGCCGAAGGCAGCGCTCGCCTATCAACTGACACCTGGCTGGCTCTTGAGAGCGTCTCTCGGACGCGCCGTGCGTCTGCCCACGGTCTCCGAGCTGTACCAGGGCTCGATTTCGACCAGCGTGATCGTCAACAACGATCCAGACCTGCGGCCGGAAAAATCCTGGACCGGTGAGCTCACCGCGGAACACGAGCTCGGCAATGGCTCGCTGCGCACGACCTACTTTCAGGAAGACACGCGCGATGCGCTGTATTCGCAAACCAACGTCACCGTGATTCCCAACATCACCAACATCCAGAACGTGGGCCGCATCCGCACCCGCGGCCTGGAGATCGCCTACCACGCGCAGGAGGTGCTGGCTTCCGGTCTCGACCTGTCCGCCAGCCTCACCTACGCGCACTCACGCATCATCGAGAACACCGGCTTCCCGGCGAGCGTCGGCAAGTGGCAACCGCGCGTGCCGGAGTGGCGCGCCAATGCGCTCGCGAGTTACCGATTTGGCCCGCGCTGGACGACCACGCTCGGCGCGCGCTACAGCGGCAGGCAATACAACACGCTCGACAATTCCGATCCGAACGCCTTCACCTATACGGGCACCAGCAGTTTCCTGGTCTTCGACGCACGCGTGCGCTACCGGATCGGCGAGCGCTGGATCGCATCCGCCGGCATCGACAATCTCGGCAATGAGCACTATTGGGCTTTCCATCCGTACACGCAGCGCACGCTGGCGGTGGAGCTCGACGCGAACTTCTGATGCGGCAACTCGCGGCGCTGTAGGACTCGCGGAGGTTTTCCTGACTACCAAGGCGGTGGAATTGTAGGACCGCCGCCGTCGGCGCTGCCGCACGGAAAAGATTGCGCGACCCGCGGCAGGAATTGCGCCCTCAGGGTGGTCGTTTCGGCGCCGTCGTCAGCCGGCGGTCGCCGGGCTCGCGCCTTTGCCTCATGGCCCGCTCCTTGCAATCTGCAGCTAACTACCAAGCCGCCGTCAGCGGCCTTCTGCAAGGGACTGCCATGAACAAGCTGTTTTTCATCCTGCTCGCGCTGGGAGTCAGCCTGTGCGCATCCGCGCGTACCTACACGATCCCGGTCGCGCAGGATCTGCCGCCGCCGAATTCCGCCGACCCGTACTACTACCAGTTTTTCGGCCTGGCAGCGGCCATCGACGGCGGCTCCATCATCGCCCTCGCCGATCACGAGGGTGGCCGCGCGGCTCTGCTGTATCTTCGTGGCGCCGATGGCCGCTGGAGGTATCGCCGCACGCTGCTCGACGTGACCGCTCCACCCGCACAGTTGCGCGCGGGCCTCGCGATGAAAAACGGCATCGCCATCATCAAGCTCAACCAGGTTGCGACGATCTGGGAAAGCGTCAGCAACGACTGGGTCCAGGGCCACACGGCGAGCCCCATACTGGATCCGGGTGGTTTCGCCATCTCCGGCAACAGCATCCTGGTCGGCAGCACGGGTTGTGAGGCCGACGCGTTCATCTACCAGAAGTCGGCAACCGACGGAAGCTGGGGCGTCACCGGGCGCATCGAACGCAACGCCGGGGTCTGCAGCGACAAGGAGATCCCGGTCGATCTCAACTACGACTACGCGATGATCCGTGCCCCGGGGAACATGGTCCGGACCTATCGCAAAAACGGGACGCAATTGGATTGGGCCCCGGCCGCCGCATTCGGAATGCCGGCGACGATCCTGTCGCAAGGCCCGCTGGCTTTTCAGAAGACGGTCGCTGTGTCGCCAGGATCGGGATACTTCCGGCGTACCAATGGCAACTGGAGCTATCAGGGCCAATTGGTGCCGATCGACTACGGCAACGGCACCGGCAACGCCGCGCAGGTGAAGTACCGCGACGGGGTGGTGCTGACCACCGAGGGCTACAGCGAAGACCACGCCTACTCGAAGGTCTACGCCTATGTCGAAAACGCCGCTGGTGGTTTTGATCATGCCGCCATACTCGATGTGCCGGGCTGGACCGAGGATGTCGACGTCAGCGGCAACACCGTGGTCACCGGCGCCGAGGACCTCGGCGGCAACCGGTACCTGTCGGTCTACACACTGCCCTCGCCCGTCGTGGCTCCTGCCGCGCTCGCCAACAATTTCGAAGGGCGCGATGTCAGCGGATTCCAGCAGACCGCCGGCAACGGATTCGCGCTCGCCGGCAACTCTGCCAACTACTTCTATCGTCAGTCGAGCACAACCGGCGAGGCGAACGCCGTCCTGACGGACAGCGACTGGCGCAACTACCAGTCCATCGAGGCCGACATCACGCCGCGCGCCTTTGATGGCGCCGATCGTTACGTGGGCCTCGCGGTGCGCTACGTGGACGTGGGCAACAACTATTACGTGACCTGGCGCAGCTCCAATGTCCTGCAGCTCAAACGCAAGATCAATGGCGCGTTCGTCACGCTCGCCGAAAAGCCATTGGCCCTGGCGCTGAACACACGGCACCGCGTGAAGCTCACGATTTCCGGCTCGACCCTTGGCGTCGCCGTCGACGGGCAGAATCAAATCTCCGCCAGCGACACCACGTTTACACACGGCCGCGCTGCCCTGCTGACATACCGGGCCCGCGCCGACTTCGACAATGTGAACGTCACGCCCAGCGACGCGATCGAGTTGCTCTACAAGGACTACACCTGGTTCCCGTGGGGGCGCGAGTTCACGCACTACGGCGGCACCTGGGATGTGACCTGGGAGGACGACAACCCATTCGGCCTGTCGCAGCTCGACATCAACGCGAGCGCGCTCGCCATCGTTGGCACGCCCACGGACGACCAGCTCATCCGCACGCATGCGCGGCTCGATTCCTTCGGCGGTTCGCAGGCGGGCGCGTGGTTCGGTTTGGTGGCGCGCTACGTGGACGCGAACAACTATTACTACCTGTCGATCCGCAGCTCGAATCAGTTGCAGATACGCAAGGTGGTCAACGGCGCGATCACGGTGCTCGAGTCCGTACCGTTCACAGCCGTCGCGCGCGAGATGCACGAGTTCACGTTCACCGCACGCGGCAAGGATCTCGACGCCTTCGTCGATGGACAACTGGTCGCCGCGGCGAGCGATGGCGCACTGCCTCGCGGTCAGTACGGCCTGGGCGCCGTCCATGCGACTGCCACCTGGCAGAACGTCGTCGTGAACGAACCCTAGTCGGGCATCCGCTGGCCGCGCGTCTCGACGACCCAGCGCAAGAACAGCAGGCCGATGAGCGGTACGAAGCCGATCATGAACAGCGCGCGCAGCACGATCGCCGGGTCGCCCTTGCCCGCCGCCGACACCGCGCCGACCGCGAACACGCCGGCGGCCGCCACCACGCGGCCGATGTTGTAACAGAAGCCTGCGCCCGTGGACCGCAGGCGCGTCGGGAACAGCTCCGGTAGATAGAACGTGAAGCTGCCGAACGTGCCGAACACCGACAGGCCGATGAAGAAATAGAGATACAGGCGAAGCTCGGCCGGCAGGTCGAGGCCGAAAGTAGCGAGCAGCGACAGCGCGCTGGCCGCGAAATAGACGCGGTACATCGGCCGGCGCCCGAGCCGCTTGGCGAACGGGATCGTCAACAGCGTGCCGAGCAGGCCGCCGAAATTGAAGGCATTGGTCGCGATCTTGATCCACTCCTGCTTGAGCGCGCCGGTCGCCACCGCATCGAGACCGCGGGCCACGGCCTCGGCGCCCGCGAGCGTGTTGGCGACGGACGGGATGAAAGCGTTGCAGCTCCACCAGGTTATCAACGCGATCAAGGTGACAATGAGCGCGCTGATCGTGCGCGGCAGAAGTGCCGGGGTGAAAATTTCCCGCAGCCGGGCGGGGGCGGCAATCTTCGCCACTGCCGTCCAGCGTTCCGGCTCCTTGACGAACCATCGCACCACGAAAGCGACCGCGGCCGGCAGCAGTCCAAACAGCAGCACGTAGCGCCACGAAGAAGCCGGGTCATGCGCGAACCAGCCGCCCGCGACTTCCGAATTCACGAAGGTTGCGAGGAACAGGCCGAACGGCGCGGAGGTGTACAGCAACGCACCGGCTTCCACGCGCGATTCTTCCGGCACCACTTCTGCGACCATCGCCGAGCCCGCGGCCCATTCGCCGCCGATGCCGAGACTGGCGATGAGACGGAAGGCGATGAGCTGCCACATTTCGGTGACGAATGCGCAGGAAGCGGTTCCAACCGCGTACAGCACCATGGTGATCATGAGCACACGACGGCGGCCGAACCGGTCGCTGATCGGGCCAAACAGCACGCCGCCAGCGGCCCAGCCGAGCAGGAACAGCGAATTGAGTATTCCGGTCCAGTATGGCAAGGCGGCGCGCGCGGCGTCGCCGCCGATCGGCACGCCTAACAAGGTGGGAATGGCATTCGGCGCGACGTAGTTGAACAGCAGGCCGTCGAAAACATCGAAGCCCCAGCCGAGCCAGGCGGCGAAGAACACGGTCCACTGATAGCGCGTGAGTTTGATCACGCGGCGCAGGTTAAAGGGGTCGGTCCCCTTTTGCTAGCGCGAGGACCTCACGCGTGCTTGAACATGATCGGAATGCCGGACGGCGTGGTGTACGCCTTGGCCTCGGTGAAGGGACGCTCGCGACCGCCAGGCGCGCGGTCGGCGACCGCGGCGAGCACATCATCGAGCGGACCGGGACGGCCGAGCGCATAACCCTGCCCGAACTGGATGCCGAGCGACGCGAGTCGATCGCGCACGGTGTTCGATTCAACGTACTCGGCCACCGTGGTGATGCCCATCGCATCGGCCAACTGCACGATCGCACGCACCAGCGCCTGTGAACGCGGATTGGTCAGCACGTCGACGACGTACGAGCCGTCGAGCTTGATGGTGTTGATCTCGAGATTCTTGAGATAGGCCAGCGAGCTCACGCCGGTGCCGAAGTCATCGAGCGCGAAACGCACGCCATGGCTGCTGAGCCGGCGAATGAACTGCTGTACCTGCTGCATGTTGGCCGCGGCCGCCGCTTCGGTGATTTCGAACACCAGGCAGGTACCGTCGATGCCATGTTTGGCCATGGATGCGAGCAGCCACTCGAGGAATCCCGGGTCCGACAGCGTCGGCCCGGAAAGATTGATGGAGACGCGCAACGGGCCGGCCGAGGAGGTGTTCCTGCTGAGCTGCTCGAACGCACGCTCGCACACGGCGCGGTCGATCTCGGGGAGGATCTGGTATCGCGTCGCCGCCGACATGAAGTCGGCCGCCTCGACGATGTTGCCTTTGGCGTCGATGATGCGCACCAGCAGTTCGTAGGTGGTCGGCAGGCTGCGGTTGATGAGCGGCGTGATCGGCTGCGCGAACACGACGATGCGGTCCAGGCGCAGCGCTTCGCGCACGCTGCCGATCAGGCCGATCTCGTCGTGACGGCGGATCATGCTCTGGTCGGTGTCCTGGTAAACCTCGACGCGGCCGCGGCCACGATCCTTGGCGGTCTTGCAGGCGATCTCGGCCTCGGCGATGCGATGGTCGAGATGCAGGTCGGCGGCACCGGTCGACACCGCGCCCCATGACATGGAAACCGGGTGGTTAGGCTCCTTCTGCGACGCCAGCCCCGTGCTCACTTCCTTGCAGATGCTGTCGGCGAGCAGGCGCGCCTGCGCCAGGTTCATGTGCGGCAGGAAAACGGTGAAGCGGTCGCCGGACAGACGGCAGGCGAAACTCTCGGCGCCCACCAGCGCGCGGCGGATCGCGACACCACAGCGCGCGATCACGCGATCGCCGTCGGAAAAGCCGGCGAGATCGTTGATCAGGTGCAGGCGATCGATGTCGCCGTACAGCATCGACACCATGGCGCTCGGCGGCGCGCTGCGCTGCCACGAGTCGACGCGGGTCTTGAATCCATCCCACGACAGGAGGCCGGTCAGCGAGTCGAGGTCCTGCGTGGCGTTGCGCGCCAGCAGTCGCGCGAATCGCGCCAGGCGACGCACGGTGAACTCGTCGAAGCTCGGCTCTTCGGCGCGGTTGAAAATGATGAGCGCGCCGGCGGGACCGCCGCGGGCGATGAGCGGCACGGCAACGAGCTTGCAGGCGATCTGTCCACCGCTCGTGTGCTTGAGCTTGTTGGTGGCCACCGGCTTGCGGGTGTCGATCGCGCGGCGCGCGAGCTCATCGCCGACGATGGACAACTGCTCGCGTGCAAACGCGAAGTCGGCTTCCGAGCGACCCCAGACGACGCGCGATTCTTCACGCGGGAAAACCGCGGTGGCGGCCGTGCATCCGAGACGCAGGCACACGGCACGTAACACGCTTTCGGTGCTCCGTTCGGGCACCGCGCCCGCTTCGAGCGATCTGATTTCTGCCGACTTCACCGGTTTCTCCGCTGCTGTTGTTCTGATTTTTGCCGTCCGTTGCAGGAATGAAGACTAGACGAGGGCCTTAGGAGGAAAGCCCACGCACGTCTCAGCTTTTCGGCCGTTCGGGGCCCCGGATTGTCAGGCGCCGCATTATGAGAAGCGCTGCCACAAGTTATGTCACCACCGCGAGGCGGCGCCGACTCCGCTCTCAGCCCTTGTCGGCAATGCCGCGGAATCGCCCGGTCGCCGAGTATTCGACCTGCGCCGGGGCGTTGCCGGCGAGCATGCTTCGGCGCCTCGTGACCGCCGCATCCAGCACCTCTTCGACCGGCATGGCCTTGCCGAACGAATACCCCTGCCCGGTCTTGCAGCCGAGCTCGAGCAATGTGTCGCGCTGGGCGTCGTGCTCGATGCCTTCGGCCACGGTATCGAGCCCGAGCGCATCGGCCAGCGAAAGAATGGCGCGTGCCAGCGCGACCGCATCCACGCCGCCGGCACCTTCGCCTTCGCCGGCGAGACGCTCGACGAAAGATCGGTCGATCTTGAGGATGTCGATGGGAAAACGATGCAGGTAGGCCAGCGAGGAATATCCGGTGCCGAAGTCATCGAGCGCCAGCCGCACGCCGATGCGCTTGAGCTCCTGGAAAGTGCGTTCGAGACGCGAGGAATTTTCCAGCAGCAGGCTTTCGGTCACTTCGAGAATCAGGCACGCCGGTTCGACCTGATGTTTGGCCAGGCTGTTGCGCACGTCCTCGACGATGTTGCCGTGGTTGAGATAACGGCTCGACACGTTCACCGATATCCGCAGACCCGCGCCGTGGGGAATTTCGCGCTGCAGACGCGCCACGTCGGCACAGGCGCGATCGAGGATCCATTGCGTCATCGGCACGATCTGCCCGGTCTCTTCGGCGAGCGGAATGAAATCGCCCGGCATCACCAGGCCGCGCGTTGGGTGGCGCCAGCGCATGAGCGCCTCGATGCCCACCAGGTGGCGCGAGTTCAGATCGACGATGGGCTGGTAGTGAGCCTCGAGCTGCTGGCCGTCGATGGCCGCCGCCAGCTCGTTCTCGATGCGCATGCGCCGTCGCGCGGCACGCAGCATCTCAGGCTGGAAAATCTCGGCGTGTCCCTTGCCGCGCGATTTGGCGGCGTACATGGCGGCGTCGGCATTGCGCAGCAGCCGCTCGACGTTGCTGACGCGATCGGCGAGCGCGACTCCGACGCTGCAGCCGATGCGCAGCGGACGGCCGTCGATTTCGAAGGGCTGGCGGCACGCGTCCAGGACCTGGCGCGCCACCGCCACCGCCGCGTCGATGTTGGGCGCGTGATCGATGAGCACCGCGAATTCGTCGCCGCCGAGACGCGCGACGGTGTCACCGGCGCGCGTGCATTGCACCAGGCGGTGGGCAAAGCTGCGCAACAGCTGATCGCCGGCGCTGTGCCCGAGGCTGTCGTTCACGGTCTTGAAATTGTCGAGGTCGATGAACAGCACCGCCGGCGTCATGCCGTCGGCGACGTGGCGGATGGCCTGGTGCACGCGATCCGAGAACAGTGAGCGGTTGGCGAGCAGCGTCAGCGAATCGTGGAACGCGAGCGTGCGCAGCTGATCGTGCAGGCGCGTGGCGTCGGAAATGTCGCGGATGTTGAGCGTAATGCCGCGGATCGACTCCACGTGGCACAGGTTGGCGATCACCATCTTGAAGGATCGTTTTTCCCCGCCGCTTTGCGGGATGGCGAAATTGGCGATCTGCTCGGAATGCGCGGCGCCGGTCACCTGGTCGAAGACTTCGCGCACGTGCGCCGCTTCCGGCCCGAGCACATCGTCGAGGCGCTGTCCGGCCAGCTCGCCGGGCGCCACACCTAACAACTGTTCGGACGACGGGCTGGCATAGCGGATCGTGCCGCCGGTATCGCAGATGGCGATCATGTCGCTCGAGCGGCGTACCAGCTCGGTCAAGCGCTCGTCGAAACGGCGCGTGGCGACTTCCCGATGCAGTCCGACCACTTCGCGGGTCGCGAACGCCTGCCCCGCGACCACCAGCAGCGTGGCGGCGACCAGCACCCAGATGAGCAGCGGCGACTGCGCCGTGGCCAGATTCAACCGGTCGTCGAGCAAGGCGATGGTGCCGACCATGAGCGCGACGATCGGCAGCGAGCCGCGCAGGTCGCCCTGCAGCCCGAACGTCGATGCGCCCGGACGGCGGTGTCCGAGCTGGTAGTGCGCTGCCGCGAACATGCATAGATAGAACACGAAATAGCCGACGTCGCTGGCGCCGCCGATCTTGTAAGTGCCGCGCAGCTCGGCGTTGATCCACAGCAGGTCGGAGACCAGCGTCACCACCATGGCGATGAGCAACCAGACGATCGGGCGCTCGGCACGCCAGTCGGTGATCTGCATGGCGAGCATCGCGGCGGCGACCAGCGCGATGGCATCACCGACGCCGTAACCGATCACCGACCAGTGATCGAACATTTCGGCGCCCGACAATCCGGCGACCGGCGCGAGCGCCGTGAACCACAGCAGCGATCCGAAGCCGATCGCGACCGTGGTGAAATCGATGATCGAGCGCGGCGTGTCGATGCGCCCGCCGAGATCGACGTACAGCAGCGCGAATGCCAGTGCCGCGAGCGGGTAGTAAAAAATGTAGAGCAAGTCGGGCCACGATCCGAACGTCACATTCTCGGTGAGCGCGCTGTAGCCCCAGCCCACGCTCGCGACCAGGTCGAGCATCAGCGCCGCAAAAATCAGGCGCCAGGCGAGGCGGCGGCGCCAACTCAGCGTCGCGTCGATCATGGTTGGCCATAGCACCACGCAGATCACGGCGCTCACGGGGAACGAGCCCCAGACGCCGATGTATTCGGCAACGGCCGCGCCGCCCCAGCCGGTGACCATGAACAGCACGCAGACGGCGCTGTAGACCACCGAAATCAGGAACAGCGGACGCGCCCAGCGCGTCACGATTGTGGCGATAAACGAGTTCATTCGAACGCAGATGCTCGCAAAACAGTGCTGCAGACGCGCTGATCACAGTCACAAGACCAAGGTCGCAGGCGACCCGCTTCACAGCTTTCGAGGGCGGAAATCGGTTGCCAGCATTGGAGCGACTCGGCAGACTGCCCGCGGCATAAGGAAGGCCCTGCGAGAAACCCTGTCTGTGATCCAAAACGCGCGAACGGTGATTGTGATTGCCTTCACAGCATGCGGGTTTTCACACGCGAATCTGGCGCACGCCGATTCGGCGTACGTGGTCACGGGCAGCATCGGCGGCACCTCGGATTTCGTCTTCCGCGGTCTGTCGCTGACGCGCGGCAAACCCGCCGCGCAAGCCTCACTCGACGTCGAATTCCCCAAGGAATTCTATGTCGGCGTGTTCGCCGCCTCGGCCGACCCCAAGCCCGGACCGGGGCCGCGCGCGGAAATGGATCTGTGGGCCGGTCGCTATTGGCGAATTTCGGAAGAATTCTCCGGCGACCTGCGCCTCTCGGAGTACACCTACCCCAACGATCCGCGGCGCGTGAGTTACAACCGTACCGAGCTCACCGGCACGCTCGGCTTTCGCAACCGGCTCTTCGTCGCGGCTATCTATTCGCCCAATACCAAGGCGGTGGGATCCACGGCCGGCTACGCGGAAGGCAACGCCTGGGCACTCGAGGTTTCCGGACGCCAGCCGCTCAGCGAACATTTTTCGGTCTCGGCCGGGCTCGGCCACTATGGCCTCAACGAGGTCTATCACGACAGCTACAACTACTGGAATGCCACGCTTACCGCGACGCTCAAGCAGTTCGAATTCCAGCTGGCATATCTCGGCGTGGACTCCAGTGCCGATCAGCACTTCGATCCGGACTCGGTGGGCGATCGGGTCGCCCTGACGGCGCTGTGGCACTTCTCGACCGCGAATTGACCCCGGGAACCGGAAACCCGCTGGGTGTTACTCATGTGCAGTAGGTCTCGCAAGGTTTGCTGCCGTGGCACTAAAAAGCATTGAAACTCAGAGTTCGCGGGCACCTGGCCCCTCCCCCGACGCCTCCGAGCGCGAGTTGCTGGAGCGCATCGCCAAGTCCAAGGACCAGGCGGCTTTCCGGACGCTCTACAGCAGTTATTACCAGCGCCTTTCCCGGCTGCTGTCGCGCATGTCGGTGCGCCGCGAAGATATCGAGGAGGTCATCAATGACACCTTCTGGGTGGTGTGGACGAAAGCCGGCGAATTCCGCGGTGCGTCGCAACTTTCCACCTGGATCATCGGAATCGCCTACCGTCGCGCGCTGAATGCGCTCCGCAGGGCCAAGATTCGCCCGGTGTCCGACGAGCCTTTTGACGAGGATTCCATCAGCGTCGCCTCCACCGACGCGGCGGAGACGGACGGCCAGTGGCTGGCGCTCGGCCTGTCGCGCCTGCCGGTCGAGCAGCGCATGGCCCTCGAGCTCACCTACACTCTCGGCCATTCCTGTGAGGAAGTGGCTGCGATCCTCGATTGCCCTGTGAACACCGTCAAGACACGGCTGTTCCGCGCGCGCGAGACTCTCAAACAAGTGTTGCCCGCCCTCGCGGGTATGTCCGGAGAAAATTCATGAGCACCCGCATCCCCGATACACATGCCGAAGCCTGGGCTCTGCTGCCCTGGCTCGCCAGCGGCCGCATCCCTGCGACCGATCGTGAATGGGTGGAAGCACACGTCGCCGGTTGCGCGGAATGCCGCGCGGAACTCGCCGGGCAGCGCATGGTGGCCTCGCAGATGGGTCGCGACGGCGCCTCGCCCGAATCGGTGGCCACGGACGAGCAGCGCTCGTTCAACAAGCTGTGGGCGCGTATCGAAGCCTCCGAGTCCGTCTCCACTCCCGCCAATGGAACTACCGGCATGGCGCTGCCGGCGTCGCGTTCCTCGCGCACGGTGCGCTGGCTGGCGGCGGCCGTAATCGTCCAGGGGTTTGGTCTTGCGTTGTTCGGTTTCAATGCATTGCGAACCACGTCCCCGGAGATGATCACGGTGACCGATGTTCCGGCGCAGCGCCTCAACGCGCCGGCGGTTCGCGTCGTGTTCGCTCCAGGGACCTCGATCTCGGCCATCAATACATTGCTTGCGCACCAGGGTCTCAGCATCGTCTCTGGACCGGGCACTGCGGGCAATTTCACGGCGGAGCTGTCGGCCGATGCGGTAGCTTCCGGTGCATCGGCGGATTCCGTCGCCGCGGTGATTTCCAAGGATCCGAATGTCAGCTTTGCGCAGCCGGTTGCACGTTGACGCCGCGCTTGCGTGGCGCCTGGGCGTAGCGGCAGCGCTCGCTTCGGTGGCGCTCGCGTTGTGCGGCGCCGCCGGTGCCGCGCCGGCGCCGGTATTGACTCCGCCGGAGGTGCGCAGCGCGCCCGGCCAGTTCATCGTGGTGGCGGTGGCCAATCCAGTCACCGGCCGACCGAGCGCCGTGGGTGGGACTGCCCACGGCTACGGCACCACCACGAACTATCGGGTGAGCGCGTCGGCCGCGGCAACCATCGTCGACATCGCGCGCCAGTATTCGCTCACGCGTGTGTCCGAATGGCCCATCGAACAACTGCAGATGCACTGCGTGCTGTTCCGGATTCCTCCCGGCACCACGCGCGAGGCGATGATCGAACGGCTGAAAGCCGACAAGCGCGTGCTCATCGTTCAACCGCTCAACGAATTCGAATCCGCCTCCACCGTTGGCCTGCCCGCGCCCGCCGCCGACGCCGCCGATCCGTACGCGCGATTGCAGTCCAACGTCAGCGCGCTGGATGTGGTCGAAGCCCACCGCCTGAGCCGGGGCGCCGGCATTCGCGTCGCCATCATCGACACCGGTGTGGACACCGGGCACCCCGACCTCGTCGGCCGCACGCTGCTCACGCGTAATTACGTCGACAATGACGATGTTGGTTTCCGCAACGATCGCCACGGCACGCAGGTGGCGGGGCTCATCGCCGCGGCTTCGAACAATGGCATCGGCATCGTGGGCGTGGCTCCCGACGTCAAACTCATGGCATTCAAAGCCTGCTGGCAGGCTTCGGCGACCAGCGCCGGTCGCTGCAATTCCTTCACCATCGCGCAGGCGCTCGCCGATGCGCTGGGCGCCCGCGCACAGGTCATCAACCTGAGCCTGGTCGGGCCGAGCGATGCACTGCTGGAAGCGCTGATCGCCAAGGCCACCGGATCAGGGGTCATCGTAGTCGGCGCCGTATCGGACGATCCGCGCTTCGGCTTTCCCGCCAGGCTCAACCACGTACTGGCGGTTGCCGAGGCGGAAACCTCGCAGGGCCGGGCCGACGACGTCCTGCTCGCACCGGCGCGCGACATCGTCACGCTGGTGCCGAACGGTCACTATGACTTCGCCTCCGGCAGCTCGCTCGCGACCGCGCAGATCAGCGGCGTGGTCGCACTGTTGTTAGCCCGCAATCAGAAGCTCGGCATCGTGCGGCTGCGCGAAGTATTGGCGCAGTCCACCGAAAGGCACGACACCACTCGCGGACCGTTTCTCTCGGTGAATGCCTGCTCGGCCGTTGCCCAGCTGGTACGCGGCGCGAACTGCGCGCAGTAGTCAGTTCGCTGTCGTCGGCTTGGGCGGCTTGGGCGGCCTGATGAAGATCAGAATCTGATCGGTCTGGCTTCCGTTGCTGACCATCGAGGAGACACTCGGCAACAGCCGCGAGCCCAGTGGCTGAGCGTGTATACCATTCGCCCATCGCGACATCGCATCCGCCCGTGCGCCCTTCGCCGATAGCCGTATCTCGCATGCCGTCGCACGGCACTCGACGTGCTCGACGGTGAAGTTTCCCTCGCTTGCATCGGCCATGAGGGAATTCTGGATCTCGGCTTCCATGGGATAGGACCACGAGTCGTCGCGCATTTCGCGCTCGAGTGCGCGATGCGCTTCACCGAGCGCGTTCGACACGCCCGGCACCGGCGCCGCCGTCACTTCCTTGCGAAACGCCGGACCGACGTCGATGGGCGCCGAGTATCCGGCGTACTCGGCCGCATCTTCGGATGCAGGAGCGGTCGGCGGCAGAGTCGGCGCGGATGACTCTCTCTGCGCGGTGGCAGCGGCGCTCGCGGATGGCACGGGCATCTTCGACGCATCGTGCTGCGTCGCCGCCGTGGGCGCCTGAGGCGCGGCCGGCAGTACCGGCGCCACGTCATTCGTTGCCACCGGCACGGATTCGGGCGCAAAGGTGCGCGTCACGAGCACGCCGACCGCAATTCCAGCCGCGAAGGCAATCGCAATCCAGACGGGTTTCACCATGTTCGGCCTACCCATGCTCGCACCATCAACTACCGACGTCGCAGGTCTTGCGCGCCAGCCACCCCACCACGGCTGACAACGCCTCACTGTCGGTCGCGCCTTGCGAACGCGCGGTTTGATAGACGTCCATCTGCTGATGCGCGCTGGTGCCGCGCTTGAGCAGCACGCGCGCGTGTTCGGTCTCCGCCAGGCAGTCGAGCGCCACGGCATCGTCATGCGTGATGGCTAACAATTCCTCGAGCAGCTCGCTGAACGGCACCAGTTCGCCACGTGCCAGATCGAGGAGGCTGGCGTCGCTGCCGAATCGCATGGCGCGCCAGCGATTCTCCGCGATCAACATGCGCGGATAGCGCCGCCACATCTTGTTGTCGCGGCGCAGCCGGTAAAGCATGCGCACCAGCGACAGATTCAGCGCGGCCAGGCACACGGCGTCGTCGAGATGAGTGCAGCAGTCGAACACGCGCGTCTCGAGCGTCGGGTAACGCGAGCTCGGGCGGATGTCCCACCAGATCTTGGTGGTGTCTTCGATGAGCCCGTTGCGCACCAGCGCATCGAGGTGCCGGCGGAATTCGCCGTAGCTCTCGAAACGTTCCGGCAATCCTGTTCGTGGCAGGGACGACAGCAGCATGAGCCGGAACGACTGCATGCCCATGTCGTCGCCCTCCCAGAAAGGCGAAGAGCAGGACATCGCCAGAAGGTGCGGAATGAAATACGTGAGCTGATTCATCACGTCGATGCGCAGCTCGTCGTCATCGAGGCCGACGTGCACGTGCATGCCGCAGATGATCATGCGGCGCGCGCCGCCCTGCACTTCGCGCGCGATGTCGGCGTACCGCTCATGATCGGTGTGCGGCGGGCGGTTCACGGGGCGCGCGAACGGATGCGTCGACGCGGCAATGGGCGCGATGCCGTATTCAGCGGCGATCCTGCACACCTTGCTGCGAAGCGCAGCCAGCTCACGGCGCATGGACGCAACCGAGCTGCATACCGAGGTCTTCACTTCGAGTTGCGAGCGCAGGAATTCGGGGCTGACGCGCCCGTCGGTCTCGGCGATGCAACGCTGCAGCAGCTCGGCGGGCGGATCGGCAACGAGGTCGCGCGTGGCGAGATCCACGAGCAGATATTCTTCTTCTATTCCCAGCGAAAACGCTGGCTCAACGTTTCCCGTTGGCATGCGGGCCAGTATGCCCAAAGGGCCAACGGCGCGTCAGTCTCCGCAGTCGAATACTTCTTCGATCGCGCACGGCTCCGCCAGATGAAAACCCTGGATGTAGTCCACGCCGATCTGCTTGAGGACCTGGAGGACTTCGGCGCTTTCCACCTTTTCGGCGATGGTCGCGACCTGCATGGCGTTGCCGATCTTGGCGATCGCCTCGACCATGCTGCGATCCACGGCGTCATGAGCCACGTGCGCGGCGAAATGGCCATCGATCTTGAGGAAATCCACCGGCAGGGTCTTCAGGTACACGAACGACGAGACACCACTGCCGAAGTCATCGAGCGAGAACCGGCAACCGCGGGCCTTGAGCTCGCGCATGAAAAACGTGGCTTTTGACAGGCTGGCGACCGCCGCGGTCTCGGTGATTTCGAAACACAGCGCGCGCGCCACGCGCTCATCACGCAAGCGCGACAGCACGTACTCGAGAAAATCCTCGTCGTTGATCGACGTGCCCGACAGATTCACGGCCACCAGCGGCAGCCGGCGTCCCTGGGAGACACAGCTCTCCAACAACTCAACGGCGCGATTGATCACCCACCGGTCGACCATGACCATCACGTTGTAGCGTTCGGCGGCGGGAATGAACTCGTTGGGTGGCACCAGCGTTCCGTCTTCGTCGCGCAGGCGCACCATCAATTCGAAGAACGTGTTTTCGACCGCTTTGGGTGAGATGCCGATGATTCGCTGTGCGTACAGCTCGAGACGTCCGTCCTCGACTGCCCGCGCGATCCGGCCCACCCACTGCATCTCGCGATGCCGGCTGGTGCCGTGATCCTTTTCGTAAATCTGCACGCGATTACGCCCGCCATCCTTGGCCGCATAGCAGGCGATGTCCGCGGCCGAGAGCACCGAGGCGGCGCTGGTGGTGTCGCGCGCGATGCGCACCACACCGATGCTCGCGCCCACCGACAGGCTGTTGGCGCCCCACAGGAAGCGATATCCGTGAATCGCCTGGCGGATGCTGTCGGCCACGCGTTCAGCCTGCTCGAGCGAGCAACGCTCCAGCAGCAAGCCGAACTCATCGCCGCCCAGTCGCGCGATCGTGTCCGAGGCGCGCACGCGCGTCTGCAGCAGACTGGTGATGTCGCGCAGCAGCCGATCGCCGGCGCTGTGGCCACAGGTATCGTTCACCACCTTGAACTGGTCCAGGTCGACGTACAGCAAAACGAATTCGCCCTCGCCGCGCTGCGCGGCGATGACCGCGGTTTCCAGGCGCGCATCGAATTCGCGGCGGTTGATGAGCCCGGTCAAGGCATCGTGGCTCGCCTGGTATGAGAGAGCGCGTTTCAGGCGGCGCTCCTTGGTAACGTCGCCGAATACGATGACTGCGCCGATGGCCGCGCCTTCGCGATTGCGAATCGGCGAAGCGGTTTCCTGGATCGCGAGCTCCTCGGCGCGGCGATTCACCAGCACAATGTGATCGGAAGGCACCGAGGTCTCGCCGGCGATCAGCACGCGGTCGAGCGTATAGGCCACCGGCTTGCGGGAGGATTCGTCGATGAGCTGGAGCACGTCGCCAATCGGGCGCCCGCGCGCCTCGTCCACCGGCCACCCGGTGAGACGCTCGGCGACTGGATTCAGATAGTCGATATGGCCGCTGGCATCGGTGGTGATCACCGCGTCGCCGATCGACTGCAACGTGACGTGCGCGCGATCCTTCTCCGCGAAAATCGCCTGCTCGGCGCGCTTGCGCTCGGTGATATCCGAGACCGTTCCTTCGTAGCCAACGATGCGCCCGCTGCCGTCGCGCACGCCGCGGGAATTCTCCAGCGCCACCACCGAGGTGCCGTCACGCCGTCGCAGCACGACTTCCATCGAGCGCACTTCGCCATCCGCGTCCACGCGCCGCACGAAATCGGCGCGATCGGGCGCGCTCCAGTACAACATCACCGAGCTCGGCAGCGCGTACATCTCCTCGGCCGAGCTGTAGCCGAGCATTTTCACGAACGCGCTGTTCACCGACACCAGCCGGCCGTCGCGCGTGCTCTGGTACACGCCCTCGATGACGCCTTCGAAGAGTCCGCGGAATTTGGCCTCGCTCGCCCGCAATGCTTCCTCGGCGAGATTGCGCTCGATCGCCAGCGCCGCGAGACGCGTGGCATGCGACTGCAACACCTGCTCGCGCTGATCGGGCAAGCCCGGTTCCGGCCGGTAGATGGCCACCGCACCCAGCAACTTGCCGCTCGCCCCCTTGATCGGCATGGACCACACGGCGCGGTATCCGGAATCGAGCACCACCTGCCGGCGGTCGGCCCAGTGCGCATCGATGGCCACGTCCGGGACGAAGACATCGCAGGCCGAATACACCGCTGCCGCGCATGACCCGCGCCGTGGCTCGATAGGTGTTCGCTCCAACACCGCTGCGAGCATCGGCGGCAGGTGCCGCGCAATCGTCAATGCAAAGCAGCTGGCGTCGGGCGCGAGTACCGAGATCGTGCAACGCGCCCGCGGATAGACCGCCTGCACGAGAGCCGAAATCACGTCGAGCACGGCAGGCAGGCCGGCGTTGGAGGCCAGCAGCGCGAAGAACGCGCGCTCGTTCTCCATGATGATTTCCGCACGCTTGCGTTCGGAGATGTCGGTGATGCTGGCGCGCACCAGCGACTGCGATCCGCCCTGCAGGCGTACCAGCCGCACTTCGCAGGGAATGTCGCGCCCGGTCGAATCGCGGTGGATCCACTCGAACACCTGGGATTCACCGGCCGCCGCCAGCTTCAGATGCTGGCGCGGCGCGATCGCGAGTTGCCCGTCGGGTTGCATCTCGGCGCTCACCGCGTCGAGGTTGCTGGACATCAGCTGTTCGCGCGTCATCTTGAACAGCCGCAACGCCGGCTCGTTCGCCTCGACGAAACGCTTGGAATCCGGATCGATGACGGTGATGGCCTCGGGCGCGTTGTCGACCAGCGAGCGGTAACGCGCTTCGCTGTCGCGCAGGGCCTCCTGCGCGCTATTGCGTTCCGAGATGTCGCGCAGGCAGATGACGAAGACTTCACCGCGTCCATGGCGCGCGCGGCTGACGGCAATCTCGGCCGGGAACAGCGAGCCATCGCTGCGGCGCGCGGTGATCTCGGGACTCACGCGCGTGCCGCGGAACGTGTCGCCCGAGCCGGCAAGTTTCGCCAGGCCTTCGGCGATCGAACCATCCACGGCGATGCCCGGCACGAGGACGTCGACACGCAAGCCCAACAACTCTCCGGGTGGATAGGCGAAGACGCGCTCGGTCATCGGATTGGCGCGGTCGATGACGCCTTCGGCATTGGCGGTGACCACGACATCCTTGATGTGATCGAGGATCACCTGCAGCTGCGCGGCGCCCTGCTCGGCGATCTCGACGCCTAGCGAACGCGCTTCGTCGGACATGAGCTGCATTGAGCTCACCATCGCGCGCCGCTCGTCGTCGACGGTGCCGTAGTAACGGCTGAGCATCTCCAGCAACTCGTGCGCGCCAATGCGTCCGCCGGTGACACGCGCGCGCAGCTCCTGCAGCTGTGCCTGCAGCAGTGGATGCAGGCGCCGCATCGACAGATCGCTCATATCCACACGCGGGCCGGACGACGTCACGGCAATACCCCCGTCGGGGGTCAAGCTGGAGTCAGAGCTCTCGGGAGTTGGAGTACCCTCGGCAGGTTTTGACATAACAATGCAAGCGAAGACGAAATTGCATGATATGTCCCGTGCCTGGATGCACGCGTGAAGCGGCTCCCGGTTTTGAGGTGGGGGTTAATTGGCCGCGGGTTGCGGCGGTCGCGCCGAGGCCGGCGCGGGAGCCGAGGCCTCGGCTTGCGCGGTGCCGACGATCACGGGGATGGTGAAGACCCGGGTGAAATTGCCATCTTCACCGTCGGTGTCGACGCTGATGGTCACCATGAAAACGCCTTCCTTGCCTGGCAACAGAACCAGGTCGTGCTGCAGGGCCGCTTCTGAGTCGGCGCTGGTCACCGGTCCGAAGTTTTCGCCGGAGGTCAGCTCCAGGCCGTCGTGAGTCTCGAAGTGCGCGCGCAATGATCCGAAATCCCGATGAGGCACGATCGCAATCTTGACCGGCAGCGCCTTACCCACGGTTGGCACGGCTCCGAGGGCGAAATGGACGCCGAGCGCCGTGGCCGTCTTGCCGGCCGATACCGCGGCAACCATTTCGGTGGAAAGGTGCGCGAGCTTGGGGGTAGCCACGTTCGCACCGGCGGCAGGTTGTGCAGTCTGCGGCGTCGACGGAGCGTCGTCGCACGCCGCGAGCATCGAGGCGCAGGCCACTGCGGCGAACGCCAGAGCGCGACAGCTAGTCATGGACATCGGGGAACCTCCGCGGCGAATACTATCAGGGGCCCTCCCGCCCGACTGGATGAGACCTTCAACGCGACAGAATGGGCGGATCGTCCATGGCGCTGAGTTGCTCGAAGAGATCGGCGATGTGCCGCTCCCAGAAACGCGCGTCGCCAAACCATGGAAAAGCCCGTGGAAATGCCGGATCGTGCCAACGGCTGGCAATCCACGCCGCGTGATGCAGGATCCGCAGACTGCGCAGCGCCTCGACCAGGGTGAGCTCCGCGAAATCGAACTCAGCAAACAACTCGTAGCCTTCCATGATCGCGGCCCATGAAGACTGCTGGCTCGCCGCGTCGCCGGAGAGAAACATCCACAAGTCCTGGATGCGCGGCCCTTCCATGCAGTCGTCGAGATCGACGAACAGCGGACCGTTCTCGCGCCACAGGATGTTGCCGGCGTGACAGTCGCCGTGAATGCGCAGGCGCGGCATGGGACCGAAGTTTTCGAGGCATTGTCGGATTCGTCCGATGACCTGTTCGCTGACGCGCGCATATTGTTCCTCGAGCGCCTCGGGTACAAAGCCGCTCTGCTGAACGGTGGCTCGTGCCTTCACCCCGAGTCGTTCGATGGTCAGCGCCGGCCGGTGCTGAAAGCGCGCGCGACCGCCAATGGCATGCATGCGCGCGAGCGTGCGCCCTAGCAAAGTCAGCGTGGCCTTGTCGTCGAGCTCAGGCGCGCGACCGGCGAGATACGGAAACGCGGCGAAGCGCAGACGCTCGTGTTCGAACAGACTGACGCCGTCGCGCTGCAGCGGCGCCGCGACCGGCAGCTCGGCGGCGGCGAGCTCATGGGTGAATGAGTGTTCCTCGTCGATCTGCGAATCGCTCCAGCGCGCCGGCCGGTAGAACTTGAGCACCCAGAGCGCGCCGTCGTCGTCGCCCAGTTGATAGACGCGATTTTCGTAGCTGTTGAGCGCAAACAGCCTTCCGGAGGGTTCGAGCCCAATGCTTTCCGCAGCCTCGAAGACCACGTCGGGGCTGAGAGCGTCGAAAGGCGCGGGTGCAGAATGCGTCACAGCCACACCGGGACATTAATGTAAAATCGTTCGCCCTAGTACCCTGACGGAATCTTTTCGTTATGCCTGCAAATTCAACGGTCCTGGTCACGGGTGGCGCCGGCTACATCGGCAGCCACACCGTCTTGCAGCTCGTCGCGCGTGGCGAACGCGTGGTGGTGCTCGACGATCTATCCACCGGGTTCCGCCAGGCGGTACGGGATGCGCCGCTGGTCGTGGGCAATGTGGGCGACCGCAAACTCGTGGACCAGCTTCTCGCCGAACATCGGGTCGACACCATCGTCCACTTCGCCGCGCACACCATCGTGCCGGAATCCGTCTCGAATCCGCTCAAGTACTACGGCAACAACACCTGCGCGACACGCTCGCTGCTCGATGCCGCTTCCCAGGCGGGCGTCAGGAATTTCGTATTCTCTTCGACCGCGGCGGTCTACGGCATTCCCGCCGCGGGGCTCGCTTCCGAGGAGTCGCCAACCGCGCCGATCAATGCGTACGGAACCTCGAAGCTCATGTCCGAGTGGATGTTGCGCGACCTGTGCGCGGCCACGCCCATGCGGCACGTGGTCTTGCGCTACTTCAACGTCGCGGGTTCCGATCCGCAGGGGCGCATCGGCCAGTCGACACGCGCCGCAACCCTGTTAGTCAAGGTCGCCTGCGAGGCGGCGGTGGGCAAACGTCCGCACCTGTCGGTGTTCGGCACCGACTATCCGACCCCGGACGGCACCGGCGTGCGCGACTATATCCACGTCGACGACCTCGCCACCGCCCATCTGAATTCTCTCGATTACCTGCGCGGCGGCGGTAAATCGCTGGTCGCGAACGTCGGTTACGGACATGGCT
Source organism: Steroidobacteraceae bacterium (assembly GCA_035995425.1). Lineage (GTDB taxonomy): Bacteria > Pseudomonadota > Gammaproteobacteria > Steroidobacterales > Steroidobacteraceae > CADEED01. Next base: position 44,614 of record DASYKM010000222.1, read on the forward strand.
ACAGCGTGCGTGAAGTGCTGTCGAGCGTCGAAAAGATCGCCGGCCTCAAACTGAACGTACGCGAGGAGCCGCGCCGCGCCGGGGACCCGCCGTCGTTGGTGGCGAAATGTGAAAAGGTGCGCCAGCTCCTCAAGTGGCAGCCCAAGCTCGACGATATCGACATCATCGTGCGCACGTCGCTCGAGTGGGAAAAACGCCTGCAGCGCGAGCCCTGGTAGATAGCGAGGCGCGGAAGCCACCCTGATGAGATGGCCGAGACCAAAATCGCTGAGCGGATTGATGCTGCTGGGCCTGGCGCTCATCGCGGGTCCGCTGCTGGTGGCCGTGGTGGACGCCGCCATCCAGATCCGCAGCCTGTCGGCAACCAGCCAGCAACTGGTGCTCGAAGGCGTGCAGAGCGCGCGCCTCTCGCGCAGCCTGATCGCCGACATCGCCTCGCTCGAGCGCACCATTCGCCTCTACCAGGTGCTCGGCGATGCCAAGGTCCTCGACAAGTACCGCGAGACCGACCAGAGCCTCGCGGCCACGCGTACCCAGCTGGCAGCGCTGCTCGACCAGGAACCCACACGCCATAGCCTCGAAGAATTCGCCGCCATGCATAACGAGATCGCCAATTCGGTGAGCTCGACGCCACCCGGCAGCAGCGCGTTCACCACGATTCTCGAGCGCTTCGAACGGCTCAACAAGCTCGCCGATTCGATCGTCGAAAGCGGCAACACCCAGATCGACGCGCGCCTCGCGCAGCTTCAGCGGCAAACCGCGAGCACCCAGCGGCGCCTGGTCTGGCAGTCCGCCCTGCTCATTCCACTGACGCTGATCGCGATCCTCGCCCTCACTTTGTCGATCGGCCGCCCATTGCGTGCCATCGACCGCGCCATTAGCGAGCTCGGTCGCGGGACTTTTTCGCGGTCCATCGAAGTACAGGGACCGCGCGACCTCGAGCGGCTCGGCGCTCAGCTCGAATGGTTGCGCCTGCGCCTGCTCGATCTCGCGCAGGAACGCAATCGTTTTCTTCGCCACATGTCACACGAGCTCAAGACTCCACTCGCCAACATCCGAGAAGGCGCGGAACTGCTCATGGATGGCGCGGTCGGAGCCTTGGACAACTCCCAGCGCGAAGTGGTCGCCATCCTGCGTGACAATGGCATCAAGCTGCACCGGCTCATCGAAAACCTGCTTTCCTTCAGCGCCTGGCAGAAAGAGAGCGTCGGCCTCGACCTTTCCGAGTTCCGGCTGCGACCGCTGGTCAAACAAGTGCTCGAAAGCCAGCAACTCACTGTAGTCTCACAACGCGTCCGGCTCGAGGTGAAGGTGGACGACTTGATGCTGCGCGCGGATCGCGGCAAGGTTCGCCTCATCATCGAGAATCTGCTGTCGAATGCCATCAAATACTCGCCCAAGGGCGGCACTGTCTATCTACATGCCGCCAAACAGGACACCCAGCTCGTGATCGACGTCGCAGATGCCGGCGCCGGCATTCCGTCGGAGGAACGCGCGCGCGTTTTCGAGGCTTTTTATACCGGTCGGCCGCCCGCCGGCGTTCAGGTCAAGGGCACCGGCATCGGCCTCTCGGTGGTGCTCGAATTCGTCAATGCGCACGGCGGCACCATCGAAATCGTCGACGGTGCATACCCGGGGGCACACTTCCGCATCCGCATGCCGGTACTCTCGATCACCAATCCCGTCCGGACGCAGGCGCATGCGGCATAAGGCGAACCTGTTAGCGGGCCTGGCCTGTTTCGCGATCGCGGCCATCACCGGCTGCGGCGGCACTCTGCCGCTCAAGCGCCCGCGCGACTCACAGGCGCTGCCGTCGATCGACCGCAATTCCACCGAAGCCACCATCATCGCCGCCTATCTCGAAACCTGTTTGAAGGTGGCGCGCGGCACACCGGCCGAGCAGGCGGAAATCCTGGCCAATACCAGCAATGACTACAGCGCGGCGCCGACACCAAGCAGGGTATTGCGTTATGCCATGGTGTTGTCCACGCCGGGACACGCGGGGTCCGATCCTGTCGTCGCACAGCGACTTTTGCACGAAGTACTAGCAAGCCCCGAGACTCTGTTGCCTGCGGAGCGCGCTCTTGCGTTCCTGCAGCTGCAGCAGGTCGAGCGTCAGCAAGCGCTTCAAGCGGATGTGCGACGCCTGCAGACGGGAGCCGAAAGAAACGCGAATGAACGCATCGCGCAACTTACACGTCGCCTGACCACCGAGAGCGAGGAAAATACCCGTCTCAAGAAGGCTCTTGCGGACGCCCAGGCCAAGCTGGACGCCATCGCAAACATCGAGGGTTCGTCCAACAACCGGCGGCCCCCGACGCCTGAGGGACGGAAACCGTAGAGGTTTCTGATGCACGCCGCCATGCAACTAGCAACTCCGCATTCCACCAAACGCAAAGCCCGCATCCTGGTCGTCGACGATGACCCGGGCCTGCTGCGCCTGCTGACCATCCGCCTGCGCGCTGAAAACTACGAAGTCGAAGCGGTCGAGAGCGCGGCGCTGGCGCTCGCGGCTACCAGCCGCTTCCGGCCGGAACTGGTCATCACCGACCTGCGCATGGACCAGATGGACGGCATCGGCCTGCTGAAGGAGCTGCAGTCCCGCTACCCGGGTCTCAAGGTCATCATCCTCACCGCACACGGCACCATCCCTGACGCCGTGCATGCCACCCAGCTCGGCGCGTTCGGATTTCTGACCAAGCCGGTCGACAAGCAAGAGTTGTTGGACCAGGTGCAGAAAGCGCTGCGCATCTCCGGATTTGCCGACAACGACGAAGACTGGCGCGCCGAAATCATCACGCGTAGCTCGCTGGTCGAAGAAAAGCTGGCGCAGGCGCACATGGTCGCCGGCACCGACGCGCGCGTGCTCATCACGGGCGAAAGCGGGACCGGCAAGGAATTGCTGGCACGCGCCATCCACAACGCCAGTCCGCGACGCGCCAAGCCGTTCGTCGCCATCAATTGCAGCGCCATGGCCGAGAACCTGCTCGAGTCGGAGCTGTTCGGTCACATCAAGGGGTCGTTCACAGGAGCAGTGCGCGATCACCAGGGTCTGTTCCAGGCCGCCGACGGCGGCACCCTCCTGCTCGACGAAATCGGCGACATGCCCATGCGGCTGCAGGTCAAGCTGCTGCGCGTCCTGCAGGAAAACAACATCCGCCCCATCGGTTCCACCGACGCCATTCCGGTGAACGTGCGCGTGGTCTCCGCCACGCATCGCGATCTGCAGCAGCTCATGATGAGCGGCCAGTTCCGCGAGGACCTGTACTACCGACTGAACGTCGTGCACATCGAGATGCCGCCGCTCAACCGGCGCCGCGAGGACATTCCGCTGCTGGTTTCGCACTTCCTCGCGCAGATCAGCAACGAGAGCGGCGTGCGCAAGATCTATGCGCCAGAGGCGGTCGAGTTGTTAGCCACGGCCGACTGGCCGGGCAACATCCGCCAGCTGTCGAACGTGGTGCGGCAGAACGTGGCGCTGTCGCAGACGCCCATCATTCCGGTGGAGCTGGTGCAGCAGTCGCTCGGCGGCACGCAGAGCAAGCTCCCCTCGTTCGACGAAGCGCGCGACGAGTTCACGCGCAGCTACCTGTCGCAGATCCTGCAGATCACCGGCGGCAACGTGAGCCAGGCTGCCCGCCTCGCCAAGCGCAACCGTACCGACTTCTACAAGCTGCTGTCGCGCCACCAGCTGACACCCGAAGATTTCAAGGGTCGCTGAACGAACAAGCCCCGCGTAGCGGGGCTTGTTCGAGCCGAACCACCCGAAGGGGCGCGTTCGATGGAGGCGAATTACGAGAGACGCAGGCGGCGCTTGACGCTCAGCCAGGTGCCGAGCAAGCCCAGCCCCAGCAGGCCGAGCGTGGCCGGTTCCGGAACCGAGGCAGGCTGGAACACGGCTTTGATCAGCATGTCGTCGTGGTTATCGTCCGGGCCCGCGCCCGAGTCATCCCAGAACAACCAGGCGACGTTGCCGGTGGCGCTGAAGGCGATCGACTGCAGAGAGTTGATGCCCAGTGCGTCGTTCTGCGCGTTGGTGATACATCCCTGCGATGCGCCGGGAGCGCTGTATGCGCAAAACCCGAAGTTGAGCATTCCCGCGCCTACGCTGACCGAACCGATGGTCACCGGCGCCGCGAAGTAGTTCTGGGTTTGCGGGGTGAAACCCGAGGTGTACGACAGAGCACCGGACTTGAAGACGTTCTCATACCCGGCTTCTTTGCCGTAGTAGTAGTAGGTCACCAATCCAGCCGCATCCGTGCCGAGCGACGCACCCAGCGTGTAGGTGGTGACTCCCAGGCCAGCGAAGATCGACTTGAAGTCGTTGGAGTTGACGATCCCGATCGTGTCCGCAATCGGCGTGACGTTATTGATCGGCACGAACCCAGCCTGGGCTGCCGATGCGGCGCCAAGGAGTACTGAGGCGACTGCTACTGTCTTGAACTTGGTATGGCTCATTGCCCTTCCCGTTGCGACTTGCGAATTCTTACTGCCTTTCATAGATGCACTACATGTGCCATGGCAGCCGGTCTTTTTACAATCAAACACTTAGTGCTATTTTGGTACCGATCCAGAAGTCCGGGTGTCAAGGTGTTCGACAGCTGTGGGCCGCCTCAAGATGACAATAGTCCCCGTGCGCGCAACACGTTACGCATGGTGGTGAAACGGAAGTCGCCCAATAGCTGGCGCAGGCGGGCCTCGCACTTGGAGAGATTCGTGTAATGGCGGAAGCGGGAAACGAAGCCCGTCTTCACTCGCGGCTGCTCGGAATCGATTTCCCACGGGTGCAAGTAGAACGTGAAAGGCATTCCGTCCTGCTGGTTGATGCTGCGAAGACCGCTGCGCGTGAACCAGTACGGCAGCAACCTGAAGTACCCACCGCCCGACACCGGTACCCGGAACGGTCCCACGGCCGCGGTCGACATCGGGAATTCGGCGATGCGGCGACCGGAAGGCGCGTCCACATAGCCCGGTGCGCGAGCCGCGCCGGGCATACCGTACCGATCGTGACGTACCGGGAAAATCGAGGAGTCGTAGGCAAAGCCTTCTTCGATGAGAGTGTCCAGTGCCCAACGCGAACGCGGCGTGATCGAGAAGCTCGCGGCCCGATAGCCGATCACCGGCATTCCGACCAGGTCTTCCAGCAATCGCTTCGAGCGTCGTGTTTCCTCGGCGAAAACCTCGGGCGTCTGGCGGTAGATCAGCTCGTGCGAGTACCCGTGGCAGGCGACCTCATGACCGAGCGACGCGATTCGCTTGATGAGGGACGGAACGTGATCGGCCACCCAGCCGAGCACGAAAAATGTTCCCTTGATGCGCCGTTCGTCGAGCAGCGCAAGTACGCGATCGGTGCTGGCTGCCACTCGGGACTCGCGTGAGCTCCAGGTGTCGCGCGGGATCGCCGAAGCGAGCGCCGAGACGTGGTAGTAATCCTCGACGTCGATAGTGAAGGCGTTCTGAATGACCGACGCGTCCCGAAGGATGGCGCGTGACCCCGAAATCGAAGACAACGCCGTGACACCATCCGTGACGTCGCGGCCAAGATCCTGGCTTCGTTCCTTGGTCAACATCGGGGCAACTACCTTCGTCGGCTATAGAGATGTCTAGTAAGAGCATTGATCGTACCAACTTTATTTAGTTAAGTTGCATCAATAACTTACCGAGCTTCTCTCCATTGACGTCGCGGTTCGTGTAAACGCCACCGACAGCTAGCGGAAGGGACGGAAGACGGGCTTGAGCGGGCGTCCCACGAGGTAATCGGCCACATTGCCCTCCAACGCCCTGCGATAAATCTGCAGCGCTTCGCCGGCGGCATCGATGGTGTGCTGCACGTCGGCGTCCGTGTGCGAGTAGCTGATGACGAAGGATGGCGCCAGGACACCCCGACGAATCATCTCCTGCATGAACAGCGCACGCAGCGGCTGGCTTGGCTTGCCATCGGCATCTTTGGTGGTGAAGAGCACAGCGCAGTCCCGTCCGATGCATTGCACCTGTGCGTCCGTGCCGGCGGCGCGCGAAGCCGCGTTCACGCCGTCGCGCAGTTTCCTGCCTTGGGCGTACAGGTGACCAACCACGTCTTCGTCGCGATACGTGGTCATCGTGGCGATGCCCGCGGCCAAGGCATGCGTTTCCGCGCCGTGCGTCGTGGACATGAGGAACACGCGCTCGCGATCGTGATCGTAGCTGCCGAGCTGCATGATCTCGCGACGGCCGGCGAGCGCCGACAGGGAAAAGCCGTTGGCGATTGCCTTGCCGAAGCTCGACAGGTCTGGCGTCACTCCATACAAATGCTGGGCGCCGGATTTGTGCCAGCGAAAGCCGGTGATCATTTCATCGAACACCAGCAGCGCGCCGTTGCGATGGCAGAGTTCCTTCAACGCGGCGAGAAATCCCGGCGCCGGCTCATCGAGTCGCGCCGCTTCGAGAATCAGACAGGCAATCTGTCCCGGGTGGCCGTCGAACAGATCGGTCACGCTCTGCAGATCGTTGTAGTGGAATCCGAGTGTGTGCGAGCGCACCCATTGCGGTATTCCGGCCGGCATCGGCGTGGTGCCAATGAACCAGTCGGAGACGGAAAAGAAAGGATGGTCGCTGCAGATTGCGACGTGGTCGCGACCGGTATGCGCGCGCGCCAGCTTCACCGCGCCATCGAGGGCATCGGAGCCGTGCTTGCCGAATTTCACCATCTCCGCGGTGGGCACGAGCTCGAGAAACCGTTCGGCACATTCGACTTCGATAGGTGCCGGCCGCACGAAATTCGCGCCGAGCTGCATCTGGCGCGTGGCTGCCTCGACTACCGGCGCATAGGCATGTCCCAAAGTGACGGCGCGCAAGCCCATGCCGTATTCGATGAATTCGTTGCCGTCGAGGTCCCAGACGTGGCATCCCTTGCCGCGCGCGATGAAGCCCGGAGCCTGCTCGGGAAACTGGTCGTCACCCTTCGCATACGTGTGGGCGCCACCCGGAATCAGTCGATGCGCCTGGCGAGAGAGCGCGCGTCCGTTCTCGAAATGCACGCCGCCCAGCTTCGTCGAAGTGTCGTCAGATCGCTGCGACACGCAATTTCCTGCCATGAAAAGCCTCCGCCAAACCACTCTCCGCGCGGCACTCGATGCCGCGCAGGCGCATCAGCGCCATGAACGTCTCGGCCGTAAACCAGTCGCGCCCGAGCTGGCTGCGATGCGCGCGCAACAATGCCTTCACCTTCGCGTCCGCCTGTTTGGCGGTCACCGGTACATACACGTTCGGCTGCCCGAGGCCGCCGTCCCATTTCGGGATCTCGTATTCGAGCACGATGTGGTCGCGAAACGTGTTCCAGGTCATCTCGTTCACGACGCGATGATCCTGGTGCCGATCGTCGCGCTCGTGACAGAAAATCACATCGGGGCGCGGCAACCGTTTCAGCGACTCGAAGAATTCCTTGATGCGCGCATAGTCGGCCGGGAAGCGCCCGTCCGCGAAATCACCGAACATCAGCTCGCCGCGCGCGCGCGGCGGCACCAGCAGCGACATGGCCTTGGTGGATTCGGCGGCGCGCTGCGAAGTGCCGCTCAGCAGCGCCCAATCGATGATCGTCGCCTTGCGCTGTGACTGCAGCGCGCGCAGCGTTGCTCCGCAACCGATTTCAATGTCGTCGCAATGCGCGCCGATGCACAACACGCGCAGTGGCCGCGAGCCTTTGATGTTTGGAACCAGCGACAGCATGGGGCCCGGATCTTCAGCGCGCGGCCGGATGCCGCTGCCAGATCATCCACGGACACTGCCCGCGCGCTTCCATGCGATCGAAGCTGATCTTGTCCTTGAATGTGTCCATGCATTGCCAAAAGCCGTCCCAGCGGAATGCGGACAGCGCGCGCTTCTCTATGAGGCGCGCGAACGGCTTCTCGACCAGCTCGTCGCCCTCTTCCATGTGATCGAAGATCTCGTTGCGCAACACGAAGTAGCCACCGTTGATCCACAGCTGCTGATCGGGCATGGCGCCCATGCGCGTGACGAATCCGTCGTCATCGCTCTGCACCGCGTGGAAACTCTGGCCGCTGCGCACCGCCGCAAAAGTCGCCACCGATTTTTTCGCCTGGGCGTGGGCGATGACCTGGTCGAGCGGAATGTCCGAAAGACCGTCGGCGTAGTTGGCGAGGAAGGTGTCCTCATCCTTCAGGAATTTCTTGGCGCGCAGCAGACGCTGGCCGATGTTGCTGTGCAGCCCAGTGTCGACAAAGGTGATCCGCCAGTCGTCGAGATCCTTGCTATGCAGCTCGACCGAACCATCGTTCACGTTCAGCGTGAAGTCGTTGGTCATGGTCTCCTGGTACTTCAAAAAGTATTCGCGGATCAGGTCGCCGCGATATCCGAGGCAGAGCACGAAGTCGCGGTGACCGTAGTGCGCGTAATAACGCATCAGGTGCCAGATGATCGGGCGATAACCGATGTTGACCAGCGGCTTGGGGATGGTGTCGGAATGTTCACGCAACCGCGTGCCGAGTCCGCCACAGAAAAGTACGACCTTCATGATGCTTGTCCGCTCCCGATGCCGGATTCTTTCCGGCGCAGTAGATCGACACCGAGCAACGCTTCGGCCGCCGCGGCGATGACATCGAACGGCAGCCGCGAACGGCGTGCGATCGCCAGCAGGCTGTTGCTGCCATCCGATTGATTGAGTACCCATAACAACGCGTGCTCGAATTCCCCGGGATGCCGCCCGCCGGTCATCCGGAACAGGCCACGCTTGCCGAGCCGCGGCTCGCACTTCGGGCTCAGGTTCACGTAGATGCCGTCCCGGTCCGCGATCCTCAGAATCGCCGCGGTTGCCTGCAGCGACTGCGCCAGCGCGTTCTCGTCGAGGATGGAAAAATTGTCGGCCGAGCTGTGATATTCCGGATATTCGTTGTTCGGTGTGCGCGTCAGGCGTCCCACCGGCAGGTTGAAACCCGGCGAACACAGCTGGCGCTCATCGTAGCCATAGGGTGAGAAATCGAGCAGGCGCGCGCCGTCGCCGATTTCCTGCAGAACGTATTCCGCGATCTGGTCGATGTCGGCGTCGCCGCGGCGACTCCGCTTGTACGTCAGCGGCCCGCGATCACCGGCCAGCCCCAGCACCAGACCATGACGCACGCGCCCGACCTGCGCTTCATTCTTCGCCAACCAGGTAATCGACCCGATCGTGCCCGGGGCAAACACGATGCGATAGCTGAAATGCGGGTTCGAATGCTGGAGCTGAGCCGCGAGCTCGGTGGCGAGCGCGATGCCGGTGAGATTGTCGTTGCACAGCGAGGGATGGCAGATGTGCGTGAACAGCAGCACCTCTTCCTCGGTCGCGCCGCGCACGTAGAACTCCCCATACGTAAGGCTGCCCGGGCGCAGATCGCTGTCGATGCGCACGTGGTACTGATCTTCGCGCAGCGCGGTCAGTTGCCGGTGCGGCAGGCAGAAACCCCAGCTGTCGCGGTAGTAACTGGTCCGATACGGGATCCACTCCGGATGTTCCGGAATCGAATGCAGGTGCGGCTTGAGCTCCTCGAGCGACATGATCCGGTCGATCGGCGTGCTGTAGCTCATGAGATGCAGCGTGTGATTGCGCAAGTCGACGATGCGCTCGCCCTTGCTGTCTTCGATCCACGCTTCGCGCACGTTCCATTCGTTCGGCACTTCCCAGTCGAACACCTGCGTACCCGAAGCGACTTCGAAAGTCTGTATTGGAATGCGCGCGCCGATTGCGGCCAGCGTGGCGCGGGTGCCGCCGCCGGTGATGCTGCGGCACAACGGATACAACTCCGTCATGAGCGCCCAGGCGTCATCCATGCGCGCGCGGCAGCCTTCGAAGGTGGCAAGCGGCTCCAGCACGCCGATCAGCCCGAGCGCGCCAGAGCGGGTGCGCCCACGTCGCGCAGATACGCGGCGCGATCGAAATCGGGATAGTTGCGATCGCGATCGCTCATCACCAGATCGTGTTCGATCGGCCAGCGAATGGCGAATGCCGGATCGTTCCAGCGCGCACCGAACGCCAGCTGCGGCGCATGGGTATCCGTCATCTGGTAGAAGACTTCGCTGTTGTCTTCGAGTGTCATGAAGCCGTGCAGGAAGGTCGCCGGTATGTAGAGAGCGTTGTGCGCATCCGCGGACAGCTCGATCGCAAAGTGCTGCAGAAACGTGGGCGACTCCGGCCGCAAGTCGACGATGGCGTCGAGGATGCGTCCACGCACGCAGCTCACGATCTTGCCTTCGCGTGAGGGTGGCAATTGCGTGTGCATGCCGCGCAGCGTCGCGCGCCGCAGATTCCGCGACAGGCTCGCCTGCATCAGGCGCGCCGGCAGTCCGTGCTGTTCGAACTCCTCCGCGCACCAGGTGCGCGTGAAATAGCCGCGCATGTCGGAGTGGGGTTCGACCTCCACCACGAACGCGCCTGCCAATGGAGTTTCGCGAAAACGCATGTCACTTCCAGAAGAAGTTTTCGTCGATCTGGTTCGTCGCCTGCAGATACTTCAGCTGCTTGAGGCGGGTAAACGCGCGGAATTGGTAGATCTCGGTCGGCATCTGGATGCGCTCGAACAGTTCGCGCAGTTGACGCGCGCCATCGGTCGCCGTGTACGAGCACTTGAAACCGGGCAGTTCCCGGTGAATGCGATCGAAGCTCACGCGATAGCTGCGGTTGTCGCCGGCGGAGGTGCCGGTGGTGACTTCGCAACCGGGGAACTGACTGGCAACGATGCTGGCGATTTCCCGCACGCGATAGTTTTCCGAGTTCTGTCCCACGTTGAACACCTTGCCTCGCACCGCATCCGCCGGCGCGATCAACGATCGATAGACCGCCTCGCAGATGTCGTTGATGTGCACCAGCGGTCGCCACGGGCTGCCGTCGCTGGTCATCGCGATCCTCTTGGAGGTCCAGGCGAGCGCCGAGAGGTCGTTGAGAACGATGTCGAAGCGCATGCGTGGCGACGGGCCGAACGCCGTCGCGTTGCGCAAGAACACCGGTGCGAAATCCGGGCCGGCCATCGCGCCGACGTCGCGTTCCACCAGCGTTTTGCATACCGCATACGTGGTCTGCGGATTGGGCGGGGTGGTCTCATCGAGGAACTCGCCCGTGCCCAGGCCATAGACGCTGCACGACGAGGCGTAGACGAACCTCTGGATGCCGGCCGCGCGCGCCAGCTGGGCGAGATTCAGCGAGGCCTGGTGGTTGATCTGGAAAGTGACCTCGGGATTGTTCTGGCCGAGCGGATCGTTCGACAGCTCGGCGAGGTGCGCCACGGCATCGCAGCCGGCCAGGTCTTCGGCCATGACCTTGCGCAGGTCCTTGTTGATCGTCAGCGGCATTTTGCCGAGCTGACGGTCGTTGCTGTAAAGCCAGCCGTCACGGTAGTACCCCGTGTCGAATCCAACGACTTCGAGTCCACGTTCCAACAGGTAAGGGGCGAGGACAGCGCCAATGTATCCATTGACACCCGTAACAAACACTTTCATCTAGTCGCTCCGCTGATTATCCGAGGCGGTCTGGACACTATGTTGTGGCCGCTCTCATCAAGCAGCGCAAGTCTAGTGTGGTCGCGCCATCAATGGCCCGGGCGGAGGCCACCAGGGACAAAAAGCTTGAACTGATCGACGCAATCGCGTGGGGGAGCCGGCTGTTGACATTTACCGACCCTTTGATTGAGCGCATCCATCACGAGGGACCTGCCAGGACTCGAAGAGCGGCCCGATCCGAACCCGAGTTGTTAGGAGTTCCGCCAGTGGCGAGCAAGCGCGCGGCGGCGACCACCGGAGAGGTTGTGGCCGGAGCCCCAGGCACCGGAGGAAAGCGTCGAAATTCTTTACACTGGCAGGCGCCGAGATATCGCAACTGCGGCAAAATCCGCGTGTACAGCGACAGGCACATAACTTGCTTGCACTAGGCGACTGAATCTTTTTGCGCAGTCGTTATGTGGAGTGAGTGATTACATGAGACGTACGTTGACTCGTTTTCGGACCTTTGCATGGGCGGCAATCCCGATGGTGCTTGCTGCATCGCCGGGCTTCGCCCAGGTCTCCAGCAGTTCGCAGCCCGTAACATGGAACTGCACGAGTGATCCCTGCCCCTGGGGCAGTTCGGTCTCCGGCAACGCAATCGTCTGGCCAGCGACAGCTGCAGCCGGATCATCGCGGCACGGCTACACCACTTCGCAGGCGATATACCTGCCCACCAGTCTCGCAAACGGCCTCGTCGTCAGTATTGCGTCGGGCACTGCCTACGCTTACGCCGGGACACCGAGCGCTTCATCGCATCGTTTTCTCACCTCGATCTCGGCAGGCGGCACTTTCACCGTGTCCGGACTCGAGGCCGGCGAGGTCCTGAGCGTGCAGAATGACGACGCTTCGTTCGCCTACGTCATTACTCTGCCCTCGACGACACCACCGGCACCGCCGACGCCGCCAACCCCACCGGCCGAAGGCACTTTGTCCGTCGCTGTCGTCTGGAACTGCACCGGAACGCCCTGCCCGTGGGGAAACTCCGACAGCGGCAAGGCGATTGAGTGGCCGGCTGCGGCAACGCCGTCGAGCGCGCGTTTCGGCTACACCACGACGAAGGCCATCTATCTCGGCGCGTCGCACGGCAACGGCACGACAATCCATCTTTTCAGCGGTACTGCCGGCGTCTATGCCGGTGCGCCGAACGACGGTTCACATCGTCAGTTGACCACCATTTCCGCAGGCGGCACGTACACGATCTCGGGCCTCGCGTCATCGGAAGTCGTCAGCGTGCAGAGTGACAACGACTTCGCCTATCAAGTTACGCTTCCTACTGTAACGCCTCCTGCGCCGGGCGTCGGTACGCCGTCAGAGTACGTGGCGTGGAGCTGCACGGGTACGCCCTGCCCCTGGGGCGATTCCGAAGATGGCCAGGCCCTGGTATGGCCGGTTTCGGCGAACGCGACGAGCTCACGGCTCGGCTACACCGTCACGAAGCCCATCTACCTGCCGCGGATCATCGCGAACGGCACGACGATCACGGTTCATAGCGGCACGGTCACCGCGTATGCCGGCCAGCCCGCCGCGCCCTCGCATCATGCGATCGTGACGATTTCGGCCGGCGGTACCTACACATTCAGCGAACTCACCATCGGAGAAGTGCTGAGCGTGCAGAGCGACAGCGGATTCCGTTACGACGTGACCCTGCCGGCGGTGGTGCCGGAGCCGGAAGATGACCCGGTACCCGGCATGATCAAGTCGGTTCCCGCGATCTGGCGATGCAATGTTCCGGGATGCACTTCTGCAGACTGGTATTCCGCCGTGATCAACTGGCCCGCCAGTTCCGCGTATTCAAGCAATGCACGCGCTGGCGAGTCGTCGCGAACTGTTTATGGAGAGTCCGGACAGCAGCTGTATCCGTACATGGGCACATGGGCCAATGGCTGCGAAGTCACTGCGCATTCCGGCGTCGTGCTCATCATCGAATGGCAGCGTGGCACGGACACTTGGCGTGAGACCTGGCTGAACCCGGGCGAGAGCCACACGATTCACCTCACTCCTCCGGAAAACAACGCGATGATCGAAAGCTTCGATTTCTCGCCCGGCTTTGGCGTAACGCTCAGCAACTGCACGCCGCACGCTTTGCCGTAACCGTCGCACACAGCGCGACCGCAACCAGCGGTCGCGCCGGCCGCCGATAGCAACGCCCGTCTCGATCGAGACGGGCGTTTTGCGTTTTGAATGTGACGTGGCTATCAAAGCGCGCCGATGGCCGCTCGCAGAATGCTGCACCTCCGGCGGCCAGAACCTAAAATCGTCGGCTCATTCAACAGGGTGGTGTACATGTCAATGCCGGTCTCCGCGATGGAACAGCACATTCCTGGTCACGAACCTGCCTGTCGGTTCTGCAGCGCACCGTTGAGTCACCTGTTCGTCGACCTCGGCATGTCGCCGCCCTGCCAGAACCACGTGACGCCCCAGCAGCTCAACCAGATGGAGGCGTTCTACCCGTTGCGCGCCTACGTTTGCGCCAAGTGCATGCTGGTGCAGCTGGAGGAGTTCGTCGCGCCCGGCGACATCTTCAGCGAATACGCGTATTTCTCGTCGTTCTCCGACAGCTGGGTGGCGCACGCCAAGCGTTACACCGACGACATGTCGGCCCGTTTCGGCATCGGCAAGCAGAGCAAGGTGATGGAGATCGCCAGCAACGACGGCTATCTACTGCAGCACTTCGTGGCGCGCGGCGTACCGGTGCTCGGCATCGAGCCGGCCGCGAACGTCGCCAAGGTGGCGATCGAAAAAGGCATTCCGAGCGAAGTGAAGTTCTTCGGCCGCGAGACCGCGCGCTACATCGCCGAGAAACACGGCCGGCCCGACCTGCTGCTCGGCAACAACGTGCTCGCGCACGTGCCCGATCTCAACGATTTCGTCGGCGGCATGAAAATCCTGCTCAGGCAGGGTGGCGTGATCACGATGGAATTCCCGCACCTGCATCAGCTGATGATGCACAACCAGTTCGACACCATCTATCACGAGCACTTCAGCTACCTGTCGGTGATCACCGTGCAGCAGGTATTCGCGGCGCATGGCCTGCGCCTGTTCGACGTGCAGGAAATTCCGACCCACGGCGGCTCGTTGCGCATCTTCGTCTGCCACGATGACGACAAGTCCAAGCCGGTGAGCGACAACGTCGACGCCGTGCGCGGCCGCGAAGTCGCGGCGGGGCTCGACAAGTTGGATTCGTACGCGAAGTTCGCGGACCAGGTGAAGGAAACCAAGCGCGACATCCTCGACTTCCTGATCAAGGCGCGCCGCGCCGGCAAGACCGTGGTCGGTTACGGCGCACCCGGCAAGGGCAATACGCTGCTCAACTACTGCGGCATTCGCGAAGACTTCCTCGATTACACCGTAGACCGCAATCCGTACAAGCAGGGCAAGTACACCCCCGGCACTCACATTCCGATTCTCGCGCCGGAACAGATCCAGAAGACGAAACCGGACTATCTATTCCTCCTGCCGTGGAATCTCGCCGACGAGATCGTGTCCCAGTGCTCGTACATTCGCGCCTGGGGAGGAAAGTTCGTGGTGCCGATCCCGCGCATCAAGGTCATCGACTGACCGGAGCGCGGCTTTAACCTACCGCGGTGGTTCGAACCGGAACAATCGGTCGAACTGATCTGCCAGCACGCGCCGGTATTCCGTGACCTTGCGAACCATCGTCGCGACCGGGGGCTGCGGCAATGCCGCGATTTCGCGGACTTGGGCGATCACTTTCTCCGGCTCGAATGATTCGATGCCGTGGCAGTACTGGCCAAGCCCCATGTCGTTCATGAGCGTGTCGTTCTTTGCGGCGTAGCCGATCGACACGGCAGGCCGTGCGAGCAGGAACGACTTCAGGATGTTGTGGAAACGGGTGGCGACGATGAGGTCGCAGGCGGCGATCTCGCGCAGGACATCGGCATAGGAGTGGATAGTCGGCGCGGTGAGCCGCTCGGTCGCAACGTCGCGGCGCTTCGCGAATGCGTTCGTCAGGTCGCGCACCGGATGAAGGTCGCCTCCGCGGTTGCCGATGATGAGGCGAACCGCGAATCCGAGCTCGAGCAGTCGCGCTACCAGTTGCTCCAGCTTTGCCAGATATTGCGCATAAATTCGTGTTGCCTCGTCACCGACGACGTTCCAGCCCGAATAGCGCATTACGCCGACGCCAATCGTGCGCGGCGGCCAGGTCACCGGCCGATCGGTCCCCTCTGGCAGCGGCAGGCTGAATACGAGATCCGGGAGCACCTCATCCGCGTCCGACGCGGCCTTGAGTTTTCTCGCGAATTCGAGCGAGGCGAGGTCGCGAAACGTGCGCAGGTCCGCATTGCGAAGCGCGGCGCCAAGCCAGCGACGACTCACCGGGTGCTCGACGGGACCTGCGCCGATGCTCGCAAACCGCACGGCAGCGCCCATGCGACGCGCCACGCGAGTCCATCGTGCGAGTTCATTCGGCGCTTCGAATGGGCCCTGTCCAAAATCATCCGCGATGCCGGTGCCCGGGATGAGAAACAGCCCCATCCCGAGTCCCCTTGCCGCACGACGCGTTCGCCTGGCACGAAACGGCTCCGTGAGCACGTGCAGACACGCACGAAATGGCACGCGCAGTCGCCACGGAATGAAGCTGGATTCATCAAGGACGATCGGCAACAGGTCGGGCGCAACGCAGGCAAAATCCTCTCCGAGCGCGGCAGCCGCTTCTGGAGGCTGCGATATCAGGGTGACCCGTGCGCCTGGCAGCCGTGCGCGCAACGCCGCCAGTGTCGCGGCGAGCGTTGCTTCGTTACCAAGATTTTTGACGCCAAACAAGCCATACAGAGCGACCGAATACGTGGACATAAGACTTCCGGACAGGGATTTGCGGTGCGAAAACGAGGGCGCGAAGGATGCCGTGGTCTGACCGTCCACGGCAACACAGTCTGCGTCACAGCTTTGAGGAAAACCGCACAACTCGGCATTCTGGCGGGTTTCTTTACTTTGTATCATGCGTCGCGGGATTTTCGGGAGAACCGGCTCGCTCCCGACAACCACCTGTACCGCTGGCAACGATCTCTATGGTCATGAAGGAAAAAGCGCTGATCGCACTCGTCACGCTCCTCCTCGGCGCGTGCGGCGGAGGCGGCACGGGCGCGCAGACTCCTTCGGGCAGCGGCTCACCGCCCGAGACCCCGGCCCCGACCCCACCCGTCACCCCGTCCGCTCCCGTTACAAGCGTGCTGTTCCCGTTGCATGCGGAGGCGCAACGTCGCTATCTGCAGGCCGCGAACGGCGAGCCATTTTTTCTCCAGGGCGACGCGGCATGGTCGCTGATAGCGCGCCTTACACGAGAACAGATTGTCGAGTATCTCGATGATCGCCAGCGGCGCGGGTTCAACACGGTGCTGGTGTCATTGATCGAGCACAAGTTCACCGACCATCCGCCAAACAACGCCTATGGTGAGCCGCCGTTCCTGACCTCCGGAGATTTCTCCACGCCCAACGAGCGCTACTTCGAGCACGCGGAGTTCGCGCTGGTCGAGGCGGAAAAACGCGGCATCGTCGTACTGCTCGCACCCGCTTACATGGGATTCCAGGGCGGCGACGAAGGCTGGTACCAGGAGATGGTGCGGCAGGGTTCATGGCGGCTCCACGAATACGGTCGCTACCTCGCGCATCGTTTCGCGAATCGCAAGAACGTCGTCTGGGTCCATGGTGGCGACTTCAATCCGCCCGAAAGCGAGCTTTTCAAAGCCGTCGCCGAGGGAATCATCGACGTCGCGCCCGACTCGCTGCACACGTTTCACGGTGGGCGCAACTCCTCCGCGCTTGGCGTTGCCACACCGACGCCTTCCTGGTTACGACTGAACAACATCTACACCTCCGGTGACAACGTCGTTCCGAGCGCGCTCACTGAGTTCGCGCGCGCGCCTGTGCCATTCTTTCTCATCGAGGCGCTGTACGAGCTGAACGGCGTCGACGCAGCAGGCGTGCGTCGCGAGGCTTACCAGGCGTCACTCAGTGGCGCCTGTGGCCAGATCATGGGTCACAACACAGTCTGGCAATTCTCCGCGGGATGGCGCGAGGCTCTCGATTCGACCGGCGCGCGTACCATCGGACACCTGAAGGAGCTTCTGACACTCGCGCATTGGCCGGACCTCGAGCCGGACGCGACGCTCCTGGTCTCGGGCGCCGGCAGCGGCGAGCTGCAAGCCGCGGTCGTGCGCTCGGCCGATCGGCACACAGGTCTCGTCTATGTCCCCGCGCGGCGCGGCATCACGGTGAACCTCGATCAATTCGCCGGCCGCGTGGTGCATGCGCGATGGTTCAGTCCCGCGACAGGCGCGCTCGATGAAATGCCGGGCTCGCCCTGGGCGCGCACCGGGCAAAAGGCCGTGACCCCGCCCGTCGATCCGGCTGCCACCGACTGGGTAGCCGTCTTCGAGTCGAGCAACTAACAACGCCAGGCGGTACTTCCCGACGACACACGACCGGGAGCAATGTACCTACGCTTCAATCACTGATACACACGAAAGACAACAACGCGCATGCAACATCTGAAGACTCTTTATCGCTCTCGCGAGCTCCTCTACCTGCTCACCTGGCGCGACATCAGGGTTCGCTACAAACAGTCGGTCATGGGCCTGCTGTGGGCGATCCTCATGCCGCTGTTGATCGTCGGGGCCGGCGCAATGGTACGCATCGGAGCCGCCAAGTGGTCGGGCGTCGCAATAAAGCCCGAAGACATGGCGTCGGTTGTCGTACGCGCGGTCATCTGGGCGTTTTTCATCTCGGCTATCCGGTTCGGTACCAACAGTCTCATCGGCAACGCGACCCTGGTCACGAAGATCGCGTTTCCGAAAGAGGTCTTCCCCATCGCCGCGGTGCTGTCGAGCCTGTTCGATTTCGCGGTGGCGACGGTCGTGGTCGCGATCGCCTTGCCTATCATTGGCATCGTGCCGACCGTGACTGCACTCTGGTTCATTCCGCTGCTCTTCTTCATGATCGTCCAGGCCACCGGCCTCGCCATGATCCTGTCGGCCACGAATCTTTTTTTCCGTGACGTGAAGTACATCGTCGAGGTCTTCCTGACCTACGCGATCTTCTTCACACCAGTGCTCTATCCAGCGAGCGCGCTCGGTTCGTGGGAGAAGATCGTTCTGCTGAACCCGATCGCGCCGTTGCTGGAAGCGATGTCGAACGCCATCGTCGATGGTCGGGCACCCGATCCGTTCTGGACTACCTACAGCGCCGTGGCTTCCCTGCTCTTCCTGTTCCTGGGATACACGGTTTTCAAGAAGCTCGAAGCTGATTTCGCCGAAAGCATTTGAGGTCGCAATCCATGTCTACGCCAGTCGCTCTGCAAATGGAGCACATCTACAAGAAGTTCAAACGCGGTGAGCGCCACGATTCGCTGCGCGACCTCATTCCGGCGCTCGCGCGTCGGGCTTTTTCCAAGGTCAAGATGGTTCCCGAACTCAAGGAACAGGAATTCTGGGCCCTGCGCGACATCAATTTCAGCATCGGCAAGGGCGAGGCCGTCGGCATCATCGGCCACAACGGCGCCGGCAAGAGCACGATGCTCAAGCACCTCTCCGGCATCATGAAACCGACCCAGGGCAAGATCACCGTCAATGGCCGGCTCTCCGCGCTGATCGAAGTCGGTGCCGGCTTTCACCAGGATCTCACCGGCCGCGAGAACGTGTTCCTGAACGGCGTCATCCTCGGCATGACGCGCGCCGAGATCCGCAGCAAGTTCGACGAGATCGTCGAGTTTTCCGGGCTGGAGGAGTTCATCGACACGCCGGTCAAGCGCTACTCCTCCGGCATGTTCGCGCGCCTCGGCTTCTCGGTCGCGGTGCACATGGAACCCGACATCCTGATCATCGACGAAGTGCTGAGCGTCGGCGATTTCGTATTCCAGGCCAAGGGCGTCGAGAAGATGCGCTCGGTGCTCAAGAGCGGCGCGACGGTGATTTTCGTGTCGCACAACCTGCGTGCCGTGGCGGACCTGTGCGAACGCGCCATCCTGATGCGCAAGGGACAACTGATCGAGGACGGCCCGACGTCGAGCGTGATCCACACGTACATGGAACAGGCGAAGCTGGTGCGCGCCGACGACGCCTCGAAGGACGTCATGATCGAGTCGGTCCTGGTGCGTGGCTCGGACAGCCTGCGCTTTGATTTCGAGAGCGGCGAAACGATTCGCGTCGAGGTGACGCTGCGCGCGCGTCGCGATGTGAACAAGGTCGCCTGCGTGCTGCAGCTGCTCGACGACAAGTACTACGAAGTCTTCAACACCTCGACGGAACGGCTCGGCGAGCCCCCGCTCAATCTCAAGGCGGGCGAGCGGCACAAGTACGAATTCGACCTGCAGCTTCACCTCGCGCGCGGCAATTTTCACCTGAGCACGCTGCTCTATCGCTACGACGTCGGCACTGTTTTCGATCAGATCCAGCCGGCGGCGACCCTGCTCATCACCAGCAAGGTCGACGTGCGCGGCATCGTGAATCTGGATCCGCGCGTCGTTTCGTCGACTGGGCTGCCGGCCATCGCATGAACACGGGGGTTCCGGGAGCCGCGCAGATCACGATCGGCATGCCGGTTTACAACGGCGCGGCGCATGTGCGCGCCGCCATCGACAGTCTGCTCGCGCAGACTTTCCGCGATTTCGAACTGCTGATTTCCGACAACGGCTCGACCGACGCGACTGCGGCCATCTGCGAGGAATACGTGCGCCGCGATGCGCGCGTACGCTACGTGCGTCAGCCGGAAAACCGCGGCGCCACGTTCAACTGGAACTTCGTCGCGCGGCAGGCACGCAGCCCCTACTTCAAGTGGGCCGCAGGCAACGACATCTGCCCGCCGTACATGCTCGAACACTGCCTACAGGAATTGCGCGCTCATCCTGAATTCGCCCTGTGCTACGGCAATACTGCGCAAATCGACGATAGCGGTGCGGTTTTTGGCCAACAGGAAAGTGACCCCGAGATTCTCGACGCCTCCGCGTGCACACGGTTCGTCCGGGTCACCAACGAGCTCATCTGCAACAACGCCCAGAGCGGGCTCATCCGCATGAGTGCCCTGCGCAAGACGCGCCTCGACCGCGAATATCTCGACGGGGACATGGTGTTGATGGCAGAGCTCGCGTTGTACGGTGGTTTTCGCAAGCTGGAGGAAGTCTTTCTGTTTCGGCGGCTCGACCGGGGCTCGTTCTCATCGCTGCTGCCGGATGCCGAGCGACAGCGCATGCTCACGGCGCGAACCTCGACACGATGGCCACCAGTTCTGCGACGCCACCTCGACCGCGTCTTCACGGTGTGCCGCGCATCGTTGCCATGGCGAGAGAAGCGCGGAGCACTGGGCTATGTCCTGCGCTCGGCCTATTGGGACCGCACCAACATCGCATCCGGCGTACGCAATTCCTTGTTTCCGCCGCGAGTGGCCCAGCGCTGATGTGTGGAATTTGCGGGTTTCTGGTCAAGGACGGACTCATCTCCGAAGACCGTCTGCTGGCGATGAACGATCGCATAACGCGGCGCGGGCCCGACGGTGCCGGACACTTCTACGACGGCTCGGTGGGCCTGGCGATGCGCCGACTGGCGATCATCGACCTGAACGGCGGCCGGCAACCCATCTTCAATGAAGACCGCACGGTCTGCGTGGTCTTCAACGGCGAGATCTACAATTACCGCCAGCTGCGCCGCACGCTCGAATCGAAAGGCCATCGCTTCGCGACGGACAGCGACACCGAAGTGCTGGTGCACCTCTACGAAGAGCACGGCGCCGACCTCCCCTCGCATCTCGAAGGCATGTTCGCCTTCGCGCTCTGGGACCTGAAGACCCGCACGCTGCTGCTCGGTCGCGACCGGCTCGGCATCAAGCCGCTGTTCATCGCCCGAACCTCCGCGGGCATCGTCTTCGGCTCCGAGATCAAGTGTTTGCTGGCGAGCGGCGCCGTGTCCACCGAAATGGATTTCCAGGCGCTCGATGAATATTTCACTTACACCAACGTACCCTGCCCGCGCACTATCTACCGCGACATCCGCCAACTGGCGCCGGGCGCGACGCTGACCTGTCGGGCCGACGGATTCGAACAGCAAGCGACCTACTGGCGGCTTCCGCAAGGCACGGACGATTCGCGCAGCGAATCCGAATGGCATGCAGACTGCGAAACGGCGCTGCGCGCCGCGGTCGAGAGCCACCTGGTGAGCGACGTGCCGGTCGGCGCGTTCCTCTCCGGAGGTGTCGACAGCGGCGTCATGGTGGCGATGATGGCGGACATACTCGGCAAGCCCGTCGAGACCTTCACCGTCGGCTTCAACAACGCCGGCTCATCGTTCATCGATGAACGCGTCTACGCGCGCGCGCTGGCGACGCGCTACGGTCTCAATCATCACGAAATCGACGTCACGCCGAATTTCGAAGAAATCGTTGCCGACGTCGTGACCGCGTTCGATCAGCCGTTCGCCGACGACTCGGTCGTGCCGTCTTACTACGTCTCGAAAATTGCCGGGTCCAAGGTCAAGGTGGCGCTCACCGGGTTGGGCGGCGACGAATTGTTTGGCGGCTACCGGCGCCATCTCGGCGTCGTGCTCGCCGAACGCTATTCCGGCGTGCCGCGCTGGCTGCGTGAACGCGTGGTGCGGCCCCTCATTCAATCCATTCCCGAATCGGCGAACTCCAGCGATGCGGTCGACCATCTGAAGCGCTTCGTGCGCGCCGCATCCATGGACGCGCCGGCGCGCTACCAGGACAACATGGCGACGCTCTCGTGGATCACGCGCAATGAGCTGTACAAGCCGGATGTCGCGGGCCGCATGGACGCCGCGCAGACGGCGCAGGTGATGTGCGGGCCGTTCCAGGAAGGCAGGATCGCCTCGCAGCTGGAGCGCGCACTGCGCACCGATCTTCAGACCTACCTGATGGACGACATCCTGACGCTCTCGGATCGCCTGAGCATGTGGCACTCGCTCGAGCTGCGCGTGCCGTACCTGGACCACCGGCTGGTGGAACTGACGGCGCGCATGCCCGCCTCGCTCAAGGTGCGCGGCTTCAAGCAGAAATATCTGCTCAAGCGCATCGCCGAACGCTGGCTGCCGCGCGACATGATCTACCACAAGAAGCAGGGATTCGAAGCTCCCATGGGACGCTGGCTGCGAGGCCCACTGCTGCCGTTTTTCGACAGCGTGGTGAGCCGCGATTCCATCGAGCGCGATGGGCTGTTCAATTTCGCGACCATCCGCAAGCTTCGCGACGAGCACGTGGGATTGAAGAAGAAGCACAGCAAGATCCTGTTCTCGCTCCTGATGTTCCAGCTCTGGCGCGCCGGCGCCGCGCACTGATGATCGAGCCGGGCTCACCCGCCGCCGATTCGGTGTTCCTGACATGGGTCGATCACCGCCGCACCACCGAGATCGCCCAGCACCTCGGCATGACGCGGATGGTGCTCACCTCGCCGCGGCGCGGATTCGCCCGCTACCTCACTCTCGCGGGCCGGACCATCGGCGCGCTGCGGCGCGCGCGCCCGCGCCTGGTGATGGTCCAGAGCCCGTCACTGGTGCTGTCGCTGCTGGCCCTGGCGCTGCGCCCGTTCCTGCGCTACGCGCTGATCGTCGATGCGCACAACGAAGCGGTTGAACCCTATCTACATCCGGGCGCGCTCATCCGGATGCTCACCTATCTGGTCCTGCGCCGCGCGGCGCTGGTCGTGGTGTCGAATCCCGCCCTCGTGTCGCGGGTCGAATCGCGCGGCGGACGCGCGCTGAGTCTGCCGGATCGCATTCCCACCGCGCCGGAACATGCCGCGGCCGCCAGGGATGCCAGTGCCTTCCAGATCGTGGTGATCTCGACTTTCGCCGACGATGAGCCCATCGAGTCCGTCATCGAGTCCGCACGCTCCGCCGCGGACGGCGTGCGCTACGCCATCACCGGCAACCCGGCGCGCCTGCCCGCCCGCGTGCGCGACGCGCTCCCGGCCAACGTGCGGCTGACCGGATTCCTGCCCGAGGAAGAATACTGGTCGCTGCTGGCCGCCAGCGACATCATCATGGATCTGACTACCATGGACGACTGCCTGGTTTGCGGTGCGTACGAGGGAATGGCGGTCGGCAATCCGCTGGTGCTTTCCGGCAATCGCGCCAGCGTCGAGCTGTTTCATGACGCCGCGTTGTTCACCGACAACTCGGTCGCGTCGCTCGCGAGCGTGGTGCGCGATGCTCGCGAACGATACGCGGCACTGCGCGCGCGCATGCCCGCGGCGCGGGAGCGAATCGACCGGCTGTGGAATGCCTGCGCCGCGACCCTGGTTGCGCGGCTTCAGCAACTCGCCACGGCCGCGCGCGGCTGACACCGCCCCGTGTCGGGACACACGCATGAATGACCCGACTACGTCAGAGGCGCCGCCAGCCCCACCGCCTTCGGCGGACGATTGGCGCCAACTGCAGCGTCGCAGCAATGCCGATCCGCTGTTCCTCGGCTGGGAGTGGCAACGGGTCTGGTGGCAATGCTACGGCTCGGCGTTGCCCGAGGCGCAGTTGCAGACAGTCACTGCACGCGCGGCGGACGGCGCGCTGTCAGCGCTCGCCCCGCTGTACGTGCATCGCGCCCGCCGGTTGCCACTGCTGAACCTGCGCTCGTTGCAGCTCGTCGGCGGCGCGTGGCGCGATGACCGCGTGATGCTGAGCGAATACCTCGAGCCGCTGTGCGCGACGACCGGCGGAAAACCCGGCCAGCTCCTGTCGCGGATGGCGCAGCTCGAATGGGACGAATTCGTCGCCACGCTCACGCCGCGCGATGGCCAATTCCACGATGCGCTGCGCTCCTGGTGCACGGAGAACCGCTGGCTCTTGCGCGAGCTCGATGTCAGCGAGTCCTACCAGGCGCATCTCGGCGCGGGATTCGACGCGTACACGCGCGCCCTGCCGGCTGGCGCACGACGCCGCCTGCTGAACAACCGCGCGCGGCTTCGACAGCAGGGCGAAGTCACGCTTCGTACTCTCGACGCGGCTGATGTCATGGCCGGTCTCGACACCCTCAACGCGTTGCACGCGCGCCGTTGGCGGCAAGCGGCCTACGACACCGGCAGGCTGGAGTTTCTGCGCGCATTGCATGCGATTCTTCCCGAGGGGGCGATGCCCATCGTCTCCCTGATGGAGGTCGCCGACAGTGTCGTTTCGGCGTTGTACGACATTCGCGTCGGCACTCGTCAATACAACCTGCAGATGGGTTTTGACCCGGCCTTCGATCGCAGCGTGTCGCTCGGCCTGCTGCACCTGGGTCATGCAATGGAACAGGCGGCGGCGGCGCGCGTCGATTGCTACGACTTTCTCGGCGGCTCCGGCAAGCACACCAACTACAAGGCGCGCATCAGCACCGGAACACGCGCGCTGGCGACACTGCAGGTAGTGAGGCACCCGGCCGCTTCGGCGATCTATCGTGTGCGCGACCTCGCGCGCGGCAGGACGCCGCTCAATCCGCGTTGAGCGACCGGTACAGCTCGAGGTAGGCGTCGCCCATCTTCTGCGCGGTGTGCTCGCGACCCACGGTTTCGGTGGCATGACTGGCCAGGGCTCTTGCCAGACCCTGATCGGTCGCGAGGCGCGCGATTGCGGTGGCGAGCTTTGCCACGTCGCCGACCGGCACCAGCAGCGCGCTGCGCTCGTTCACGAGGACTTCGGCGAGGCCGCCGACATCGCTGGCGACCACGGGCACGCCGGCGCCGATTGCCTCGAGCAGCGTGTAAGGCAGTCCTTCGTGCAGCGACGGCATGAGCAATGCATCCGCGTTCGCGATGAATGAGACCGCGTCGCGGCGGAACCCGGCGAAATGAACACGGCCCTCGGGCAGCAGCGAGCGCGCCAGCGATTCGAGCTCCGCGCGCAGCGGGCCATCACCGACGATCCACAAACGTACGCGCTGCGGGACGCACGCATTGGCCAGCGCGCGAATCGCAAATTCGATTCCCTTGACCGGCTCGAGGCGCCCGACCACCACCGCGTTCCAATGTCCCGCGCCGCGCGCGAGCTCGGGCGGCGGCGCATGCACGCCGATCGGCTCGACCCCGTTGACGATGACGCTGCTCGCGACTCCCGCGTGCTGCTGCGCCGCCTGCCGCGCAAGGTCGCGGGTCACGTAGACGACGTGGCCGCGCAGCAGGCGCGTGGCGAGGTTTTCGACGGCGCGGAACAATCGCGGCTTGAGATTGCGCAGCGGATTGGCGTTTTGCGCCTCCATGCCGCCGTGCTCCGTCCTGACGACGCTGAATGCCGCGTGGCGCCGCGCCAGCAGTGCGTGCGCCGCGGCCTTGTAGCCATGGACGTGCAGCACCGGGATCTGTTCGCGCGCGAGCAGCGCGCCGATGAGCCGCGCGTTGCGCAAGCTCAACGCCGGGCGCGCGGCCAGCACCAGGGTCGGGATGCCGAGCGCGCGCGCGCGCGCCGCCAGCTCGCGATCGTGGAAGCAAAGTAGATAGGCGCTGTGTCCGCCGCCGGCCAGATGCGACAACAGCAGCAGTATCTGCCGCTCGGCGCCGCCGAATATTTCGCCGGGCGCGAGCATCGCGATGCGCTGGGAATTCGCGGAAGAATTGGGCAAAGCCCCGCTCACTTTTTTTCGTTTCCTGTCTCGCGCGACGTCATGAGGCGCTTCGCCGGGCGTGCACTTTTTTCAATGGTGGCCGCGCAAGCCGTGCGAAACACCCTTTCCCGCAAGGGTTTTGCGTACGCAGAGTTGCTGCGGTTGTCGCCGTACTGAGACTCTTGCGAGTCGCGGGACCCAACTCCCATACTCGCTTTAATAGTACGCAACATGTTTGCTGTCGGATAGCGACGAGGCTCGTTTCAACGCGAGCAACTGCAAGGTCGAGCGGCATTGGCCAAATGGTTCCGGGAAAGATGCGAACTGCGTCACACCTCGAAAACCTGGAACCAGCATTCGCTCGCATACCTCGTCAATCTCAATTGTATTGAACGAATGAAATTGGAGCGCCGCATGGATATGAGCATTACCCGCAAGATCCTTCGTATAACCGCGTTGATCGCCTCTGGCTCGATACTGCACCTGGGCACCGCCAACGCCACACCGGCCGTCTCCGGGGTCAGTGGCACGGTCAGCCATGGCAGTTCCATCACCATCTCGGGTTCGGGCTTCGGCACGCGCGCCAACAACAACAGCAATTCCGATAGCTGGCAGGGTGGCAACTTCCTGATGTTTCGTTTCAAGGACTTCGAGGACGGCCAGATCAACTCGCATGGCTTCTATGCGCAGAAGGGCGACTCGCCCTGGAGCCCCAGCTCTTCCGAGCTCGGCATCCAGAACGGCGGCCCGGTCAACTCAACGAAGTACATCAAGCGTTCGTATGTGACTGACGAGGCGGGCGGTCTTTCGGCCAACGTTTCCGGCTCGAGCAACCAGCTCTACACCACGTTCAAATTCATGATGCCCGCGAACACGCAGTCTGGAAAACTCTTCCGCTTCTACGCGACGTCACCGATGAACGACGTCTACCTATCCTCTGGCTGCACCAACAACATGGTGCGCGGATTCTCGGAATGCACCTCCGGCACCTGCTCCGGCGCCGCTACCGAGTGGGGCACCGGCCCCGCGCTCACCGCGAACCAGTGGCATCGAATCGAAGTCTGGGCGGACGCCTCGAAGAACCAGTTCACCGTGTGGGTGAACGGCACCCAGGCGTGGACGAAATCGAACTGGCTCAACTCGAGCCTCATGATGAATGGCCATACGCTCGACTATCCGAACATGCTGGATTCCTCCTCGCGGGACGCTTCCTGCCCCGCGACCGGCTCGTACAACTACGACGACATTTACGCCGACTTCACGCAGGCGCGCGTCGAGATCAGCGATGCGGCGACGTGGTCTGCTTCGAGGACCAAGGAAATCCAGATCGCGACCGCCTGGAGCGATTCGTCGATCTCGGTCCGCGTGAACTCCGGACAGTTCACCGCCGGCCGATCGGCCTATCTGTACGTGGTCGACGCGAACGGCACGGCCAACAGCCAGGGCATCCCGGTGACCATTGGCGGTTCAGCCGGCACTCCGCCGCCGCCAGTGAAGACGCCGAAGCCGCCCACCGGAGTGAATTGATCGAAGTTGACGGGCAGCGTGCCTGGCACGTGCCTTGAATCCGAAGAGCCCGGAGTCCCGAGACTCCGGGCTCTTTTGCTTTGCAGCGCCGGCGACCGCGGGATTGGTATGCTGCCGGCGTGTCGCCAACCCCCGCCCTCTCCAACTCCCGTTTTCCCGCCCTCGATCTGATGCGATTCGCCGCCGCGCTGGCGGTGACGTGTTACCACTTCGTCTCGAGTTACCCGTCCGCCGCCGATGGCGCGCAGCCGGTCATGGCCGTCGCGACTTCGTTCACCCGTTACGGTTACCTCGGCGTCGAGCTGTTCTTCATGATCAGCGGCTTTGTGATCCTGTGGAGCTCGCTCGGTCGCGACGTTCTCGCATTCGCCATCTCCCGCGTCAGCCGACTGTATCCTTCGTTCTGGGTCAGCCTGGTGTTCTCCATGCTGTGCATCACGCTGCTGGCCCGGGTCGCCCCTTCGATCGGCACGACACCATTGAACCTGCGCACCATCCTCGCGAACGCGACGATGATGCCCGCGCCCCTCAAGGCCCCGCTCATCGAAGGCATCTACTGGACGCTCGAGATCGAGATCCGTTTCTACGCGCTGATCGTGCTCGCGCTGCTGTGCCGGCAGATGAAGCGCATCGAAGCGTGGTTGTGCCTGTGGCTCGCGGCTTCCGTCATCGCGCAGACATTCGAGGTGCCGTGGGTGGTGAAATACCTGACCCTCGCGCCCTACGGTCCTTTCTTCATCGCCGGCTGCGTCTTCTACCTGGTGTTTGCGCGCGGAATGACGGTGCTTCGCGGCGTGATGCTCGCCGTGTGCGCCGTCAGCTGCGGGTGCGCGGCGTCCTCGAATCGCGCCGACTTCATCACGCCGGATGCGATCTCCGCGTTCGTCGTGCCCGCGTTGACCACGGCGTTTTTCGTGATTTTCCTGTTGCTCACGCTGCGGCGCGGACCGCGCGGCGAGATGGCCGTCGCGCGGCGCCTCGGCGAACTGACCTATCCGCTCTATCTGACCCATGCCTCGCTCGGCGTACTCGTCTACGCGCTGCTGCGGCCGCAGATCGGCATTGCCGCCGCCCTTGCGATCATGTTCGCGCTGGCATTCCTGGTCGCATGGGTGATCACTGTCACGGTCGATATCCCGGCGCGGAAACCGTTCGCCAATCTGCTCTATCGGATCGCCACCGCACTGCGTCTGCCAGGCCACGCGCCCGCGAAGCCAAACGCCGGCTGATCGTCAGCGGAGCCGGAGCAGCAGCCGCAGCTTCGCGTATTCGGCATCGATCGCCGTCCGCTCACCTTCGTCGACGTAGGCCGCCGCGGGCGAACTGCGGATGCCGGCGATCGGCGTCGAGTGACTCTCACCGCGGGATCGCGCGAGCGTCGCAATGGCCACATCGAGCGCACGGCCTGTGTTGCGATAGCCGGTGTGCAGCTCCATCCACTGACGCGGGCGGAAATCGCCGGTGTTCTCGAGCATGCCGCGCAGCGCGGTCGGCAATTCTTCATCACTCGCGAGCCGGCCGGTACGCTCGTTGATCAACGATTTGTTCACGCCGCGATTGCTGGCGGACACCACGATCGGCACGTCGCAGAAGAGGCACTCATAGATTCCGCGGTTGGCGCCTTCTCGCCGCGTCAGCATGACGCCGACCCGCGACCGGCGGATCACCGCGGCCACTTCGGCGCGCGGAATGCGTTCGAAGATGGAGACGTTCGTGAGGCCCGCGCGCGCGGCCAGCTTCTCGATGTCTTGTCGCGTGCGCCCCTCCCACGGATAGCCCACCAGTGCAATCCGCGCATTGCGTAGTCCAGCCGCCGCCAATGCGTCGAAGAACAACGCGTGACGTTTCACCGGCGACCAGCTCGCCACCATCACGAAGTCGAATGTCTTGGGCTCGTCGGACGGCGCGAAGCTTTCGGCATCGATCCAGTCACCCGCGCCGAACGGCAGCGGAACGAGATTGCTGCGCAAGCCTTCGATGTACCGGTAATCCACCGGATCCTGGCTCTGTACCAGCACGTCGAAGCTGTCGTGAACCAGCAGCAGGAAACTTTCGTCCTGGTAGCCCCAGGTGCTCGGCTCGACGACCAGCCGATAATTCTTCGCGATTCGCTCGATGTCGAACAACGCGACGAATGCGCGGATCGATTCGGAGTACTGCAGATACAACACGCCCTTTTCGCCGCGCGCTGCGTCATGCATCTTCAGCACCACGAGATTTCCCTGCCGCCGGACATCATCCGGTGAGCGCGGGAATTTCATGCGCGCGGCGAAGTCGGCGCCATGACGCAGGTACTCGAGCGCATCTGCCTGCGATCGTGGCGATTGCAGATAGGAATCCCGGATGGCGTTGGCGGACGTGCCAATCCCTGCGTTGCGCACTACTTCCGCGTGGAAATTGTTCAAATCGCGGCTGCGCGCGTGATCTTCCATGAGCCTGACCGCCTGGCAGACGACATGGGCCTGCTCGTAAGTGCGACCAGCCACGCGATAAATCCTGGCGCGGGCGCAGGCGAACGCATCGAACAGGCGCCGCAGAGACGCCGAGCCGACTGCGGCCTCCTTGAGCGCGTACTTCGAGAAACCGTACTCGCGCAACGCAGTCCGGATGGCGCTCATGAGTTTCGCGCGGCTTCTTTTTCCGTCGCCGCCGCACGCCTCCAGCGCCGCGGGCGGATCCGGCTCGCCTGATCGAACACCGACGGCTGCAGTTCCTTGCCGGCGCCGGCCGCGAACTCGAGCGTGCGTTGTTCGGCGACGCCATTCAGGCGGATCAACGCGATGACCAGTCCCGAGAGGAACCACCAGTAGATCTCGTACATGTCCATGCCGAACGCGCCGAGCACGAGACGGATCACGAGGAATATCCAGGCGGATTTCGCGCAGGCGAGCAGCAATTCCACGTCGGCCGAATGCGCCGCGGCCGTGTCGCCCGTGAGCGCCAGCTTGCGCAGCTCCTCGCGATGCCGCTCGAGACGACGTCGCAACCGGGCCAATGCGATCCACACCGCGGACACAAATCCGATGAAGACGACGATTCCCTGGACACCGAGATTGGTCGCGATCTCGAGGTAGAGATTGTGCGTGTCCTGTTTGCGCCCGAATAGCTGCTCGCGCACGAGCGGGAACGCGCCGACACCGATCCCGAACGGATGGCTCAGGAACACCTCGCTGGCGTCGACGATGATTTCCTTGCGCTTGCCGACCGAGGTGTCCTGGCCCACTTCGGATTTATCCTCGAAGATGCTCGTGAAGCGACCGACGTAATCGGCGGGCAACAACGGCACCGCGATCACCGCCAGCAACACGACAACCGCGAACGCGCGCGCACGACTCTTCGCGAGCCATACGAACGACACGACCGCGGCAAGAAACGCCAGATAACCGGTACGCGATCCGGTGCGGAGCACGACGTTCGTACACAGCGCCAGCTGCACGAGCAGCATGATCTTCCACAACCGCGGAACCAGCGGATATAGATAGTAGATGAATGGCAACACGCCCAGCTGCGTCCCCGAGAACGAATTCGGATGCTCGTAGTTAGGCGTGGCGCCGTGCAGACGGGGAATCTCCTGGTTCTCCCACACCAGCGCGCCGGTGATGGTGCCGATGAGTCCTTCCAGACCCATCTTGAAGAACGCCAGCAGGAAGGCGACGAGGAACCAGCGCAACGCTCGTGGACTGGTGACGAAGGCGACGATGAACAGGCCGTACGCCGCGAATTTCACGCCGCGGTCCCAGAACACATCCCACGAATAGGCCGGGAACCAGGAAAACGCCACCATCATCAACATGACCGCGAGCAGGCAATATGCCCAGCGCGCGACCGCACGTTCCTGTTCGTGGCTGCGGCGAGCCACCACCGCCAGCGCGATCGGCACGAGCACGGCGCCCATGATCAGCTCGAAACGGATGTGCCCCAGCATCGGCCAGCGCACCCCACCCTGCAGGTACATGTAGAGAACGTATCCGAGGAACAGCAAGAAGACCGGCATCGCCGGCTCGACATACGTGCCGACGGGCTGCGACGCGCCGCGACGTTTCGACCTGGCTTTCATCGCGCCGGCCATGGATCAGGTGCGGACACGTGAATTGGGCCGGCGCGCGTGTTCGCGCTGCTTCGCACGCGCACGTTTCAATCCGCCCACGACCTTGATGAAGTCCCAGAAGTCACCGCTGACACCGAATCGGCGCAGTGCGTAGATGTCGTCATACAGGTGCGCATCGAAATACGAGACGCTCGCATTGTCGAATCCGGCGCGCAGCACCGCGCCATGAATGCGCTCGTCGTGGTCGCCGGGCGCTCCGAAAGGATAGGCAAAACTGCTCACCGCGACCTGCAACTGCTGCTCGAGCGTCTTCTTGCAGCCCTCGATTTCCATCGACAACTCCGGGTCGGTGAGCGTCGGCAGTCGCGCATGCGTCACGCTGTGCCCGCCCACCGAGAGTCCGCCGGCGATCATCGAGCGCAATTGATGGAAGTCCACGCCACGGTATTCGGGCGGCGCCCGAGCGGGCACCGGAACCCGCGCGAGCCGCGACACTGCCGCGATTTCTTCTTCGCGCGCGGCCTCGTGCAATTCGTGGCAGTAGTCGGCGAGCAGATTCCAGCTCGCCAGCCGTTGCGCCGCGGTCGAAAGCGCCAGCTCCAGCGCCCCGCTTCCGGTTTCGACACGCAGGGCGGGCGCGGCGCAGTTCATGAGTATGTGATGCAACTGGTCCGGCCAGTGCCAGAGCGCGCCGCGCGCAAAATCGCTGGTGATGAACGCCATCGCCGGCAAGCCGTACTTGCGCAGCACCGGGAAAGCAAGGTCGTGGAGATCGGCGTAGCCATCGTCGATGGTGATGGACACCGTGTCGGGTTGCCAGGAGATTCCTGAGCGGAGGCCGGCAGTGAGTTCCTGCATGGTCACCACGTTCGCGTGACGCGCAAGATAACTCATCTGCCGCTCGAAAGCCGCGACGCTGACGCGACGTGGAGCGGGCTCCGCGGAGAATCGGTGATACATGAGGATCAGCGGCTCGCAGCCATAGACGGCATTGAGCGCGGCGCGGCCGCCCAGGGTCGCGGCGAAACGCCACGCCGATTCGAGAAGTGCTGTCAAAACGTTCTCGGCGCAATCAACCGGCGCGCGCCGGCTGCGGCACCTTGCAGATGGAGAAGCGGTATTTTCCAGCCGCCGTCTGGGTGAGCGCCGCCACCTTGTTCACGATGATCGATGGTCGCCCGCCAAACACCTCGCGAAACTCGCCGAGCAACGCGGCTTCGGCGTCGGCCGAGAACGCTGGCCCCGGCACGACATTGAGCACGATCTGGTCGACAGCTTCCTGCACGATCTGCATCTGGTCGATGCCGTCGATCTTCGTCAGCGTTCTTTCGACCAGCGACACTCCCGCCACCAGCGTGCCGTCGATCTTCACCAGGAAGTCGGCCACCCGTCCGACGATGCGCTCGAACATCGGCGCTGGTCGCCAGCAGCTGCAGGCACGCGCGGACGGCACCGCGACGTCTTCGATCCGATAGCGGATGAGCGGCATGGCGCGATTCAACAGGTCGGTGACCACGATCTCGCCCTCTTCGCCGGCAGCGGCGGGCGAGCCGTCCGGGCGCAGGCACTCGACTAGGGCGTGCTCCCAGTTGATGTGCAGCCCTTCGTGCTTCGGGCACTCCGCGGCGATCAGTCCGACTTCCTCGCATCCGTAACGATTCGTGACCGGACAGGCGAACACGTCCTCGATCACCTTGCGCTCGGACTCGATCAGCATCATCGAGGTCGAGATGATGCCCTGGGGCCGCACGTCGTCGATGCCGCGCTTGCGCAGGAAACAGGCCAGCATGTAGATAGAGTGCGAATGGCCGAAGATCACCTTCGGCCGGCGCCTGCGCCACATCCCCACGAACTCGTCGACCGACTGCTCGTTGAGGCCCATGGTGTCCAGGTAGACCAGCCGGCTCAGCAGCGCATTGCGCAGGCGATCCTTGAGCGATTCGTCGGTCGGCGGGTTGCCCCAGATGGCCGCGGTGCGCACACCGAGATCGCGGCCGGCCCAGCGATCGCTGCGCATGGCAGCCGCGTTGCGAAATTCCTGGCAGCGTTTGTCGAAAAATACCGTGAGCGCGCGACCGGTCGAGCCGCCGGTGCGCGCCTCGAACAACATGCCCGGTCCGGGAGCACTGGAAAGGAACCGCTGCGCCTCGGCGCGCAGGTCCTGCTTGGAGACGAATGGCAGCGTCGCCAGATCGCGCAACGTACGGATCGGTGGCACCGCCAGGCGGCGGTAGGTTTCGCGGTAGTAATCGCAGGTCGCGACGGCGTGCGCGACGATGTCGCGCAGGCGCTCGAGCTGCTGCGCTTCGATCTTCTCGCGCGGCCAGAATTGCGAGGCTTCCAGGCGCTTGAGCTCGCGCAGGCGCTGCGATCGTTCCTTGATTTCCCAGGCCGGATAGCCGACGTGCCTGGCGATGAGCTCCATCATGCTGCCTTCTTCGGGCGCGACAGGCCGAGCGACAACAGCGAGAGACGCGCCAGCAGTTTCCACGCCGGCACATACAGGGCGTCGTGCCGCAGTGCCGTGAATGCATCGCCAAAACCGTTGCGGTATTCGCCGTACACGACCGAGCGGAGCCGTCCGCGGCCAGCGTAGGTATCGGCATGAGCGCGCTTCAGCGTGGCCGGCGACACCGCACCGGGATGCTCTTGCGCGAACCGGTCCATGATGCGGAACGCGCATTCGTACATCGCCGGCCAGTTGCGCGTCATCTGCCCGGGCCAGATCCGGTATAGATAGGTCACCGCGTCGACGAACCGGATCTGGTAGTGCACCGAGATGCGCAGCCACAGGTCCCAATCGAGGCCCATGCGGAACTCCGTGCGGAACGCTCCGACCTTCGCGAAACATTCCTTGCGCACGATGGCCGTGCCATAAGGAATGAAGTTCGTGAAAAAGAGCTCGCGCGTGATGGCACCGCTCGGCCGCGGCATCGATGGGTCGTCCTGCGGGCTTGCGAGCTCGAGGCCGTCGGCGCCGATGTTGCGTTTGCGCGCGTACACGACGCCGACGCTTTCGCCCTGCTCGAACGCCGGCAACTGCAGTGCAAGCTTGTCGGCGGTCCACAGGTCGTCGGCGTCGCAGAATGCAATGAAACGGCCGCGCGCGAGCTCGATGCCCTTGTTGGTGGCCCGGGCCTGGCCGGCATTTTCCTGGCGCACGTAGCGCACGCGGGAATCGGCGAGAAACGGCTCGACGGCTTCGCGCGTAGCGTCCTTGGAGCCGTCGTCGATGATCAGCAGCTCGAAGTCGGTCACCGTTTGCGCGAGGACCGAACGGATCGCGCCGGCGACGTGCTCCGCCATGTTGTACGTGGCGATGACAATGCTGACGTTCGGTGTAGGTGTGGACATCGCAGATTGTTCTAGGGAGAAGGCGGCAGACCGGCGTTCGTGGCGCGACCCTCGGCGGTGGCGTCCGATCGCGACACGGCGCGCTTGGCGCGCAACAGCAGCGATACCAGGGGTGCGGGCGCGCAACTGATCAGCCACCAGGGCAACGCGCGGAAGCCATGTCCGTGGCGCAGCGCGCGCCCGAAGTAGCCACGCGCCAGCGAAAACTTCTGTTCGCGGATCGCGTGCCGGCCGGTGTCATACAGCTCGCGCGCCAGACGCCGCCGGATGTAACGACGCTCCGCCGGCTCGCAGTCGGCATGCTCGCGATGGATTTCTTCCCACAGCCGCGCGTTCATGTACGGGTAGTTCGAGCTGCTGCTGATGTTGCCTTCGTGGTGGCGCAGGAAAACCAGGCACGGCCGCAGCCAGGTGAATTCCGCGCGACGCGCAATGCGCAGCCAGAGGTCGAAGTCCTGACCGCCGCGCAGCTGCGGCTTGAACAGCCCGGTCTCGGCCAGCAAGTCCTTGCGGACGATGGCGCTCGACGTCGGCACGAAGTTCTCGTGCAGCAGGTTGGCGAATACCTTGCCCTCGGCGAGTTTCGTATACCCGGCGTGCATTCCCTGCCCCGGCCGCGCGGGATCGGCGGTGCGATGGAAATCACTGAAGCTGAAGGCGCGTCCCTCGGCGCGCATGCGATCGATCTGCAGCTCGAGGTGTTGCGGATACCAGAGATCGTCGGCGTCGAGGAAGGCGATGTATTCGCCGCGTGCCGCGAGTATGGCGATGTTGCGCGAGATCGCCGAGCCGCGGCCGGGTCCATTCAACAGCTGCACCGGCGCTCCGAACGCGCGCACCACATCGCGGGTGTCGTCGGTCGATCCGTCGTCGACCACGATGATCTCGAAAGGCGGACGGGTCTGCGACAGCGCGCTGCGAATGGCGTCGCCAACGTACGCCCCCATGTTCTTGCAGGGAACGACCACGCTGACTTTCGGCCAATCTGCGGCGAGTTCGTTCATCCCACACCACCGGCGAGGCTCTCGTACAGCGCCGACTGCTTGCGGACCATCGTCTGCGCCGTGAACATCGACAGCGCGCGCTGGCGGCCACGCTCGCCATACAGACGCGCCCGCGCGCGGTCGCGCAGCAAGTCGTCCGCGCAGCGAGTCATGGACTCGATATCACCGACCGGCACCAGGTGCCCGGTCTCGGCATTCACGATCAACTCGCCATTGCCGCCGACGTCGGTGCAAACCACGGGTTTGCCCGCGAGCATGTATTCGATCACCGTGTTCGACAATCCCTCGCTCTCCGAGAAGAGCACGCACAGGTCCGCCAGCGCGATCACCGGCATGGGGTTGGCGAGCTTGCCGGCGAAGTGAAGCTTGTCGGCGATACCGAGCGTGGCAGCGCGCGCGCGCAGCTCTTCGCGATGCGAGGTGCCGTTCTTGCCGTCGCGATCCTCGCCGACCACGATCAGGTGGCAATCCCCGAGCCGGGTCTGCAGGCTGGCGAGCATCGATAGAGCATCGTCGATGCGCTTGAGCGGGCGCAGGTTCGCCACCACCACGATGACGCGCGCGTCTTCGGCAATGCCGAATTCGCTGCGCGTCGCGACACCATTGCCCTCGCTGTCGCGCCCGATGCCGTTGTAGATCACCTCGACGCGCTCCGGCGCAAACCCCTCGGCGCGGATGACCATCGCCCGCACTGCCTCGCAGTTCGCCACCACGCGATCCACCCACCGCGCCACGAACCGCAGCAGGCGCAGGGTGCGCGGCGTGTACCAGAAGCCCAGGTCCCGTCGCGAGACGATGACCTTGATGCCGAGCAGCTTCAGCAGCATCGGGAAGGCGATGGCGCTGTCGTTGAAGTAGATGTGCGCGATCACGAACCCCGAACGCCGCGCCCACCAGGCCGCCTTGAGTAGTTTGAAGATGCCGCCCGGAGCCAGCACGCTTCGGACCCCGAGCACCTTGAGCTGTTCCGCGCGCACCCGCTCGCTGAGAAACTGCGACGGGCGCAGCAACATGATGGTGGCGGGAAACCGCCGTTGATCGAGGTTGCGGAACAACAGCCAGAACTGCCCCTCCGTACCGGCGTGTGGATCCGGGAAATTGTCGAGGATGTACAGGATGGGCAGCTGCTCGCCGCCCTCCTTCAACCCACGCGCGGTTGCCATATCACCTGCTTCTGACCGCGCAGGAAGCGCGTCAATGCGATCAGCGACGCCCAGTTGAGCAACGCGAAATAGAGGCAATAGCGGCCCGCCGACGAGCGCCCGATGCCGCCGGCGCCGATCCACGCGGCGAAAGTCAGCGCCAGGAAGACGCCCTGAAAGATCACGCCGGCGACGTACAGCGCGCCGTGATCGAGCAGCATCCAGTTGAGCACCATCGCGGCCGCGAGCGGCAGGAAGCTCAGGTAGCGCAGCACCTTGTGCGACCACAGCTGCCAGGCAAACAAACCGGTGCGCAACGGATTCAGCAGCCCGCGCTTGTCCCGCAGCGCCCACAGCGCGCGCAGCGCGACGCGCACTCGCATGCGGTATTCCGAGGCGCCGGTGCTGAGCGTGTCTTCGGTGAGCACGGCGTCGTCGGCAAATACCACGCGACGTCCCTGCTCGACCACGCTCAGCGGCAGCACGAAATCCGGCAGCTGGTCAGCGCGCATCGGGCGATACAGCTCGCGGCGCACCGCGTCGACCCCGCCATCGACACCCACCACTGAACCCACGCGAGTCTCGGCGGCGCGCAGCGCGTTCTCGTAGCGCATGTAGGCGCTGCAGCCATCGCCGACCAGCGAACCGTCGGGATTCACGTACAGCATCTTTCCGGTGACGTAGCCGACATGGGGGTCGGCGAAGTTGCGCACCAGCCGGCGCACCGTGTCGGGCCGGTAGATGGAATTTGCATCCGCGAATATCACGATCTCGCCGCGCACCAGCGGCATGGCGAGGTTCAGGGCCGAGGTCTTGCCGCTGCGCGGCACCTGGCGCATCAGCCGCACACGCGCATCGGCCGCGGCAATGCGGGCGACGATCTCGTCGGTGTCGTCGGTCGATTCGTCCGAGACCACGATGACGTCGAGCAGCTCCGCCGGGTAGTCCTGCCGCAGCTTGTTGAGAACCGTCGCTTCGATGTGCCGCGCCTCGTTGAACGCCGCGGTGAGCACGGTGACGCGCGGCAGGAAGCTGTCGGATGCCGCCACGGTCCGGCGCAGCAGCCGGCCGAGAGCGCTCACCAGCAGTGGATAGAGCACGTAGGGGTAGATGCCCACGAGCAGCAGAATCCAGAATGACCACACGAGCATCGCGCTTCCCCGAAAAATGAATCAGTGCAGGGACGGCGCCCAGATCAGGTATATCGATGCGCGATTTTCCGTGTATTCACCCAGCACGTCGTTGCTGTCGCGATCGAACCGGTCCAGCTGAAAGCGCGCCGAGAGGCGGCGGCCGATCTGCCAGTTGAGAATCGCACCCGCGCGCAGCTCGTCGTCGTCGAAATCGACCGACTGGAATTCCTGCTGCTCGAGCAGCGCGAATACCGAGAAGTCCAGCACCGCCGACAGTTGTCGCCGGAAGTTCGCGCGCCAGACCGTGAGATCGCGATCGAACACCGACTGCGTTTCGTAACGTTCGCGGTCGAACTGCACACCGACATCGAACGCCGTCCGGTTGCGCTCGAACTTGTAGCTGAGCCCGAGCTCGCGGCTCGTGAAAGGATCGCTGGTGCCGACGAGGCTCGCGGACTGCGAGCTGACGCCGATCGAGTCCTGGCCTTCGCGGAACAGGTCGCCGGCGGTGGAAAATTGCGAAGCGAAACTCAGCGTGATCGTCGCGGCGGACGACATGCGGCGTGTGACCGCCAGCCTCGCCAGCGAACCGCTCGAGGTCTCGCCGTCGACGTCGATCTGCGTGTAGCCGAGATCGGCGGTGATGTTGGTGCGCGACCCTGAGAGCTGGTAGCGCAAGTACGTCTGGCGGCGGTCATAGTCGTTGTTCACCAGTTGATCATCGAACTTGTAGCTACGATCCTCGACGTTGACCGAGACCGCCGACGCGCTCGACAGCTGGCGCTGCAGCGCGATCGTGCCTTCGACCTGACTGCCGTCGATGGGGCTGATTTCGTACTGGAGGTCGGAGTATCGGCCGCCGAGCCGCAAGGAGGTCGCGCCGCCGAACTGCAGCGTGAAGTCCGGGCCGGTGGTGAAGTAGTTGACGTCTTCGCGATTGGCGGGCGTATTCGGCGCGAATGGATCGGAAGTCATCTGGCCGAAGTTCTCCTGGGTGAACCAGGTGAATCGCTCCGGCACGAGATCGAGCTGCAGCGTGGCGTCGACGCCGCCGACCATCCCGTCTTCGAAGGCATCGTCTGAATAATCTTCGTAGGTGGCGTCGAGGTCGACGTTGGCCGCCACGCGCCGACTGTGATGTTCATAGCCGAGATCGACGCCGGCGCTGGCGATGCTGCCGGATTCCTCGTCTTCGGACGCGCGCCGGATGTTGTCGGAGGAGCTCATGCCGACGCGCAGCGCCAAATCGAACTGCTCGTCGGCGCCCGCCGGTCGCGGCGCCGCCGGATCGACGTCCTGCGCATGCGCCGCGCCACAAGCCACGAGCAGCGCCGGGATCAACCGCGGCCACCAAACGCGCAACGCAAGCGACATCTTCGTCTCCCAGTCAGTTGTTATTTTGCGGTTTCGCTTTCCGCTCATGGCGGCGGCGAGTCGCTCGCGTCGCCGAAGCCGTAGTAGTAGCCGGGCGTGGA
Organism: Steroidobacteraceae bacterium; assembly: GCA_035995425.1. Lineage (GTDB taxonomy): Bacteria > Pseudomonadota > Gammaproteobacteria > Steroidobacterales > Steroidobacteraceae > CADEED01. Next base: position 84,328 of record DASYKM010000222.1, read on the forward strand.
AGTTTTGCTCTGGTTGAGGACCAGGCTTATCGACTTGCCTTCGTCGAGATAGTCGATGGCGTCGAGCACGGCCTGTTGAGGAGTGCTGTCGGCGCGCACCACGATGACCACCTGCCCCACCCAGTGCGCCAGGGCGCGCGATTCGCTGGTGAGCAGCAACGGCGGCGAATCGATGAGCACGATGCGGGCGGCGTCGCTTTCCGCCAGGTATCTGACGGTTTCTTCCATGCGATGACTGGCGAGCAGTTCCGTCGCGGTCTCGGAGCGGCGCCCGCTCGGCAGCACGCTCAAGCCGGGTACGTCGGTCGGCAGGATCATCGCTTCCACGTTGCTGTCGGCATCACGCAGCACGTCGAGCAGCCCGGGCTCGTTCTCGACGCCGAAAGTGCGGCTGATGTGCGGCTTGGCGACGTCGGCGTCGACCAGCAGCACCGACACATCTTTTTCCATGGCCATGCTCATCGCCAGATTGATCGCCGTGAAGGTCTTGCCTTCGCCGGGCATCGCGCTCGCCATCATGATGAGCTGACCGCGATCGAGCCTGGTCGAGCCCGCGCCGCGCCCGATCGCCTGACTGATCAGCGGACGCTTGATCTGGCGGTACTGGTCGGCGAGCGCGCGCTGCTGGTGTTCGGGGGGAACCAGTCCGGCGGCGCGCAGCGCATTCTGGTCGATGTGAATGACTTTCTCGGAAACCTGGGCCAGCGAACCGTCGGCATTCTCGATCTTGCGGTGGCTGCTCCGCTGCACCACTTCGCCGACCACTCCCTGCGGCAGGTTCGAGCGTGTCTCGCCGACGCCGGGGGGACGCACGACCGGAGCGTGCGCGCCGGGAACGGCACTGCGGGCCGCCGATTGCATCTTCTTCAGTGCCAGCTCGACGAGACTCATGCCGATCCCCAGTTCATCACATGTTGCATGAATCTCGCTCCCGGACCCTGGAACATCACGACGACCGTGAAAATCAACAGCAGCGCCGCGGCCGCGCCGCCGAACGCCATCTTGCGCAGCCGGCTCTCCATCTTGTGGCGAGTGAGCCAGGTCATGCTCACCGCGCCCAGCACCGGCAGGCCGGTGATTTCCGCCAGGCTGCGCGTGTTGTTGAACACCGGCCGCAGCTGGTGCAGTAGATAGGCCAGGGCGCCGCCGAGCGCGAGCCCGGCTACCAGCACGATGATGAGCAGGCGGCCGCGATTGGGCGCGACCGGCGCGAACCCGGCGGCCGGCGGATCCACGACCTCGAATTTGACGACGCCGGTTTCGTCGGCGCGCTCGGACAGCCGCGCCTTCTGCAGCCGGTCGACCAGCTCGCGGTAGCCCTCGCGGGTCACCTCGTAGTCGCGATTGAGGCGCGCGAATTCGGCTTCGACCTGCGGCACTGTGTCGACCAGCGAGCGCAGCTCGGCGACCTTGCGCGTGTGCGTGCCGAGCTCGCCGCGCAATGCCGCGATCTCCACCTCCACCTGGTTCAGCGACAGCTGGATGCTCTGGTAGATAGGATTGGACGCGGCGCCGGCGTTGGCCATGGCGCCCGGATCGCCACGGCGCAGCGCCGCGACCTCGGCGTCGCGCCGCTTCTTCAATTGTTCGAGCGTCTCGCGCGCCGCGAGCACGTCCGGATGACGATCGGTGAAGCGCAGCAGCAGCTCATCGAGACGAGCCTGGGTCTCCTGGATGCGGGTGGCGGTGTCGCTCGAACCGGAATTCGCCGATCGGGCGCCGGCGCCCGAACCACTGCTCGCGACGAAGGGATCCTCGCCGCGCAGCTGGCGCTGCAGCTCTTCGCGCCGGTTGACGGCAACACCCAGCGCGGATTCGCCCGTGCGAACCGCCTCGATTTCGTTCTGCAGGCGCGAGAAATAATCTCCGGTCTGCTGCCCGGGCATGAGTCCGACATTCTTCTTCTTGAAAGCGGCGAGCCGGCCTTCGGCTTCCGAAAGCTTGGTTTCGTATTCCTCGATCTGCTTCTTGAGGAATCGCTGCGCTGTTTCCGAACCTTCCTGATTGCCGCCCAGCGTTTCCTCGACGAAGCTGTTGAGCAGCTTTTCGACCACCTGGATGCTCTTCTCGCGGCTCATGTCCTGGTACGCGATGACGTACAGGCCGCCACTCTCGCGGTTGCTGCCGCGCTCGATGCTGATGCGTTCGCGCAGCTGATCGATGAGCGCCGCGCGCTTCTCGGGTGTTTCGGCGCGCAGGTCCAGGTCCGTCTCGCGCGCCACGCGTTCGAGCTGCGGCCGGCCCAGCAACGCCTGGCGCACCATGGTCAGTTGCGACTCGACGTCGGGCCGAACGGTGAGCTTGTCGAGCAATGGGCCGAGCACCGAGCGCGTGTCGACGTAAACCTTGGCGGTCGCGCCATACATGTCCGGCATGGCGAAGACCACGAGCCAGCCGGCAATGCAGATGGCCCAGGCCGCGATCATGGCCAACCAGCGAAAGCGCCACGCGCCTCGCAACTCATCGATGACTTTGCCGACGGCCTGGTTCATGTGGCTTCAGAACACCGATTCAGGAACGACGAGCACATCGCCCGGTTGCAAGGCGATGTTGGTGGCAAGGTCGCCCTTGTTGACCACGTTGTCGAGCTTCACCTTGATCTCGCGCTGCTTGCCATTCTCGGTGCGGATCACCTTGGCGCGATTGCCGGCGGCGAAAGGCGCGAGCCCGCCGACCGCCAGTACCGCATCGAGGACCTTCATGCCTTCGCGATAGGCGAGACCCTGCGGACGAATGACCTGGCCGATGACTTTCACCTGACTGAAAGTGCTCACCGGCTGGGTAACGATGATGTTGACCTGCGGCGAGCGCACGTACTCCGCCAGCACCTTTTCTATGTCACGCGCCAGACCCGAGGGCGTTTTGCCCACCGCGACCATGTCCTCGACCAGCGGCGTCGAAATCTTGCCGTCGGGGCGCACCGGGATGGTGGAAGTGAGCTCTGGATTTCGCCAGACGAACACCTGCAGCGTGTCGCCGGGGCCGATGATGTAGCTGGCGCTGACGCCTTCGGCAGGAGCCGCCGGGGCGATTGGAGCAGCCGGGGTGGCAGTCGGTGCTGCCGCCGAAGCGGCGGATGGCGCGGCACCCTCGGCGATCGCGGAACAAGACACGACCATGGCGATCAAGCCTGAGCTTAAGTGCTTGATTAACTTCATTAAATATTCGCCCACCGGAGAAGGACCTTGCTGCCGGGTTGCAGTGTGCACAAGTAACGCGGTGCTTGTCGGATGAGTCGCGAACTAGTTGTCGAGCCTGTGACCTGGCTCGCATTGAACATATTTACGCTAACCGGCAGCCGGAGCGGACAGGATTTTGCGCACTTCACCGGCATGTTCAAAGTCTGGCGCTCGCTTGAGCAACGCGCCAAGGACATCGCGTCCCTCGTTTGCCGAGCCGCCGCGCAGCAGTGCCACTCCGTAGTGATAGGCGACCGAAGGATCGTCACTCCCTTCGGCGGCGCGCTTCAGCAGCGGAATCGCCTGGGCGGCCTTTCCTCCCTCCGTCAGGATCCAGCCATAGGTATCCGCGACGCCGGCGATCTCGGGTGCACCCTGGTAAGCCTGATGGGCAAGCGCTTCGGCGCGAGGATCCTTGAGCTCGTAGTAGATCCAGGCGAGGTTGTTGAGCATGACCGGCGGCGCGTTACCAGCGCTCGCGACTGCCTCGTACTGCTGGGCCGCGTGTTTCCTGTCGCCGTAACGCTGATAGGCATCGCCGAGTACCAGGCGCACCTGCAGGTCATCGGGATGGCTGGCGATCCACGTTTCCAATGGCCGCGCCGGCTCGGACAACCGGCCGAGCTGCCGCGCCCGATAGGCCTTGACCGCAAACGCACTCATCGGCCGCAGCGCCGATGCCGCGTCATACGCGGCCGCGGCACTCGAATAGTTGCGCAACTCGATCTGCACGTCGCCCTCGAGCGCCAGCACCGCGGCATCGCGCGGACGCTGCGTCTTCAGGGCGGCGATGCGCGCGAGCGCGGCGGCACCGCGCCCGTCCTTCACGTCGAGCATCGTCAGCGTGCCGACCGCCGGCAGCCAGCCCGGTTGCGCGGCGATCGCCTTTTCGAGCGCCACGCGCGCCGGCTCGCTCGCGCCGAGCGTGATCTGCGCGCGCGCGGTGTTGAGCCAGTAGATAGGCTGGGTCGCGTCCTGCGAGGCCGCCGCCTGGAAGGACGACAGCGCCTCGTCATAGCGGCGATTGTCGAAATACAGCGTGCCGAGCGCATTGAGCACGTCCGGCCGGTCCTTGCCGAGTGCCGAGAGCTCGGCGATCACCGGCTCCGCGCCGGCGGCATTGCGCGCCCGCATGTAGAGCTCGGCGAGCCGCAGCCGCGCCTCCACGGCATTGGCGTCGCGCTTGCGCAAGTCCTCGAGCGTGCGCGTCGCGGCCTGCAGATCGCCGCGCTTTTGCGCCAGCCCCGCGAGCGCCAGGTGCGCCGGTCCGTGCGCCGGATCCAGCGTCAAGGTCTTCTCGAGCCATTGCTGCGCGGCGGCCACGTCGCCGGCCTCGACCTCGATGCGCGCGCGTACGAATGCCGCCTCGGCGCTCGCCGGCGCCAGATCGGCCATGCGCTGCGCGAAGCCGCGCGCCTTGGGGAATTCGCGCTGCTGCGTATGGAACGACGCCGCCAGCCGCAGTGCGTCCGCGTTGCGCGGCTGCGCCGCCAACAGGCGCTCGACTTCCAGGCCGGCACGCCGCGAATCATTGGTTTCGAGCAGCGCGGCCACCAGCAGCCCCGAGCGCCGCGCGGGAGCGGACCCGGGGCCGGTCTTGGTGAGGATGCCGATCGCCTCACCCGGCCGGCTGGTCTTGAGGTACGCGGTCGCCAGATCGAGGCGCGCATCGACGTCGTCGGGACGCGCGGCAACCGCGCGCTCCAGGTGCGCGATGCCTTCGGTCGCCTGGCCCTGCTGCAGTTGTGCCAGTCCTAACAACAATTCGAGCTGCGGATCGTCGGGACGCTCCGCATCCGCGATGACCTGCATCGCCGAGTCCGGACGCCCGAGCCGCAACTGCGCCTGCGCCAGCAGCTTGCGCGCTTCGACGTTCTCGGGCGCGCTGCGCACCACCTGCGCGAGATTCTGCTCGGCTTGTCCGAGATTGCCCTGCGCGAGCAACGCCGCGCCGAGCAGGAAGCGGGCCGGCACCAGGCCAGGCGCCGTGGCAATCACCCTTTGAAGACTGGCGACCGCGCTGGTGTAGTCGAGCTTCGCCATGGCAATGCGCGCCGCGAGCACCCGTGAAAGGACGGCATCCGGCGCGAGCCGCTGTATGTCGGCTTGCGTGTTGGCCGCTCCCTTGAGATCGCTGCGAGCCAGCTGCACTTCGGCGAGGCTTCCGAGCAGCTTCATCCGGCTCAACACCGGCAGCTCGGGTCCGGCGAGCGAGCGAGCGCGCTGCAGGTCCTGCTCGGCGGCCGCGAATTCGCCACGCGTTGCGCGGATCGCGCCGCGTGCGAGCCAGGCCTCGGTGGCCTTCGCGTGTCCGCTCAGCAATTCGTCGAGTACCGCGATCGCCGCTTCACTTTTTCCCTGATCGGCGAGCGACTCGGCGATGCCGATCCGTGCCGATGGCCAGCGCGGATCGCCGGCGGCAATCGATTCGAAGTCGGCACGGGCACTCTCATGCTGCCGTACCGCCATCATCGCCTGCCCGCGATAGAACGCCTGCGCGGAGCCCGTGAGATGCAGCTCGCCCGAATCGATGCGCGCCAGCAGGTCGCGCGCCTGGCCGAGCGCAAGCGAAATCTGCGCCGCGAGCTCGGCCGTGGTCTCGGCGGGCGCGCCCTCGCCGATGGCCCGGCGCAAATCCTTTTCCGCGCTCACCGGATCACCGAGGTGCAGCTCGAGCGATGCCAGGCGGACGCGCGCGCCGACATGCGCGGGGTCATCCTGCAGCACGTTCTTGAGCTCGATCATCGCGCCGCGCCGGTCGTTGGCGGCGATGAGCTTGTCGGCTTTCGCCACGTGAGCGTCGGCACTGGCGAACATGTCACAGCCCGGCGCACCGAGCACGAGACAACAGCCGAGGAGCAGTGTGCGCAGCCGCCGGTGAATCATTGGGTAAGGCCCTCGGATATGCCTGCGGATGCGGGATCCAGCGCGCGCAGTAGTTCGATGGCGCTGGCCGAGGCCTGCGCGCAATCGCTGCTGCATTCGGCCTCGACGGCCACGATACGCGACAGCACTGGACCCGTCAGCGTGGCGATGCCGTATGTGATCTGTTCCGCGAACGCGTTCGCGCGGCGCGAACCTGCGACGTCGTAATAGTAAGCGACGAGATGCGACGCCGTGTCCGACCGTGCCACGCGCACCCATGAGATGGAGCCACGCGCATCGCTTACCTTGCGCCGTTCCACCATCTCGCCCGGCAGGCCTGCCAGCAACGAATTGTCGAACCCGACCAGTTCCTTGCCTTGCCGCTGCGAGTCGTACTCGGCGACGAAGGCCCTCGCGACGGCACCGTCGCGCTGGTATTCGCCGAGCTCGCTGCGATCGCTGTTCGGGTAGTTTGGCTTCCACGAGCTGGCAGCCGGCGCCGGACCGGTCCAGCCGCTGGCGACGCCCAGCAGCGCTCGCGGCCGCGCGTCGGCGGCGCGAACCGGCGCAAATATCCCGACCGCCGGCCCGGTCGCGGCGGCCACGAGCGCGAGCGCGACTCCGGTTGCCATCGCCCGCGAAGGCGGCGGCGCGACCGCCAGCGGTGCCGCTTCGCGTCTTGCGCCGAGCGGCGTGCGCGATGCGATCCAGAAAAACACGCCCATGGAGAGCGCATACAGCGCCCAGCCGAATACATAGTGATCGACGCGCACCAGGTAGTGCTGCATGTTGGTGAGATGTCCGGCGATGATCACCACGTAGATCCGCACCCAGTTCGCGATGAACGCGAGCACCGCCGCGATCAGCGCGAGGCGCAGCCGCACCTTGATCGAATCACGATGCACCTCGCCGAAGATCGCAGCGAGCGCGATTGCGACGATGAAGTAGTGCACTCCGCTGCAGCCGCCGGCAATTTCGAACGCGCCCTCGGGGATCTGCACGATGTTGCCGTCGACGTGCGCGGACACTCCGGTGAGCGCCAGCATGATCTTCACGGCGAAAGTGGAAATCGCCTGCAGCACATCGGTGCCGAGAGTCCACACCGGGATCGCGAAGTATAGATAGGCGCAGGCGAACCAGTAGCGCGCGCCGTTGCGCAAGCCCACGGCGGCGCACAGCGCCGTGAACACGATTGCCGGAAACAACACCTGGTGCAGCAGCTCGATTCCAGCGCGCAGCGCCACCAGCCAGAAGAGGCTGAGCACGCAAAGCGGCGCGACCAGTCGCGCATCCGGCGCGATCGGACCGGCAGGCGCTCGAGCCGCGCGCCACAGCAACCAGATGCATACCGCGCAAACCAGGTAGCCGTGCGTATAGGTCAGGTTGACCGTGTCGATCCACTCCAGCCGCAGCGAGGCGATCGTCGGCGCGAACAAGAGGCACACCACCGCGACCACCGCGAGCTCGACCGCCATTCCGAGCCGATGGGCGCCGCGCCACAGCGGCCCGGCCGGCCGCGCCGCGAGGCGCTCGCCGGTATTCGCAATCATTGCGGCTCCCGGATCCCGTATTTTTCCATGAGGTCGTAGAGAGTCGGCCGGCTCACTCCCAGCAACTCCGCGGTGCGCGAGACGTTGCCATCGGTGATCGACATGGCCTGGCGGATGGCCTGGCGTTCGGCGCGCGTGCGCACTTCCTTGAGATTGAACAGCAACGCGCTTTCGCTCGCTTCCTTGAGACCGAGATCCTCGGCCGTGAGCATCGGCGTTTCGGCCATGATCATCGCGGTCTTCACGCGATTCTCGAGCTCGCGAACATTTCCCGGCCACGAGTAGGCTTCGAGCGCGGCGGTCGCTTCTTCGGTGAAGCCGCGCTTGGAGCGGCCCGCCACGTTGCTGAACTTGCGCAACATCGCATGCGCCAGCACCGTCGCTCCACCTACCCGGTCGCGCAGCGGCGGCACGTTGATGGTCACCTCGCCGATGCGGAAATAGAGGTCCTGGCGAAATTTCTGCTCGACGATGAAAGCCTGCAGGTCACGATTGGTGGCGCATACCACGCGCACGTCGACGGGAATTTCCTGGCGGCCACCGACGCGCTCGATGATGCGGTCCTGCAGGAAGCGCAGCAGCTTGGCCTGCAGCGCGAGCGGCATGTCGCCGATCTCGTCGAGGAACAGCGTGCCGCCACTCGCGACTTCGATCTTGCCGAGCGTGGTCTTGGTCGCGCCGGTGAACGCGCCCTTCTCGTAACCGAACAACTCGCTTTCCAGCAGCTGCTCGGGGATCGCCGCGCAGTTGATCGCAACGAAACGCGCCGCGCTGCGGCCGCTCTGCGCGTGCAAGGCGCGCGCGACCAGTTCCTTGCCGGTGCCGCTTTCTCCGAGGATCAGCACCGAGGCATCGGCGGGCGCCACTTTCTCGATCATGCGGCACACTTTGAACATGGCGTCATCGGTGGCGATGAATCCTTCCATGGGCGAAGTGAGCTGCGCCTCGCGCAGGTGCCGGTTTTGTTCTTCGAGCGCCTGGATGTGGAACGCACGGCCGACCAGCAGCCGCAGCACGTCGATATCCACCGGCTTCTGGTAGAAGTCGTAGGCACCGAACGATACCGCGCGCACCGCGTTGTCCCGATCCGCATTGCCGGTGACTACGATTATCTTGGTCTGCGGCGCGAGGCTCAGGAGCTCGCGCAACGTCTGCATGCCCTCGGTCACGCCGGCGGCATCCGGTGGCAGGCCGAGATCCTGCAGCACCACCGGCGGTTCGAAACGCCGCGCCATGGCGAGCGCTTCCGCGCGCGAAGCGGCGATCAAGACCTCGTACTCGTCGAAGGCCCATTTGAGCTGCCGCTGCAGTCCCTCATCGTCTTCGACGATCAGGAGTTTTGGTTTTTCTTCGGACATAACGGCAGCCTAATACAGAACCTCGTGCCCCGCCCGGGAGCGCTCCACACCTCGATGTCGCCTCCCATCGCGCGAGCATATTCGCGTACCTGGTAAGCGCCGATCCCCATTCCCTTCGAACCCTTGGTGCTGTCGAACGGCCGGAACAGCCGATGTCGCAGGAATTCCTCGTCCATGCCCACGCCGTCATCGACGATGATCACGCGCGCCTCGCCGAGGTCCGCTTCGACCTTCACGGTGACAGCGCCGTTCGCGCCGCAGGCTTCCTGGGCGTTGCGCATGATGTGTTCGAGGACGGCGGTAAGCCGGTCGGGATCGGCCTGCACGAATGCCGAGCCCACTTCTCCATCCAGCGCGACGGACGGTTGCCGCGACTGACCGCGCGCCACCGCCGCCGCGACGATCGGCGCCAGATCGACCATGCGAGCCGTGCCGTGCATGTCCCGACCCTGCAACTGCTCGATGAGCCGCGTCATGCGCTCCGAGGTGTTGCGAATCGTATCGATGGCGTCGTCGACGAAGACCGGGTTGTGCCGGTGGCGCCCGGCGTTGGCGACCAACAGCTGCAGTTGCGCCACGGAATTCTTGAGATCGTGCATGACGAACGCGGCAAACCGGTTGTAGGCGTCGAACTGACGGCTCTCGGCGAGTTGCTCATCGGCGCGCCTCTGCGCGAGCTGGACCGCGACGTTGCGGCCTACCGTTTTCAACAGGTCGAGATCTTCGAACGTGATCGTGAAAGGCTCGGGCGGCGCACGCAGCACCAGAATGCCCAGCAGCTGGTTGCCGACCAGCAGCGGCGCGATCACGCGCCACGGGCCTTTGGGATCGAGCCACGCGGGCAACTGCAGCTGGCCATAGCGTTCCGGATACAAACTGAACTCGCGAAGATCGACCACCCACTGGAGATCGCGCAGCAGGCGCGGCAGCTCGTGGTCCTGCGGAATCGCGGTCACCTGCGGAAAGTCCGTGCTCTTCTCGGGCCAGGCCGCCTGAAGATAGAAGTGTCCGGCGTCCTGTTCGCGAAGCATGAGCAGGCCGCTGGTGCTGCCGAAGATCTGCGCCACGGCACGAATGGCGTTGCGGCGCGCGTCCGGCTCTTCGCCGGCCGACAGCGTCTGCACGAATCGCAGCCACTCGATGCGATAGTCGTACTTGTTTCGATAGAAGTGCGTCGAAATGAACACGCGCAGCCGGCGCATCGGCCATTCCGCGAGCAGGAATACGATCAGCAGCGCCGCCGCGCCGCCGATCACCAGGGTCTGCAGCAGCCCTCCGCTTTCGCCGCCCACTTTGTGAGCGTGGAAAGCGCCGAGCGCGGTCAGCACGAAATAAAGCGCCAGGAACCCGAAGCTCGAGAGATAAAACACCACCTGGCGCGAAATGAAAACGCGCGGCGCGGCGATCGGCAGCCGCCACGCGCTGAGCGCCAGCGGAACCGTCGCGATGACGACAGCGCCGAGACGCAGTGCCGAGAGTGACGGATCCACGTTTCCCTGCCACTGCGCCTGCGCGTAAGTGAGCGCGTCGATCGCGAACTGGCCGGAGACGGCTGCCGCGCACCAACGCACCTCGCGCGACACGCCATGCAAGGCCTGGCGCCACAGGTGCACGGTCGCGGCGAGCGCGGCCAGCGAGGCGATGAAGCCGGCCAGCGAGGCGATTCTCAGCGGGCGCACACCACCCATCGATTGGGAGATCGCGCCGAACGAGGTGTAAATGATGAGTGCCGCGCACAGGCCGAGACTCACGCGGCGCAGCCACGTGGGCAACTCCACCAGCGCCAGTGCCCGCAGCGCCACCAGCCACGCGCCGAAGCGAAAGCCGTCGGCCATCATGGCATTCCAGGTGGGCCACGCACCGGCCGCCGACTGGCTGAACATCAGCGCCGCCCACCCGGCGCTCACGAGCGCGGCGACCGCGGCGTTGCGCGCCGGCTCGCTCTGCCCGCGACGAAGCAGCAGGACGATGCCCACGATGAGCATCGCGAGCGCCGCCAGCGAGTACATCACTCCCATGATCATGAGGCGCCTCGTGCCCGCTCTGATCGTCTGGCGCTAACGCGCGCCCTTGCCGAGCAGGATCACTTCCACGGTCTGCAACAGAATGAGGACGTCGAACACCAGATCGTGATTCTTCACATAGAAGAGATCGTATTGCAGCTTCTCGACGGCGTCCTGTTCCGAGGCGCCGTACGGATAACAGAGCTGCGCCCATCCGGTGATGCCCGGCTTCACGCTGTGCCGCTCACGATAATAAGGAATCGTCTCCGCGAGCTTGTCGACGAACTCCGGGCGCTCGGGGCGCGGACCCACGAAGCTCATCTCGCCGCGCAGCACGTTCAGGAGTTGCGGCAATTCATCGATGCGCAGCTTGCGCAGATATTTGCCGAGGAAAGTCACGCGAGTGTCGTTGGTGGTGGCCCACTGCGCCTTGCCGTCACGTTCCGCGTCGACGCGCATGCTGCGGAACTTGAGTACGCGGAAGATCTTGCCGCCAAATCCCACGCGATCCTGTCCATAGAACACCGGAGCGGAAATTCCCTCCTCCAGCTTGATGGCGAGCACTGTCAGCAGCATCACGGGCGAGGCGATCAGCAGCAGGGCGAAACTGGCGAGCAGGTCGAAGGCGCGCTCCGAGTGCACGCGCATTCCACTGCGACGGAACCCGCCGCCGAAAATGATCCAGCTCGGCGTCAACAGCTCCAGGTGAACTTTGCCGGTCTCGCGCTCGAGAAAGGTGACCTGTTCCGAGATCAGCACTCCGGACAGGCGGCACTCGATCATTTCCTTGAGCGGGAAACTGCGGCGCCGGTCGTCCATGGCAACCACGATCTCATCGACGCCCTGCGCGCGCGCGTACTCGTGCAGCGGCTGGGTGACGCGCACCACCCGGTCTTCGGGCACGAGCAGATCTTCATCATCGGCGGGGACGAATCCCAGCAGCTTGAATCCCCGCTGGTCGGCACGACGGCGCAGTCTCGCCAGCCGCGCCGCGTTGTTTCCCGCGCCGTAGACCAGGACGCGACGCTTGAAGATGTCCTCATCGATGAGTCGCTGCGCGATGGCGCGCACCAGCACCAGCAGCAGCCAGGCAAACAACATCGAAGCGACGAATTCGGCCAGCGTGAACTTGTAAGCCGGCCAGATCCCGAGCACCAGACCGGCGAGGACGCCGCCGGCGATGACGCTCAAGGTGATGCGGAGCACGATGCCGGCCATGCGATCGCGCATGCGCCGCGTGAACAGACCCATCGCGACCATCGCCACGATCACGCAACCGCCAAACACGGCGGCCTGGGTCCAGTCGATTCGCTCGCTGACCACGGGTCCGCTCACGAGCCGGCAGGCGAACCGGCTCGCAACCAAAACCGCTACGGACTCAGCCAACCAAAGCAGTGCTAAGGCCGGGTGCCAAGTTATGCCAAAAAACCCTACTCGCATGTGGGCGCGAGTTTAGGCAGAACCCTTGTCGACGGCGCGCGCGCAGACCCGTTGGGTCTCGCAACTGTGTTGTCCGTCGCAAAGTAAGGTGGCGTCCCCAAGGGGATTCGAACCCCTGTCGCCGCCGTGAAAGGGCAGTGTCCTGGGCCTCTAGACGATGGGGACGCAGAAACCAGATTTTATCGATTTGGTGGAGCCAGACGGGATCGAACCGACGACCTCTTGCATGCCATGCAAGCGCTCTCCCAGCTGAGCTATGGCCCCACGCGAGGCGCGGCAACTTACGGTTCACTCTCAGGTATGTCAAGTAAACAAAAGCGATTGCATCACATCGTGATGGTTTTGCCGCATAGCACCCGTTCACCATATTTCCCGGTCACGAGTCCCCCCGTGTCTGCCAGTGGTGACACGTTGATATATGTGTTCTTGCAAGTTCTACTCGTCCGCAGAGCAAGGGCATACCCGTTGTGAGGCGGGGACGCAAAGCTTCCGGTCTGGAGCGCCAAGGTGGTGACAGATAGCGGGGTTGCCGATACGGAGAGGCACTAAACGTGCGCTTTTTGTCGTCATCCCGAAGTCGTGGTCGCCGCTACAACGCTTCGGTACTCCGCCAAGACTGAATGATCGATAGGACCAAACATGCGAATTTGCGGCAAACATATTGTCTTACTGGCGTTGACCTCGCTGACCCTCGCCGCCTGCGGCGGAGAGGAGTCATTCAACGGGTCGAGCGGGGGCGCTGACGCAGCCAACCTGCCACCCATCATTTCCGGTTCGCCAGCTACGACGCTTGCCGCGGGCAGCTCCTACTCATTCACGCCAGTCGCCGCCGACCCCAATGGCGACCCGCTCACCTTCAGCGCGACCAACGTCCCGAGCTGGGCCACCTTCAATGCCAACACGGGTTCCCTGACCGGCACGCCTACCGAAGCCAATGTCGGTATGACGAGCATGATCACGATCGAAGTGTCCGATACGAAGGCGGTCGCCCAGTTGCCGGCGTTCCGTATCCAGGTCAGCAGCAGTGCCAGCGTGCCCCCGCCGGCCAACGTGGCGCCGACGATCGCCGGCGTTCCGGCCACCACGGCAACCGAAGGGGTCACCTACACCTTCGCTCCGGTAGCCGATGATGCGAACGACGACACGCTGACCTTCACCATCCAGAACAAGCCGAGCTGGCTCACGTTCACACCGGCGAATGGCCGGCTCTCCGGCACGCCGAGCTCCGCCAATATCGGCACGACCAGCAACATCGTCATCACCGTGAGCGACGGAGAGGCCACGGCGTCTCTGGCGGCCTTCAACCTGCAGGTGGTCGCCGCGCCCGTGACTCCGCCCGCGAACCGCGCGCCGACGATCACCGGCAGCCCGGCCACCAGCGTCACCGCGGGAAACAACTACGGCTTCACGCCGGTGGGCAGCGACGCCGACGGCAACACGCTGCGCTACTCGATCCAGAACCAGCCGGCCTGGGCTTCCTTCAACACCACCACGGGTCGCCTTTCGGGCAGGCCCGCGGCGGCGAACGTCGGCACCTCCGCGCGCATCACCATCTCCGTGACCGATGGCACCGCCACCGCGTCCCTGCCCTCCTTCACCATCCAGGTGATGGCGGCAGCGAACCAGCCGCCGACCATTTCCGGCACGCCGTTGTTGTCGGTCTCGGTGCTCACCGCGTATTCGTTCCAGCCCAGCGCCACCGACCCCGAAGGCGCCACGCTGACATTCACCATTGCGAATCGTCCGGCCTGGGCCACCTTCAACACCGCCAATGGCCGGTTGTCGGGCACGCCGGCGCTCCTCGACATCGCGACGTTCGCGAACATCGTCATTTCCGTATCGGATGGCACCTCGGTGGTTTCGCTGCCGTCCTTCTCGCTCTCCGTCCTGCAGGCGGCCACGGGGAACACCACGGTGAACTGGACCGCGCCGACCGAAAATGTCGACGGCAGTGCGCTCACCGACCTTGCGAGCTATCGCATCGTCTACGGGCGCGCCGCGGATACGCTCGACCGGGAAGTCCCGGTCAACAATCCGGGCCTCACTTCGTACACGGTGGACAATCTCGCCACGGGCACTTGGTTCTTCGCCGTGATCGCGGTGAACTCGGCGGGCGCCGAAAGCGGCATGTCGAACGTCGCAACGAAGATGGTCAACTGACGGGCTTTAGCCCGTCCCGCGTCTGCTAACTGGCGATGATCCGGTCGAGGCGCGCCAATGTGCGTGCCTGACCGAGCAGCGCCAGTGTCATGTCGATGGGCGGCGATACAGTGCCGCCCGACACCGCGACTCGCAGCGGCTGCGCCACCTTGCCGAGTCCCAGCGACTTCTCCTTCGCCAGGCCCTCGAGTGCCGCATGGACCGCCGGCGCGTTCCACGCTTCGATGGCGGCAAAGCGCGTGCGCAACTCGCCTAACAAACCCTTCGCTTCGGCGGTCAGGTGCTTTTCCACGGCCTTGGCGTCGTAATTGACCTCATCGCCGAAGAAGAAGCGGCTGTTCTCGGCCATCTCCTTGAGCGTCTTGGCACGCTCGCGCTGCGCCACCACGATGCCTTCGAGCAGCGCGTCGTCCTGCGAGTAGACGCCGAGGCGAGCCAGGTGCCAGCGCAGGTGCGGCACGAGATCCTTCGGTTGCGCCTTGATCATGTGCTGCTGGTTGAGCCACAGCATCTTCTCGGGATTGAGGGCGGAGGCGGCCTTGTTGATGTCGCGCACGTCGAAGGCGGCGATCATCTCCGCGCGCGTGAAATATTCCTGGTCGCCGTGCGACCAGCCGAGCCGCACGAGATAGTTCAACAACGACTCGGGTAGATAGCCCTGGTCCTGGTACTCGAGCACGCTGACCGCGCCGTGACGCTTGGAGAGCTTGGCGCCGTCCGGGCCGAGGATCATGGGGACGTGCGCGTACACCGGCGGTTTTTTACCCAGCGCCAGCAGCATGTTCATCTGCCGCGGCGTGTTGTTGAGGTGATCGTCGCCGCGGATCACGTGCGTGACGCCCATGTCGGCGTCGTCCACCACCACGCAGAAGTTGTAGGTGGGCGTACCGTCGGAGCGCGCGATGATCAGGTCATCGAGCTCCTTGTTCTGAAACGTGACCTGGCCGTGCACCACGTCCTCGACCACGGTCGCGCCTTCCTCGGGATTCGCGAAACGCACCACCGGCGGCCGCCCGCTGGCGACGCCCGGCCCCTTGCCGTGCCGGCAGCGGCCGTCGTAGCGCGGTTTCTCCTTGGCGAGCTGCTGCGCCCCGCGCATGGCGTCGAGCTCTTCCTTGCTGCAGTAGCAGTGATAGGCCGTGCCGGCCTTCACCATGTCGGCGATCACTTCTTTATAGCGATCGAAACGCTGCGTCTGGTAGAACGGCCCCTGATCGTATTCGAGGCCGAGCCAGCTCATGCCTTCGACGATCACCTTCACGGCCTCGGGCGTCGAACGCTCGATGTCGGTGTCCTCGACGCGCAGGATGAACTGTCCCTTCATGCGCCGGGCATACAGCCAGCTGAACAGCGCCGTGCGCACGCCGCCGATGTGCAGGAGGCCCGTGGGGCTGGGAGCGAAGCGGGTGACGACGGCGGTCATGAGACGGGAACCTTGCGCGGGCGGGCATTTTGGGGCGCGAATCGTAGCATCCGGACGGGGTACCGCCCGAATCTTGATGTCCCTACCGGCCGGTCAGCACGGCACTGCGGTTGAATCCCATGAACGCGTCCGCCGATTCCTCGGTCGCGCCTTCGACGATCAGCACATCGCGCCCTTGCGCGAACACGCGCGATGGCGCAGCAGCGGCGCGGTACTTTGCTTCGAGCAGGCGACGGTAGGCGGCGTCGAACTCGGCGGCATCGGCCGCCGTATCCCAGCTCGTGTACATCAACATCAGAAACTTGTTTTCGTGCCGATGTTTGAACACCGCGTAGCGATCGCCGTTCCAGCCGGCGGCCGCGGACGGCGCTTCGGACTCGAGCCCCTGCTGCCTGAATATGACCTGCCAGTTGCGCTCGCCGAGAACGTTTTCCTGCAGCAGCACCCAGTCCGCGAACAGCGGCTCGGTGGCGAATTTCGGCCACGCAATGCGAAGCGGCGCTTCACGCGCAAACCATTTCTCCGGATGGAGAATCTGTTCCATCGATACCGGCGGATATTCGCGGTACAGCTTCCCGACTTCAGTCCAGCCTCTCGCTTGAACCGCATGGATGAATGCCATGCCGTCGATGTAGGCACCGAAGAAGACCTCGAACATGAACGGCGGCAGACGCTTGCGAGTCTCGATCGCCTGCAGCAATCGCTCGCGCATCTTCGGAGTCACCGCGGGATTCTGCAGCGCCCGCCCCCACTGATCCGGATTCCACTTGATTTGCGCTGCAACGATGGCAGCAAGCTGCTCGCGCGTGGGTGGCGAGTTGTTCGCCAGCTGGTTCTGGTAGATCGCGGCGATGTAGGAAGCCTCGCCTTCGACGACTGCTTGCCGCGCAAGGACCTCGTCCTGGTTGGCGCCCACCTGGCGCGCCTTGTCGAGGAGATATCGCTGCAGGTCGAAATGCTGATCCTGCAGACCGTGAGCAAGCTCATGGGCAAACAACCCGTTCTGCTCCTGCTGGTCCAGATCCGTAAACAGGAAAAACGTGTCGGTGTATGCGTCGTAGGCGCCGGCTGCGAAACCGGTGAGATCGCCGAGGATCTTTTCCGGCGGCTCCAGATCGGGCCCCCGATACAGCCCCAGCGTCCGCATGACCGACCAGTAGTCCGCGATCTTTGGCGACTTCGCCGCCTCACCGACGATGTATGCGCGCGATTCCCCGCGCGACAACCGCTTTGCCTTGATGGGGTATTTGAAATCGAGGCCGCGAATCGCCGCCACCGCGTCCTGAATGCCGCTCGCCTGCCGCTGCAGGGCCGAGGGCCAGAAGGCCAGGATTCCCGCCGCGGTGAATGCGAGCGCAACGGCGACCCCCCACAAGGCATGCCGATTTCCATACCAGCGAAAATTCATTGCGGGCAGGATACCCCCGGGCCGTGGCCGTCACCGCCGGAAAACAGGAAGTGGGGCCGCCGGCGCTGCATTTGATTCGCCGTCGGGCGGTCTTTACACTCTCGGCCCTCGCGAAAGGACGTCATGTCCCGGCGGGCGGTTAGCTCAGCGGTAGAGCACTGCTTTCACACGGCAGGGGTCACAGGTTCAAGCCCTGTACCG
>DASYKM010000223.1:0-7457 GCA_035995425.1 Steroidobacteraceae bacterium
TGGCAGAATTCGCCGCCTTCTCGGGTGCCACAGGTAACGGATGTCGAAAGAAGATGCGATTCAGATGGAAGGCGAAGTCGTCGAGACTTTGCCTAACACTACTTTCCGCGTGAAGCTGAAGACTGGTCACGTCGTGACCGCTCATATTTCAGGAAAGATGCGCAAGAACTACATCCGCATTCTCACCGGCGACCAGGTCACCGTGGAGATGACGCCGTACGATTTGTCCAAGGGCCGCATCGTCTACCGCGGTCGGTAAATTCGTCGAGCGTGGCCGCCTCCCGCCGCAGCCAGGCCGAATACGAAAAACGCATGCATGCGGTGGTCGAACACATCGACCGCCATCTCGACCAGAAGCTCGACCTCGAGACCCTGGCGGGCGTCGCGCATTTCTCGCCTTTCCACTTTCATCGATTGTTCGGCGCGCTCATGGGCGAACCGCTCGGCGATTACCTGCGGCGCCGCAGGCTCGAACTGGCCGCGGTCCGGCTGCGCGCCCAGCATCGCGTCCCGGTTCTGGACGTCGCACTCGGTGTGGGTTTCGGTTCCGCGGAAGCCTTCACACGGGCGTTTCGCACACGCTTCGGCTGCTCACCGACGCAATGGCGAAAGCGCAAGCCGGGTCAGGTGCCCCGCAAGGCCGATCAGGCTGCGCGTGGATTGAAACGAAAGAATGTGACCTCCAGGACAAAGGAGACTCACATGAAAGTCAGGATCATCGAACGCGAACCCGTACACGTTGCCTATCTGCGTCACATCGGCCCCTATGGCGCGGGGATCGGCGTTTTCTGGATGAAGACCGTGGCCCCGTGGATGGCGACTAACAATCTCATGGGCCGCGGGCGATTCGGCATCAGCCTCGACGACCCGACCGTCACCAGGCCCGCGCAATGCCGATACGACGCCTGCGTGGCGAGCCCCGAAGGCGAAGTGCTCAGCGGCAACCCGCAGCACAAGGTGATCCCCGGCGGGAAATACGCGGCCCTGGCCTTTGAAGGAACGAGTGCCGAAATCGGCGCGGCCTGGGACGCGTTACTGCGCGACTGGCTGCCGAAGAGTGGCTTGCAACTCGATGCACGGCCGTTTTTCGAGTACTACCCGGTTGATGGCCGCTACGACCCGAAGTCCGGCGCGTTCAGTTGCGACATCTGCGTGCCGGTGGCTCCTCTAACCAGCAGAGCCTAGAATCGCGCACGCTCCTGGGAGGGACGCACGATGCTCACGCTGGCCGTATTGCTGCAGATCGCCGGGCTGATATTCACTTTTTCGCTCGGCATTGCCGGGTACGTGATCGGTCCCTTGACCCTCCTCGCCGGCGGCTTGCTGTATCGCCACGAGCAACGCCGGCGCAAAGCAGCCGCCGCGAATCCGCCGGTGCAATCCCAGCCGCTGCCGCCGCGTCGCCCGGGCTGGCAGCGTTTCCTCATCGGCCTTACCGCGGTCGTGGTTGCATTCGCGGGCCTGTTCGCGCTCATCTGGCAACTCACCTCCGGGTTGGCGCAAACGGCTGACCAGTTTTTCCTGGCGCTCAGGGCGCAGGATTTCGTCACGGCAAAAACCTACCTGGCAGAAGACTTCCGGGCCGCTACTTCCGAACAGGAGCTGCGGGATTTCGTCTCCCGTTCGGCGCTCGGCAATTACGCCTCGGCTTCCTGGAGCTCGCGCTCGATCGAAAACTCGACCGGCACACTCGAAGGCGTCGTGGAAACCAGCACCGGAGGATCGATTCCGATGAGCATTTCGCTGGTACGCGAGCACGGCGACTGGAAGATCTACACGCTGCGCAAGATGGACGCGGGAATCAAGTCGCTGCAATCAGCCGCGACGCCGAGCGTTGCCGAACAGATGCGCCTGGTGCGCGCCACGACGCACGACTTCGCCGATGCTGTCGCGCGCAAGGATTTCACGGCATTTCACGCGAAGACCGCGGCGCTGTGGCAGAAGCAGATCACGCCCGCGGATCTACAGAAAGCGATGCAGAGCTTCGTTGATTCGGGCGAGGACTTCCGCCGCCTCGACGACCTGCAACCCGTCATCGAGTCCGCCGGCATCGATGGCGACGGCGCACTGGTCATCGAAGGAAGTTATCCGACGACCCCGAATGCTTTCAAATTCCGGCATCGCTATTTGTACGAAGTCCTCGACTGGAAGCTGATCAGCATCCGCTCGAATATCGGCTGACTACTGCACGGTGAGCGCCGGCGTTTCCATCGGCAGCGTTTCCAGTTTGAGCTCTTTGCCGTCGGTACTCACACCCACCTTCACCGTGCCACCGGCGGCGAGCTTGCCGAACAGCAGTTCTTCGGCCAGCGGCCGCTTGATCTGCTCTTGCAGCAGGCGCGCCATCGGCCGCGCGCCCATCTTCGGGTCGTAGCCCTTTTCGGCCAGCCAGCGGCGGGCGGCGTCGTCGAGCATGATGCTCACGCCCTTCTTCTCGAGCTGCGCTTCGATTTCGAGCAGCAGCTTGTCGACCACGCGCTCGATGACCGGCATGTCGAGCGGCGCGAACTGGATGATGGCGTCGATGCGATTGCGGAACTCGGGTGAGAACAGCCGCTTGATGGCTTCGGCGCCGTCGGAGGCGTGGTCCGACTGCACGAAGCCGATCGAAGCGCGGCTCATCTCGAACGCACCGGCGTTGGTGGTCATCACGATGATCACGTGGCGGAAGTCGGCCTTGCGCCCGTTGTTATCGGTAAGCGTGCCGTGGTCCATGACCTGCAACAACAGGTTGAACACCTCGGGATGCGCCTTCTCGACTTCATCTAACAACAACACGCAATGCGGATGCTTGGCGATGGCTTCGGTGAGCAGGCCGCCCTGGTCGAAACCCACATATCCCGGCGGCGCCCCGATCAGGCGCGAGACCGTGTGCCGTTCCATGTACTCGGACATGTCGAAACGGATGAACTCGATGCCGAGCGCGATCGCCAGCTGGCGCGTGACTTCGGTCTTGCCGACGCCCGTGGGGCCGGCGAACAGGAAACTGCCGACCGGCTTGCGCTGATCGCCGAGGCCGGAGCGCGCCATCTTGATGGCGGCGCCAAGCGACTCGACGGCCTTGTCCTGGCCGTAGATGACGAGCTTCAGATTGCGCTCGAGGTTGCGCAACACTTCTTTATCTGTCGTCGAGACGCTCTTGGCGGGGATGCGAGCCATGCGCGCCACCACGTCTTCAATGTGCCGCACCTCGACCTGGGGCTCGCGCTCGTTCGCGGGCTTCAGCCGCAGCCGCGCACCGGCTTCATCGACCACGTCGATGGCCTTGTCGGGCATGTGCCGCTCGTTGATGTGGCGGGCGGCGAGCTCCGCGGCGGCACGGATTGCCTCGTGCGAATAGGTGACCCCGTGGTGTTGCTCGAAGCGCGGCTTCAGGCCCATGAGGATGTCGATGGTCTCCGACACCGTAGGCTCGACCACATCGATTTTCTGGAACCGGCGCGCCAGCGCATGATCCTTCTCGAAGATGCCGCGGTATTCCTGGTAGGTGGTCGAGCCGATGCAGCGCAGCTCACCATTCGTGAGAACCGGTTTGATGAGATTCGAGGCGTCCATGACACCGCCCGAGGCCGCACCCGCGCCGATCACCGTATGGATCTCGTCGATGAACAGGATCGCCCCGGGTTGCTTCTTCAACTCCGAGATCACGCTCTTCAGACGCTTCTCGAAGTCGCCGCGATACTTGGTGCCGGCGATGAGCGAGCCCATGTCGAGCGAGTAGATGGTGCAATCCGACAGCACGTCGGGGACTTTGCCCTCGACGATCATGCGCGCCAGTCCTTCCGCGATCGCCGTTTTTCCTACCCCCGCTTCGCCCACGTACAACGGATTGTTCTTGCGGCGCCGGCAGAGAATCTCGATGGTCCGCTCCACCTCGAGCGTGCGGCCGATCAGGGGATCGATCTTGCCATCCTGCGCGAGCTGGTTGAGGTTGCTGGTGTATTTGTCGAGGGCGCTGCCGCCGTCGCCGTCACGATCGACGCCTTCACCACCGGCCTCTTCCTTGGCGGTTTTCTCCTCGGCGATTTTCGACAGGCCGTGCGAAACGAAATTGACCACGTCGAGGCGCGTGACCTCGGCGCGATTCAGTAGATGGACGGCATGGCTCTGCTTCTCGCTGAAAATGGCGATGAGCACGTTGGCGACGCCGACTTCCTTCTTTCCCGATGACTGGACGTGAAACACCGCGCGCTGCAGTACGCGCTGAAAGCCGAGCGTGGGCTGCACTTCGCGATCTTCGTCATTCGGCAGCCGCGGGGTCGTGCGGTCGAGGTGCTCGTTGAGAGAATCCTTGAGACGGCCGAGATCCGCGCCGCAGGCGCGCAGGATTTCGCGCACCTTGGGCGTGTCGAGAATCGACAACAGGAGGTGCTCGACCGTGAGAAATTCATGGCGAGCGTCGCGCGCCTTGGCGAAGGCGTCGTTGAGACAGAATTCGAGCTCTTGCGATAACACCTTTGCAACCTCTCGACCGTTGAATCACCGGAGATGGGGACACTCACGACCAAATACAGCTGTTCGAGTGTGTTCCTTACGCCTCTTCGAGCGTACACATCAGTGGATGATGGTGATCACGCGCGTAGGAGGTCACCAGGGCCACTTTGGTTTCCGCTATTTCATATGTGAACACACCGCAGATGCCTTTGCCTTGGGTATGTACCTCTAGCATGACGCGCGTCGCAGTCGTCCGGTCCATGCGGAAGAACTTTTCCAGGACGTCCACGACGAACTCCATGGGCGTGTAATCGTCGTTGAGCAGCACCACCTGATATAAGGGCGGCTGCTTGGTCTTGGGCTCGGCTTCTTCGACTGCGAGGCCCGCGCCGCCGTGATCGGGGCGTTCGGATTCGGAAATGGGCATTGGCGCTCTTTATAGGGGTCGTCGAATGGCAACACAAGTGCGCGTCCGACACCGTCGGTTTGCCAAGACAAAACAAGCGCTTGAGGCTGCTGCGGAGCGAAACGTATCATCGTGGAAATGACGGCAAACTTCTGGAATCCAAGCGCGGGCGGCGGCGACTGGCGCTCTGTGATGCGCACGCGCGCGCCGCAGGTGGCCACTTTCGTGCTGGCGCTCGCGCTCGCCGCGCAACTCGCGTTCATCGTGGTGGCCATGACCGGCCGCAGCCGCCAGGCTGGGGCCGCGCCGATCACCGCCAGCGCGCCGGTGGCGCAGCTCGACATCGGCGGACTGGTCAACGCCCACTTGTTTGGCAATGCCGCCGCGCAGCCAAGCGCCGACGCCGCGAATGCGCCGCCCTCGAGCATGCCGCTGGTTCTTGCCGGCGTGCTTGCCACCGCCGATCCGAAGCTCGGCATGGCCATCATTGGCGAAAGCGCGCAGGCGGCCAAGGTCGTCTCGGTGGGCCAGCAGGTCCCGGGTGGCGCTCAACTGAACTCGGTGTACAACGATCGCGTCATCATCGATCGCGGCGGTGCTCTCGAGTCGGTGCTACTGCCACGCCGCAACGGCGCGCTCGGGCCACCGCCGCCGCCCGTGGCAGTTGCTTCGGCGAACAGCAACGAAGCCATGGTCGAACGCATGCGCAAGCTGGTCACCGACGATCCCGGCCTCATCGGCCAGATCATGCGTCCGCAACCGGTATTCGCCGGCGGGCAGATGCGGGGCTTCCGGTTGTATCCCGGCGCCAACCGCCAGGCTTTCGCGCGCATGGGGCTGCGCGCTGGCGACATGGTCACCGCCATCAACGGCACGCCGCTCAATGACAAAGACCGCGCGCAGGAGATTTTCGGCACGCTCGCCTCTTCCACCGATGCCCGCATCACCATCACGCGAAACGGCCGACAGCAGGACCTGGTGCTCAACATCGCCCAGGTCACCGCCGAGGCCGAACAGCTCGGGAATGGCGGCGATGGCAACAATCCTTCAGAACCGCCAGCCGCCGAGCCGGTTCCCACGAACGAGCAATAAGAAGGTACTCAAGTCAATGATCAGAACTCCCTTCCGAGCGAGTGCGTTCTTCCTGCTGTTCGCGTTCACCGCGACGTGCATGGTCGGTGCGCAGAACGCAGCCAATACCGTCGGCACCATCAACGGCCAGCGCATCACGCCAAACTTCCGCGACGTGGAAATCGGCCAGGTCATCGACGCAGTCGCGCAGGTCACCGGCAAGACCATCATTCCGGACCCGCGCGTGCGCGCGCAGGTCACCATGCTGTCGCAGACGGCGATGACTCCCGATGCGTTTTACGAAGCGTTCCTCGCGCTGCTTTCGGTGCACAACTTCGTCGCCGTCGAATCGGGCGGCATCATCAAGATCCTGCCCGATGCGAACGCGCGGCAGATGCCCAACATCGATCTGCCCGAAAACATGCGCGGCAGCTCCGACGAGTTGATCACCCAGGTGATCGCGGTACAAAACGTGAACGCCGCGCAACTCGTGCCGGTGCTCCGTCCCCTCATGCCGCAATCGGCGCACCTCGCCGCCTATCCCGGCGGAAACATCCTCATCATCTCGGATCACGCGGTGAACGTGAACCGCGTGATGCGCATCATCCGGCGCATCGACCAGCAGGGCGACAACGACGTCGACATCATCAACCTGCAGCACGCTTCCGCGAGCGAAGTGGTGCGTGTGGTGAACACGTTTTTCGCGCAGCAGGGTCAGGCCGAAGGCGGCGGCGGCGCTCCGGCGCGCGTGATCGCCGACGACCGCTCGAACAGCGTGCTCATCGGCGGCGACAAGGCGCTGCGCCTGCGCATCAATGCGCTCATCACGCACCTCGACACCCCGCTCGAAAACGGTGGTGACACCCAGGTGCGTTACCTGCAGTTTGCCGACGCCGAGAAGATCGCCGCCAAGCTCAAGGAACAGATCAGCGCCACCGTCGCCATCACCGGCGGCGCTCCCGCTGCCGGCGGCGGCGGCGGCGTGGCGGCCAGCGCCGATCGTTCCACCACGATCTGGGCGGAGCCGGAAACCAACGCGCTGGTCATCACCGCGCCCCAGAAAGTCATGCGCTCGCTGATGACCGTGGTCGACAAGCTCGACATCCGCCGCATGCAGGTCCTGGTCGAAGCCATCATCGTCGACGTCAGCGTCAAGAAAAACGCCGAGCTCGGGGTCAACTGGGCGATCTGGTCCAATGACAGCGATACGCGCATCCCCGTCGGCGGATTCATCCAGCCGGTCGGGCAGGTGGATCTGGTCGGCCTGGCGGCGGCGGTGGACAACCCGAGCGGAGCCGCGGCCGCGGGCGTTCCGCCGGGCACCACTTTCGGTCTCGGGCGAATCGCGGCGACCGGGGTCAATTTCGCGGCGATGATTCGCGCCTTGCAGGGCGACTCGACCACCAACGTCATTTCCACGCCTTCCACCGTCACCATGGACAATCAGGAAGCCGAGATCAAGGTGGCCCAGGAAGTTCCGTTCATCACCGGCCAGTTCACCAACACCGGCAACAACGGCCAGGTGAATCCGTTCACCACGGTGCAG
>DASYKM010000224.1:0-9928 GCA_035995425.1 Steroidobacteraceae bacterium
CTGCGCCACGTACATGTGCGCCGACATGAACGGCATCACTTCCATGCTGAAATCCTTGATGCCGGCTTCGCTCTTGATGCGGTTGACCTCCCAGAGGAAGTCCGCGCACATGAGCTTGCGCACCCGCAGGGTCTCGCCATCGACCGACGGCGGCTTGAGCGTCACGCGCACCACTTTCTTGGTGCCGCGCTTGAACATGTTCACGTTGACCTTGACCACGCTGTCCACGGGCTTGCTGTTCGCATCCAGCGCCGGCAGGAATTTGCGTTCGCGCATGTAACTGGCGGCGACCCCGTCCGCGGCCACGTTGCCGCTGGTCGAGCTAACTACCGCGCTGCTGACGGTGCCGGCGGCGGTCACGTAGACGTCGACGGGAATGGAATAGTCGTCGGGGAAGCTGGGCCGGTCGTGGGTCACTTCGAGCTTGCCGTCGGGCAACACCAGCACCGGCTGGATCGGGCCCACTTGCGCGAGCGCGGGCACCGCGCCGAGCAATGAAACATAACCGAGCAACGCGATGAGGCGACGAACAGTTGGTGTCTTCATGGCTCACAAGCTATCGCCACAGGTTCCCGCGTCGCAATTGCTAGGGGGGAATAGTGTGCAGTCGCTCCTAGGTCATACCCCGGACTGTGATTGAGCTATCAAGCGATACCCGTTATGTGCGAAGCACGCGGGCCGCGCGATCCAGCCGCAAGAAAATCCACGGAGCCCCGATGAAACTCCTCTTTCTTGTGTCAGTGGCGGAGGTCGGCGCCACCACCGAGGTTGTCGGCGCCGTCAATATTGTTAGGTCAAATGACGCGTGATGCGCCTCTCAGCTGCGCGAGTCGTCGTACTTAACAGCGTGATTATTGTGGACCAGCACTAGGTGTTTCTCGCGGTGCCGGTACGATGAGCTCATGTTCGGCTCCACGTCCGCAGTCTCCATAAGCGAAACCAGAAACCTGGTTCTGCCGCTCGACACGGTGCTCGAGGCGCTGGTGCATTTCGATCGCAAGGGCGATGGCGTGCTGGCGCACGGCGAAGTGCTGCAGGCGAAGATCGTGAGCGGCAGCCGGCGTGGCGACGGCATCGACGTGGCGTTGCGCAACTCGGACAATCGCATCATCGAGTGGCATCGTTTCGACTTCCCGAAGATCACCGCCGCCATCATCAGCTTCTGCCGCGCGAAGCGGATTCCGCTGCCGTACTCGGGCGTGAAATCGCTGTCGCTTGGAAAAGAAGGGCTCACCTTCCGCATCGAGAACCGCGTGAGTCTCACCAAATACTCCGACGCCCTGCAGGATCTGTCGGGTCAGCCGCTGCGCTACGCGAAGGGCTATGAGCCGCACGCCATCATGCCCACCTCGAAAACCGAGGCCTTCGTCTAACACGTAGCGCCGCGCGCGCCCGGGCATTAGCATGCGGCGATGTCCGCAATCGTCGTCGTCGTCCTGGTCGCGCTGCTCGTCTGGGCCGCGGTTTCCTTCAACCTGCTGATCCGCGACCGTAACCGCGTCGCGCAAGCCTGGGCGGATGTCGACGTCCAGCTGCTCCGCCGCCACGATCTCATCCCGCGCCTCGTCGAGATGGTGAAGGGATACGCGGGCTACGAGCGAGCGGTCCTGACCAACATCTCGGAGCTGCGCACCCAGGCCAGCATCGCGTCGCCGGCCGCTCGCGGTGAAGTGGAGAAAACCGTCAGCAGCGGTGTGATCAAACTGGTGGCGCTGGCCGAGGCCTATCCGGACCTCAAGGCCAGCGAGAATTTCCGCGACCTGCACAACAAGCTGGTCGACACGGAAAACCAGCTGCAGTACGCGCGCCGCTATTACAACGGCGCGGTGAACCTGTTCAACAACCGCATCCAGCGCTTTCCGGACCTTCTGATCGCCAACAACTTTGGCTTCAAGCCGGCGGAGTTTTTCGATCTCGAGGATCCGTCGGCGGCCAAGGCGCCGGCGGTGGCGTTGTGATGAGCATTCGACCCGCGGCCATCAAGGTTGCGCTGTTCGCGCTGCTCATCTCGGCCTGTTCCCCGGCGGCTTTCGCCGACGAACGCATTCTGTCCTTCGACGAAACCATCACGGTGGCGGGCGATGGCTCGCTCAGCGTGCACGATACGGTCCGCGTGCGCGCCGAGGGCGAGAAGATCCGCCGCGGCATTTACCGCGACTTTCCCACCGACTATCGCGGCAGGGACGGCCAGCAAGTCCGGGTGGGATTCGCATTCGAATCCGCGAGGCGCGATGGACAAGACGAGCCATGGCACTCGGAGAATCGCGGCAACGGCGTGCGCGTGTACCTTGGCAGCCCGGACGCAATGGTGTCGCACGGCGAGCACGTCTACGAGCTCAACTATCGCACCGACCGGCAGATGGGCTTCTTCGCCGATCATGACGAGCTGTACTGGAATGTCACCGGCACTGGCTGGGATTTCGCCATCGATCGCGTGACCGCGCGCGTGGTGCTGCCCGACCGGATTCCGGCGAGCGGCATCAAGCTCGAAGCGTATACGGGCGCGCAAGGCGCCAAGGGCCACGACTACACGGCCGTTTTTGACGGCGACGCGCCGATGTTCGCCACCACGCGCGAGCTCGGCGCACACGAAGGACTCACCATCGTCGCGATGTGGCCGAAAGGCTTCATCACGCCGCCGTCGGAATCGGCGCTGCCGATGTCTCGCGGGCCTGCGTCGAGCCCGGGCTATGACTTCTCGAGCGAGCCGGGCGTGCCCTACGACTACGGTTGGTCGCCGGCGGAAAAGCTGTTTGGCCATCCGCTCTCGAAGAACGGCCTGCCGGCGCTGTACGCGCTCATGGGCTTCGCGCTGCTGCTGTTCTATTACTACTACATGTGGAACAAGGTGGGCCGCGATCCGCCGGCGCGCATCGTGATACCGGAATACGAAGCGCCGAAGGGCCATTCGCCCCCGGCGATGCGCTATCTGCTGGAGATGGACTACGACGACAAATGTTTCGCGGCCGGAGTGCTGAGCCTCGCGGTCAAGGGCTATCTACGCATCCGCCAGGATTCGGGAATTCTCGGGCTGGGCAAGTCGTTCACGCTGGTTCGCGAATCCGCGCCGGGCAGCAAACCACTGTCGGCCGATGAAAACGCGCTGCTGCAGGTCCTGTTCAAGGATGGCGACACCCTGCTGCTCAAGCAGGAGAATCACTCGCGCGTGCGCGAGGTCCGCAGCATTCACGAATCGGCGATCGAGCAGGGCTATTCCTCGGGCTTCTTCAAGATCAACGGCGGCTGGCACATGCTCGGCATCCTGTTGAGCATCGTGCTGGCGCTACCCGCGATATTCCTGCCTGGCAGGTCGGAGGTGTGGCCCCAGTGGCACCTCACGACGCCGGCCGGATGGTTCACGATCGCCGTGGTCATACTGATGCTGGTCACCAATGGCATCTTCGGCAAGCTGCTCAAGGCACCGACGGTTGCCGGACAGGCCGTCATGGGCCACATCCGCGGTTTCAGGATGTACATGGAAGTGGCCGAAGGGGAAGAGCTCAAGCGCATGAAGACGCCGCCGCCGCCGCTCACGCCGCAGCTCTTCGAGTCCTATCTACCGGCGGCGCTGGCGCTCGGCGTGGAACAACGCTGGGCCGAGCGATTCGCCGACGTGCTCAACGTCGAGGCGCCGAACTATTCGCCGACGTGGTACGCAGGTTCCGGCTGGAACATCGGCAATCTCGGCGGTTTCACGCGTGACATGAGCTCATCGCTGAGCAGCGCCATTTCCTCCTCGTCGCAGGCGCCGGGTTCATCTTCGGGCGGCGGCGGCGGCGGCTCATCGGGGGGTGGTGGCGGTGGCGGCGGCGGCGGCGGCTGGTAGCGATTCGCCTACGCGCCCGCTCAACCGCATGCCTGGCGGCTGACGGCCTAGAAATGCGTGTCCCAGCTGAAGCTGGCCGCTCCATATTCATGTCGTCCGTCGCGATGCCGTGAGGTCGGCGGCACCGGTTCGAACTCGCTGGTGCGGCGCACGCCGATGTAGCTGAACGTGAGGCCCCAGCTGGGGATGCGCAGCCGCAGACCCGCGACGATGTCGTACACCATGGGTTTGCGGTCCACGTGCGGACTGTCGCGGAAGGTATTGCCGTCGAGAAAGATGTTGTGCGCCATGTAGCGCGCTTCGCCGCCGAGGAAGATGTAGCACTCGGAGAAGAAGTGAATTCCGTAGCAGGTGCCGTGGTCGTCCTGCAGCTCGCCGGCCGCAACGCGCGCCGCCTCGACGGGCCGTGAGGGAAATCCGGCGATGTTCCGGCCGAAGCGCATCGTCACGCCCGCCGAGGCGTAGGTCTGCACGTTGCCGAGCGCCGCGCCGAATGAGGGGATGACATCGAACTTGCGCGACGCGCGCGCGTAACGCTTCTGCCACTGGAAGAGAGCCACGAGGCCCGGCTCATTGTGCAGCTGGTATTGCCAGCCTTTGGGGTCTTTGTCGTCGAGGATTTCGTGCACCCATTTCTGCACTTCCGCGCCGCCGGCGGCCGGACCGACGACGCCGGCCTGCAACTCGAACGACTTCTGTACCTCGGAAAACCACGGCGTTGCCGAGACCTCATCGTGACGCGGCGTGGTGTAGTCGTAACGCAGCAGGCCATACAGATACGCTCCGTACGGGTGATCGAGCGGTAGATAGTCGGCGCGCGTGATGTCGGAAGGCGTGTAGATGCTCTGGCCGATGGCGAACGTGGACGAGCGCACATATTCCGCAGGGTCGCCCAACTTGAGCTTTCGGCCGAGGGCGCTGCCCTCGAACCACTCCGCCGGCCTTTTCACCCATTCGCGTTCGCAGCCGGGGCTCCACGCATAGCCCACGCGCACGCCATTGGTGAAGTACTCATCGGAGGAGATGCGCGTGAACAGGTCGTTCTCCCAGTGCAGGTGCCACTGCCCCTTGGCAATCCGGTGATCCGCGCGTGCGGGGCAGTCGGCGGCCGACGCAAATGCGGGGGCTAACAGCAGCAGGGGCGTCGCGAGAAGCGTCCGTAACTTCGGTGCGGTGAAAAAGGCCATGAATCCTCCCTGATTTCGTCGGGCACGAAGCTTCTGCCGCGAGTGAGGATTTCAACTCACCTCGCCGGGCGGAAAATTGGTGAACTGTGAAAAAGTGCCGGGCGTCGCGCCGCAACCAATTTCCGCGGTGCGGCGTCTCGAGCACTGGCATAGTCATGCCAAAGGGGAATCCATTGACCAGAGCTCTTCGCTTCGCGGGGCCGATCGCCGCGGTTTTGCTGGGCGCTTTCGCGAACTCAGCCGTTGAAGATGAAATGCGCCAGCCGTGGACGCGCGGCGGTACGGATTCCATCCGGCAGTGGGACATCAGCGATGCGCATCACTGCAGCATGTTCGTCGATTGTCTCGACGCCATGGAAGGCGAAGCCAACGCGGACATCGGCACGGCGGTCAAGTGGCAGCCACTGAAAACCTACAGCGACTTCGTTGGCTTCGATGCCGCATCGGGACCGCCCGGCCGGGTGGTGTTTGCGCGCACCCGGATCACGCGCGACAAGGCCGGCAAAGTCACCTTGTCGGTGGGCAGCGTGGACGGCATCCGTGTGTGGATCAACGGCAAGCCGGTCATGAATCGGGACGGAAACCGCGCCTGGACTCCAGATGAGGATCAGTTCGAAGTCGACCTGGTGGCCGGCGACAACCGGGTGCTCGTGAAGGGGCAGGCGCCCGGCGGGTTCAGCCTGCGGGTGCTGGAGGCGGGAGCACTGCCGCCGCGACTTGCGGAAATCGGTCCGTCGATCATCGAGCAGCAGCCCGAACTATTCACGGTGCGCACCGACGTCAGTCCGGCGCGGGCGAAGGCGGAGCCGGTGAAGGTCGAAGTGCTCAAGCCCGGTGGCGAGGTGCTCTTCACGAAGTCCGCACCGCGCGGCGAGCTGGTGCTCGTGGACGCCAAGGGCTGGCGCGACGGTCCGTATGAAGTGCGCGTGAGCACGCGCACGCCGCAAGGAAAGATCTACCTGGCGCACCTGCCGTGGTTCAAGGGCGATTCGCTCGCGAAAGCGCGCGAGCTGGCGGCGGAAGCGGCGAAAGCCGACGCCAGCAAGCCCGAAGGCTTCACGCTCAGGATGCTGGCGGAGATGGTCGGCGACCGGCTTGGCGTGAAGCTCGCCGATGCCAAGGGAAATCCGTGGCCCAGGATTCACTCGCCACTCATGGAATTCGAGGAGCTGATGCTGGAGCGCGCCGGACAAGTCGGGCGCGTGCGTGCCGATGGCTTCGTGCGCCTCGCCTGGATCGACGATACCGACGGCTCGCCGCAATACGCCCGCGCCTATCTACCGAGCCGTTACGACGCGGTGAAGAAGTGGCCGCTGGTCGTGCAACTCCACGGTTTCAATCCGCCGAACCCGGTGTACTGGCGCTGGTGGAGTGCCGACAGCCGGCACGCGCTCAACACGGAGAATGCCGATCAGGGCGTGATCTACATGGAGCCGCACGGCCGCGGCAACGTGCAGTACCTGTCGTTCGCCGACAGCGACGTGCTGCGCGCCATCGCCGAAGCCAGGCGAACCTTCAACGTTGACGAAGATCGCATCTACCTCAACGGCGAATCGATGGGCGGGTGGGGCACCTGGCACGTAGCGACGCGCCATCCGGAGTTGTTTGCGGCGATCGCGCCGGTGCATGGCGGCGCGGACTATCACGCGCAATTGCCGGAAGAAGAGCTCGCGCGGCTTACGCCGCTCGACCGGTTTCTGCATGAAAAGCAGAGCTCGTGGTCGATGGCCGAGAGCCTCATCAACACGCCCATGCTGGTGCAGCACGGGGACCTGGACCAGTCGGTGAACGTCGAGTGGTCACGCTGGGGCGTGAAGCTGCTGCAGCGCTGGGGCTATGACGTGCGGTATCACGAGTACCCCGGCCGCGCGCACGAGGCGCTGACGACCAACAATGGCTTCATGAACGTCGACTGGTTCCTCGAGCACACGCGCGACCCGAATCCGCGCAAGGTGCGCCTTCGTTCGGCCGAGTTGCGCAACGCCTCTGCGTGGTGGGCCCGCGTACGGCAGTCGGCGAACCCGCTCGACTTCATGCGCGTAGATGCGGAGGTCGTGGACAGCAACCTGATCCGCCTCGACACCGACAACGTGCTCGACATCGAGCTCGCCCCATCCGCGGCGCTGATCGATGCTTCGAAGCCCGTGACCGTCGTCTGGAATGGTGTCGCGCAAGACGTTCGTGCGAAGGAAGGCGTGCTTGGCCTCACGGCCGCGAGCTACAAGCCCGCATCGCTGCACAAGACGCCGGTGTTGCCGGGCTCGAGCAACGATTTCCTGATGACGCCGTTCGCGGTGGTCATCGGCACCTCGTCGAAGGATCCCGACATGGTGAAGATGTGCCGGACAAAGGCGCAGGACTTCATCGACGCGTGGAAGGACTGGCAGAAAGTGGCGCCGCGCGTGTTCCTCGACAGCGAGATCGGCGATGCCGAGGTTGCGCGCTATTCGCTGCTCCTGATCGGTGGCCCGGAGGCGAATCGCGTCGCGGCGAAGCTCGCCGCCAAACTACCGCTCACGCTGTCGGCCGATTCGATCCGGATCGATGGCCACGAGTTCAGGGCCCGGAATGCCGCGGTGCAGATGATCTACCCGAATCCGCGTAACACCGAACGCTACGTCTGGATCTTCGCGGGCACGTCCGCCAATGGCATGTTTTTCGCGGAACCGAACCCGCAACGCATCTACGACTGGGATTACGTGATCCTCGACGGGCGCATTCCGGCGTACAAACAGGCAGCGACCGCCGAGCAGACTCGCGTGGCGTCCGGAACGTTCGATTACAACTGGCGGTACTCGGGCAGCTCGAGCGTCGCTGGCGACGCGGACATTCGCGCCCATGGCCGGCAGTTGCGCCGGCCCGACGGCAATCTGCAGCTCGATGCGAGAACCATCGACGGTTACCTGGGCCACTACCAGATCGAGAACGGTCCGGTGGTCGAGATGTACCGGCAGGACGCGAAGCTGCGGGTGCGCGGTGGCGGACCCGATAGCGAGATGTTGCCCGAGAGCGAAACCATCTTCTTCGCCAAGGCCGTGAACGTGCGCGTGTTCTTCGAGCGCGACGCAGCCGGGAAGGTGACCGGCTTCACCACCTACGGCGACGGCGAGTACACGGCCAGGAAGCTGGACTGAGATTTCAGGCCGGTTGCGTCTCGAACACCGGTTTCTTCGGATCGATGAACACCCAGCACACTGCGCCCATGACGAACAGGCCGGCCAGGAAATAGAACGGCACGTTCCAGTTGTTGAACCACTTGAGCGAGTAGCCGACCACCAGCGGGATCACGATGGCGGCGATCTGCCCGGAGGTATTCATGGTCGCGCTGACTGTAGCCGAGTGTTCACGGCCGATGTCCACACAGGTGCTCCACGACACGGCGGTGGTGAGCATGCAGGTGGCGACGGTGAGGGCGAACAGCACGGCCGCGGTCCTGGGATCCGGGGCCAGTGTCGTGGCGATGACCAACATTGCGGCCACGCCGTAGCCGACGATGCCGGGCACGCGGCGGCCGGCGCGCAGGCCGATGCGCACGACCATCTTGTCGGACCAGAAACCGCCGAGGAACTGCGTCGCGATGCTGAGGAACAGCGGCAACGAGGCCACCAAGCTGAGCTCGGTGCTTTCAAAACCGTGGTGCTGCCGCAGGTAGCTAGGCAGCCAGGTGATGGAGAAGTAGAACGTGGCGCAGTTCGGCATGTACGACAGGCACAGCAGCACCACGTTTCGTTGCTTCAGCAGGCCGGCCCAGTACGCAAGGCCAGTCGGATGCGCCACCAGCGGCGGCCGGTCGGCGATGATCAGGGCGCGTTCCGCGTCGTTCGCGGCGGGGTGGTCGATGGGGTCGTCGCGGAACCACCGCTTCCATGCGGCTACCCAGGCGAAACCGACACAGCCGAACACGATGAGAATCGTGCGCCAGCTCATGAAGGGCAGCAGCGCGTTCACCGTGAGCGTGGTCAGCGCGCCGGAAGCGTAAGCGCCCGCGAAGAAGATTCCTTTGGCGGTGCCGCGTTCCGTCAGCGGCACCCAGCGCGACAACACGCGCGCCACGCAGGGAAAGGCGCCAGCTTCGCCGGCGCCAAACAGGAATCGCGTCACGAGCAGCGAGACGTAGTTGAAGGCGCCGGCGGTCAGCAACGTGAACACCGACCACCACGTGACGATGCGCGTGAGCACCGAGCCCGCGCCGTTACGGTCGGCCCAGCGTGCCGTGGGTATTTCGAAAATGGCGTACGCCAGGATGAAGGCCGTGAAGACCCAGCCCATCTCCGCGTCATCGAGCCGGAAATCGCCCGCGATCTGCTGTTTCATCGCGCCGATGCAGGCGCGATCCAGGTACGTGACCATGGCCAGCGTCACCATGAAAGTGACGACGACAAAGCGTGCACGCGTCGGGCGCTGTTGTTCGTTCAATAGGTGGTCCCCCTCGACGACTACCTATACACGAATCACACCTGTTTCAGGAATCCGTCCAGGGTCTTGTTGAACTCTTCCGGCTTGTCGAGATGAATCCAGTGGCCGGTACTAGTACGAAGCTCTCGAGCTGCTGCGCTTCGATCACCGCGGCGATGTCCTTGGCGAGCTCGTCATAGGAATAGCGAAGCGCGCCGGGAGAACTGCCGTGGCCGCTGAAGTCGAACGCGACGACGCGCCGCTGCGGCTTCAGGTACTCGAGCGTCGTGCTCCAATGCGAGAGATCGCCGGCGAAGGAATGCGCGAAGAGTACCGGCAGCCCGCCCGCACCGCGGCTGTCGGTGGCCAATGGCAATATCATGGCCGCGAAAATTGCCCCAGCCGCGCCTTGGAAATCTGTCGGAACGTGCCGCTAGTCGGGTGGTGCCGGGTCGCGATTCTCGCGATTCTCGCGATTCGCTGGTCCATTGGCGGTTCGCGCAGCCAATCGCGAGAATCG
>DASYKM010000225.1:0-12053 GCA_035995425.1 Steroidobacteraceae bacterium
TGCTGATGGACCTGTCGCTGAACATCCGGGCGCTGGTCTCGCAGCGCCTCGTGCCGCGCGAAGCCGGTGCGGGCCGAATCGCCGCCATGGAAATCATGCTGAATTCGCCGCTGATCCAGGACCTGATCTTCAAGGGCAAGGTCCAGGAAATCAAAGACGTCATGGCGCGCTCCAATCGCATCGGCATGAAGACTTTCGACCAGGCGCTGTACGACCTGTACGAAGCGGGCTTCATTTCCTACGAAGACGCGCTGCGCAACGCCGACTCCAAGAACGAGCTGCGCCTCAGAATCAAGCTAGAAAGCAAGCGCGAGGTAAAGAACCTCGACGACGGCGGCACGCTGTCGATGGTCGACGAAGAACAACAGGGCCGTTCGTTCTAGATCGACGAAGATTCAATACAGGACGGACATGCCAGCTGTGAACGAAAAGTTCGTGGAAACCATTGAGGTCAAGGAATCTTCCGATGGCACGCCGATGGTGCTCAACACCCGGCCGCTGTTCAAGCTCATGGTCGAGCGCAAGGCATCCGACCTGTTCTTCACATCGAACTCGCCGATCAAGATCAAGATCGAAGGCGCCATCCTGCCCATCAACAAGCAGGTGTTGAAGCCGGAGACGGTGCGCCAGGCGGCTTACGGCCTCATGACCCCCGATCAGCTCGAGAACTTCAAGCGCGAGCTGGAAATCGACTTCGCCATTTCCGAGCCGGGACTCGGGCGCTTCCGCGTCAACGTGTTCTATCAGCGCGGATATCCGGCCATGGTGCTGCGCTACATCAGCGCCGACATGCCCAAGCTCGACCAGCTCGGCCTTCCCGACATGTTCAAAGACCTGATCATGATGAAGCGCGGCCTCATCCTGATGGTCGGCGCGACCGGCTCGGGAAAATCCACTTCCATCGCGGCGATGATCAACCATCGCAACGAGACCTCCTCGGATCACATCGTCACCATCGAAGATCCGATCGAGTTTCTGCACACCAACAAGCGCTCGATCGTCAATCAGCGCGAAGTCGGCCTCGACACCAAGTCATTCGCGCGCGCCCTGCGTGGCGTGATGCGCGCGGCTCCCGACGTCATTCTCATCGGCGAAATCCGCGACCGGGAGACCATGGAGGCGGCGATCACCCTGTCCGGCACCGGACACCTGGTTCTATCCACGCTGCACGCGAACAACAGCGCCGAGACGATGGATCGCATCATCAACATGTTCCCGCAGGATCAGCACAAGCAGATCTTCCTCGACCTGTCGCAGTACCTGAAGGCCATCCTGTCGCAGCGCCTGGTGGTGACCAAGGACGGCAAGCGCATGGCGGCCATCGAAGTCATGTTGAACACCCCTTACATCAGCGAGCTGGTGAAGAAGGGCGACGTGAGCGCGATCAAGGAAGCCATCGTTGCCAGCTCCGAGCGCGGCGTGCAGAGCTTCGACGTGGCGCTGTTGAACCTGTACAAACAGAACCGCATCGAGCTCGAAGAAGCGCTGCTCAACGCCGACTCGCGCTCGAACCTGGAAGCCAAGATCAACTTCGGCTGATTCGAAAACGCGGCAGGGCGATCTGCTCTTCCGGCCGCCGTTTTTCCAGCCCCTAGGGCGGAAGCGGAGCTGTGCTTTTCCGCAACGCGGCTTTCGAGTGCGCAGCAGCAATCCGCTTGCCCGCGCCGAAGTCCCGCGCTCCCGCCAAACTACTTGCGTATTTTTCCCCGGATAGCCACGCTTCGTGCCGGGCACCAAACCCCACGCATTTTTCAACCAAGGATGGTCATCATGCGCAACTCAAAACAATTGGCGGCACGAATACTGTTGGCTGCAGGCTTCGCGGCCTCGGCCGTGGTCGAAGCGGAAGATTTTCGCGTCCAGGCGCAGCTCTCGTACGACCAATTCAATTTTTCCGGAAATTTCGCGCCGGACGCCGACGTGCTCTCGGTATCGGGAACCTATTTCTTCGCGCCGGTCCCGACGGATGGCGTGCCGGTTGGCGAGGCCGCGTATATCGCGCGCTCGAGCTTCGCGAATGTCATGGCCACACACGTGAATTTCGCTGACAACGACTTCGATACGCTCGAGGCGAACGTGGGCTATCACCTCCCGAATACGATCTTCTTCGGCCGCGTGGGAGTCGTCCGGGCGGATATTCCCGGAGGAGGTGACGACACGAGCTGGAACGGTACGTTCGGTATCGTGCCAATTCCCCGGCTGTTCTTCGGAACCGACTTCACCGAGGACGGCTACGATCCGAACATCACCGCCCGATACGTCGGCCAGTTCAAGAATTCTCATTGGTACGGCGCCAGCGTGAGTGCCGTGGATCCGGACGGTGGTGACTCCGAAGTGGGTGTCGAGTTCGACTACTACTTCGACACCTTCAAGGTGGGCGGCGGCTTCAACACCGCCGGTGATCGCTGGACGGTGCGCGCCGAGAAAGGGCTCCCGCACGGCTTTGCTCTCCTCGGGCACGTCGACACCGACGACGGCGGCGATGGATTTGGTTTGACGCTCACCTGGCGCGACTTGTGATCCGATGAAAGGTGGGCTTCGAAAGAAGCCTGCTTTTTTCATCCTGGACTCGGACCAGGTCGCTCAATGGTCGCGCCTCGTCGAAGTCGACATCCGGCGTGAGCAGCCGCGGATCGCGCGCACCTGATGGTCGCGACAGCACGAAGCGCGGTGTCACGACGATGAGGCCGCAATGCGTCAATGTCGTGCGGCGCGCGCCGCCGCTCTGTTCGATTCGAACGCTGCCGCGCACGCCGGCAAGCCGCCCGAAGCCGAAGTCCTGGATCACGTTGACGAACGACACCGCCGATGAAAACGTTCCCGCACCGACGGCCACATAGAGCTGGCCGCGGAAGCGTAGCGGGTTGTCAGGCTGCGAGGGAAACCAGGTGTCGATCTCCCCATCCACGACATCGCCGACGGCTTCGTGCTTCGCCGCATCCGCGACGACCACTCGTTTGCGATATCGCGATGCCGTGCGATAGCGCTTCGTCGCGATGTAGGGCATCACACCCTCGATCCACATGACGTCGTCGCCGCCGCCGTTGTCGCGCAGATCGATGATGAGGGTTCGCGAGTGTGCGGCATGAATTTTCGAGAAAGCCTCGTGCGTGAAGTCGAGGAATTGTTGTTTGTCGGGCCAGGCGAACGAGCCGAGTGTCACGATGGCGGCGTCTTCGCCGGCGACGAATTGCAGGTGGTACTGGCGCTCGAAGTCTTTCTCGTCGGCGAGCAGCCGCGGCAATCGTGAGCTGCCGGCGATGTGTTGCACGCCGTCGCGACCGGCGATCTCGATGTCGAAGTCAGAGGGCGCGCCAAACATCTTCCAGTAGTAAAACCAGAAACGGCGCGAGACGAGATCGGCGCGGAACATGCGCGTGTCTCCGTGAGCGCGCGCCAGCATCTGTTCGCAGAGGTCGCGCGCGCTCAGGCCGTTCACCGTGCGAATCGTCGCGTCGTTGGGCGCATCGATACGGGCGCCGGGTTCCGCGCGCACGCGCAGCGAGCAGTCCGTGGTCACCTTCATTTCGTAAGGAAACAGTCGCCCGCCTGCGGCCAGATGCGCGCGCAC
The DNA here is from genome assembly GCA_035995425.1 of Steroidobacteraceae bacterium. Classification (GTDB taxonomy): domain Bacteria; phylum Pseudomonadota; class Gammaproteobacteria; order Steroidobacterales; family Steroidobacteraceae; genus CADEED01. Next base: position 3,572 of record DASYKM010000225.1, read on the forward strand.
CTCGCCGCGCCAATCGACGAAGCCGATGAAGGTATGTCCGTCCGCGAGCAGCGGATTGAGCGTTGCGAACAGCCGCCAGACCTCGTCGCGGTCGAGCGGCGGCACAGTGGCAAGGCGGACATCGAGCGCGCGCATCGCGCCCTCCAGCGCCGGCAGGTCGGCCGAGCGCGCGAGATCGGGCGGCATCTCATGCAGCGCGCGTTCGAGTTGCGATAGGTCTTCGCGAAGCTGCATGCCAGTGAACGTCGGGCCATCGGCGGATGCATTCGTGCATGCGACCATTCCGGCAACAGCGGTAAGCGCGACACGCCGGACGCTTCTTCTGTCGATGTGCATCGCGATACTTCCCCGACCGCTCCGCGTAAACTGCCGTGGATGAGTGTATCGAAGGCATTGGCCCTGTTGTTCGGCGCCTTTGTGGCGACATCGCTCGTCGCGCACGCCGACGAACCGCAGATCGTCCTGATCCCCGATCGCGTCTTCGATGGTACGTCCATGCATGCTGGTTGGAAGGTCGTCATCGCCGGCGACCGGATCATCGCCGCCGGCGCCACGGCGACGGCGGCAGTCGACGCTCGCCGCGTCGAGCTACCCGGTCAGACGCTGATGCCCGGCCTCATCGAAGGCCATGGCCACCTGTTTCTGCATCCTTACAACGAGACGAGCTGGGACGATCAGGTGCTGCACGAATCCCTCGCGTTGCGCACGGCGCGCGCGGTGAACCACGCCCGCTCGACGTTGCTCGCGGGTTTCACGACCGAGCGCGACCTCGGCACGGAGGGCGCGGGCTACGCCGACGTCGGTCTCAAGGCCGCGATCGACCAGGGCATCATCCTGGGGCCGCGCATGCTGGTTGCGACGCGCGCGATCGTCGCCACCGGCGCGTATGGACCGAAGGGTTTCGAGCCCGGCGTGCCCGTGCCGCAGGGTGCCGAAGAAGCGAGCGGCGCCGATCTCGTTTTCGTGGTGCGCCGGCAGATCGCGGCGGGCGCCGATGTGATCAAGCTCTACGCCGACTATCGGTGGCGGCCCGGCGAAGAAAGCCGGCCGACGTTTTCAGAAAGCGAACTGCGCGCCGCAACCGAAGCTGCCCACGACGCCGGCCGGAGCGTCGCGGTTCACGCCACCACGGCCGAGGGCATGCGCCGCGCGATTGCCGCCGGTGTCGACACCATCGAGCATGGATACGGCGGCACGCCGGAAATCTTTCGCGAGATGCAGAAGCGCGGCATCGTGCTGTGCCCGACGCTCGCCGCGGGCGATGCGATCGCACGCTACCAGGGTTGGAACGGCGCCGATCCCGCGCCGCCCGCCGTGCAAAAGGAGCGCACCGCATTCGCGGCCGCGCGCGCCGCAAAGGTTGCGATCTGCGCGGGCGGCGATGTCGGCGTGTTCGCGCACGGTGACAACGCCCGCGAACTGGAGCTCATGCAGGAATCGGGGATGCCGGCGCTCGAAGTGCTCGCCGCCGCCACTTCGGTGAATGCGCGTGCGTTCCACGTCGACGGCAAAGTAGGCGCGGTTCGCGTGGGACTCCTCGCCGATCTCGTCGCCGTCGAAGGCGATCCGGGCGCCGACATTCACGCGGTCCGCAAGGTCCGCATGGTGATGAAGGGCGGCCGAGCGGTGACCGCCCCTTAGGCTAGTTAGTTACAGGCGCTGGCGCTCACGCCGGTCCCTGTCACAGTCAGCGAATCCACGTTCGCCAAGCCGCCGCTGGTGGTCGCCACCAATGCGATGTCATTCGCGCCCGCGCGCAGGCTTGCGGTGACCGAAGCCGAGTTCGTCCAGTTGGTCCACGCACCGGTCGCCGGCAATGCGACTGTCGAAAGTGTTGCGCCATTGAGGCGAAGACTTCCGGGGCGATTGCCGGTGGTCCCGTTCGCAAAGCGCCACTGCAGCGTGTAGTTGCCGGCCGCGGTCGCATTCACGCGCCAGCGCACGCCGGCATTCGTGGCGTTGTTGCTGTTCGCAAACCCGGTGCCCGTATAACCCGCGTTGTTGCTGTCCACGGTGCCATCGACGCCGCAGAAGCCGGTCAGGTTTTCCTGCAACGTGACGCTGTTCGCGGGCGGTGTCGTGCCGCCCTCGATGAATGCGTCGAGCGCGATCGTGGGCCGGCCATTGGTGTTCCAGGCGCCCTTGCTGTAGCCCTGCCAGTTGTAAGCCTGCGGTTCCCAATAGAGCACGCCGAGCCCGCCCGCATTGCGTGTGCGGGAAATGAGATCCTGCAGGAATGCCTTGGACGCGGTCGGTTGATCGAAGGCCATGCCGGCCTCGACGATCATCACGCCCTTGCCGTAGCGCGAGCGCATGTCGTTCATGTTGGTTGCAGTCTGACTGTTGAGCGTCTGCCAGTTGTTAGGCTCGGGGTACAGCGACATGCCGATGATGTCCCACTTGCCGCCGTTGCTGCGCAGGCCGTCGAAGATCCAGCGGAAGAGGGAATTGTCGTAGCCGTTCGAGATGTGCACGATGACTTTCGAGGAAGGACTCACGGCCTTCACCGCGTCATAGCCGCTGTTCACCAGCCAGGCGAAGTTGCGCATGTTCACCGACGCGCGACCGTCTTCCCACAGCATCCCGTTGTTGGTCTCGTTTCCCACCTGCACCCATTCCGGAAAAATTCCGTTCGAAGCGAGGGTGTTCATGGTGTTGAAGGTGTGTTGATACACGTCCGCCATGAGCTGGTCGAAGGTATGCGTGCGCCACGCCGCGGGCTTGGTCTGCTTGCCCGGATCGGCCCACGAGTCGCTGTAGTGGAAGTCGATCATGATGCGGAAGCCGGCGTTTTTCGCGCGCAGCGCCTTCGCGACCACGTCGTTGACGCCATTCCAGCCGCCTGCGGGATTCACCCACACGCGCAGCCGGATGGCGTTCATGCCGTGGTCTTTGAGGATCTGCAGCAGGTCCTGTTGCGTGCCCGCGTCGTTGGACCAGTGATAGCCGCTGGCCTCCATCTGCGTGATCCAGCTGACGTCCGCGCCCTTGGCGAAGGTCTGCGCGGAAGCGGGCGCCGCGGATAGAAGAGTGGTTAGAAAAAGTATCGAACCGAGAATCGCTGCCGCGCGAGCGCGGCTGGTGAGCGCATCCATGCTTCCTCCTGGGTGAGTACCCTAGGCCCCCTCAGGCCCAATAATCATATCAATAACATGGTTTGCGCTGCGGAGGCCAGCGTCCCCCGCGAGGATCAGCTCAGGAGAAAACGGCCCGGGAGTCGAACACCGGGCCATCCACGCACACGCGCTTCATTGCCGGCCCGTCGGGTGTATTGACGCGCACCGTGCAGCCGGCGCACCCGCCCACGGCGCAGGCCATGAACTCCTCGAGCGACACCTGGCAGGCTACGTCGTGTTTGACGGCAACCTTGGCCATGGCCTCGAGCATGGGTGTCGGGCCGCAGGAGAAAACCTCGACCTCGGCTTTGGCGGCCGCGTCGAGCGAGCCTAACCACTCATCCGCGAGCTGCGTGACGAAGCCGTCGTAACAACCGGCGAAGCCGGCTTTGCTGGCGAGGCGGCTCGGTACTCCCCATCCGTCGAGCAGCGGCATGGCGGCGATGCTGCCGGCGGGAATTCCGGGAACGAGAATGGTCGAGGGCCGCGCCTTGAACGGGAACGGAATCTCCGAGCCCATGAGTACCAGAGGATTCCAGGGAGCACCCTGGGCGCTCATCCACTCGGCCAGGAACACCATCGGTGGAATACCGACGCCGCCACCGACTAACAACGCACGCGGACGTTTCGGATCGGGGCGGAACGGCTGTCCGATCGGCCCGAGCACGCTGACGACGTCGCCGGTCTTGCGACGGCTGAGCGCACGCAGGCCCGGGCCCACGATCTTGTAGAGAATCTCGATCCACCCTTCGGTGGCATTCACGCGCTGTATCGACAGCGGCCTGCGCATCGGCACATCCGGATCGCAGGTGAGGTGCACGAAGCTGCCGGGCTCCGCACGCGACGCGCATTTCGGCGCCGAGATGCGCAGGACGAATTGCTCGCCCGGCCAGGTCTCCTGCGCGATCACCGCACCGTCTTCGAGGAAGATGCTACCGCGGTGTGCCGGGTGCACGCCCGGGCTGCGACCCGCTTCGTCGTAAAGGAGTGCGCTCATTGCTTGCGGCCTTCGATGACCGCTTCGAGCACCGCCATGCGCACGGCGACGCCGTTGCGCACCTGGTCGCGGATCACCGACTGCGGTCCGTCGGCGACGTCGGAGGCGATCTCGATGCCGCGGTTCATCGGCTGCGGATGCATGACGATGGCATCGGGCTTGGCTTTCGCCAGCCGTTCGGACGACAGACCGAACTTCGCGAAATAGCGATCGGCATCGGGAATGGCGGCGGTCGCCATGCGCTCCTTCTGGATGCGCAACATCATGATGACGTCAGTGCCGGCAATGCCGGTCTCGATCGAGGTGTGGCGCTCGCAGCCGGCGAATTCGCTGGCGTCTGGCGCGAGGCCACGCGGCGAGACGATGCGAATCTCGGCCACACCGAGCGTCGCCAGCACGTGCCAGGCGGAGCGGGCCACGCGCGAGTGCTTCACGTCGCCGACGATGGCGATCTTGAGTCCCGCGAACTTCTTCTTGGCCTGGAGGATAGTCAACGCGTCGAGCAGCCCTTGCGTGGGATGCGCCACATGCGCCTCACCCGCCGACAACACGCTGGCGTGCGGTTGCACGTGCGAAGCGACGATTCCCGGCACGCCGGCCTCCGCATCGCGAATCACGAACACGTCCACGTGGCAGGCTTCGAGCGTATAGATGGTATCGAGCATGCTCTCGCCCTTCACGCGCGACGACAGCTGCATCTCGAGGTTGACCACGTCGGCGCCAAGGCGCTTGGCGGCGAGCTCGAACGACACGCGGGTGCGCGTCGACGGCTCGGTGAACATGTTGGCGACCGTGATGCCGGCGAGACTCTTGTTGTGCACCGGCGCTTCACCGATCGGCTGCACGAATTTCTGCGCGCGAGTGAGCAGGGCTTCGATCTGCTGCTTCGACATGCCCTCGAGCGTGAGCAGGTGGCGGAGGGTGCCGTTTGATCGGGTTTGATCGGTCATGTGTGTTGTTCGAACCAGCGTTCCAGAATTACCGCGGCCGCTGCCGCATCCACGTCCTCGCGCGTCACCCGCCGCTTGCGCTCGCCGCTGGCGCGTTGCGCGCGCAACCGTTCCTCGGCGTCCTGCGAGGACCAGCGTTCATCGACCAGGTCGACGGGCAAGGAGCTGCGCCTGGCGAGCTCCGCGGCGAAGCGGCGCGCCGACTCGGTCAGCGGGCTCGTCGAGCCGTCGGCATTATAAGGCTCACCGACCGCGACGCGTGCCGGGCGCGTGTCGGCGAGCACTCGCTCGATGGCACTCCAGTCGGGTCCCTGTGGGCCGTTGCCAATCGTCGAGCGGGGATGCGCGGCGCGCGTCAGCGTGTCGCCGCTCGCGATGCCAATACGTTTGAGACCGAAGTCGAGTGCGACGACTATTTCTACCCGGTCAGGCATGACCAGAGAAAGAGGTGAGCTGCCCGGGTTCGACGCCGAGCAACCGGAGCGTCGCGAGCCAGCGCTCTTCATAGGGCAGATCGAAGATCACACTTTCATCGGCGGGCACCGAGAGCCAGGAGTTGTCGAGCATTTCTTTCTCGAGCTGACCTGCTTCCCAGCCCGCGTAGCCGAGCGCGATGAACGCCTTGTCGGGACCGACGCCGGAGGCCATGGCCGCGAGCACGTCGCGCGACGTGGTGACCTGGATGGAGTCGGAGATCTTGTGGGTGGAGTCCCATTCGCCGCCGGGCCGGTGCAGCACGAAGCCGCGGTCCTGGTGGACAGGTCCACCGCGCAGCACCGGCAGATCGGCGGCGCGCTTGTCGGTGGGCTCGATCTTCATCTGCTCGAACACCTCGCTGAGCGTCATGTTCAGCGGGCGGTTGAGCACGATTCCGAGCGCGCCTTTCTCGCCGTGCTCGCAGATCAACGAAACGGTTTGCGAAAAATTCGGATCGGCGAGCTGCGGCATCGCGATCAGCAGATGATTGGAAAGACTGGTTACACCGCCGCTCATATGCGGCGCACTTTACCGTGAATCAGCGGGCGCGGTCACCGTGCCGTGGCGCCCCGGCTTCTCGAACTCCCAGCCGTATTTGAAACGCAACAGCCGGTGTTTCTCGGCCAGTTCCTTGGGAAAAGGATCGAACGGGCTCGCCAGCTTCAATATGTCGACCACCCACTGGTCGAGTTTGGCGGAGCCGCTGGTTCGCATGATGACCGCCGATTCCAGCGTGCCGTCGGCGAGGATGGCCACTTCGACATCGGGGTTGCGCGTTCCCGGTGCACGCCAGGCGGCCTGGGGGAAGTTCAGCGTGCCCAGGCGCTCGACCTTGTTTCGCCAGGCGACCAGGTACGGTGCCACCAGCGATTCGCGCGTGTCGGGCGTCACCCACAATTCGTCACGCTGCGGGCCGCGCACCTGTTGTTCCTCGTCGTCGTCGATGCCGAGCTTGTCGAGCTCGCTGTTGCCGGCGGTCTGCAGCGGCACTTCGGTCATTTCCGTCATGCTCGCCGGCGGCGCGAAGTACAGGATGTCGGGCATCGGCGCGGTGGTAGTTAGTGCGCGGTTGTCGGCGGTGGAGAGCAGCGCGCCGGCGTCGTCGGCCAGCACCGCGCCGTTGGCGCGACCGTTGCGCGCGGCGTGTTCGGCCGCGGCCCGCGGTGCGCGCGCGACTTCGCCGGGCTCGGAACTGCCCGAGCCGAGCTGGCTGCGCTGCGCGAGATAGGTGGCGCTGTCGTTGCTGCGCGCCTCGGGCACGTCTTCGGAGACGATGAGGACTTCGAGTCCGGGTGCGCCCGGGGTGTCATGCTTGACCCCGCCGAACGTCACGCCAACGATGATGACGCCATGGACCAGCGCGGCCATGAAGACCGTGGTCGTAAGGCGGTCGCGCGTCGGCGCGATTCCTTCGCGCAGCTGCATCGCGCGGGACATGTCAGCCTTTCTTGGCGCCTATGCGGCGCTCGAGTGCGGCAATTACCATATCGCCAATATTGAGCCCGAATTGGCTGTCGAGTTCACGAATTCCTGTCGGACTCGTGACGTTGATCTCGGTAACGAAGCCGCCGATGACGTCCAGGCCGACCAGTACCATTCCCTTCTCGGCCAGCGTCGGACCGATTTGCGCTGCCAACCAGCGATCGCGTTCGTTGAGTTCACGCCCCACACCCTTGGCGCCCGCGGCGAGGTTTCCACGGTTGTCGTTCGCGGCCGGGATCCGTGCGAGTGCATACGGGATTGGTTGTCCGTCGATCAGCAGCACCCGCGCATCGCCGGTGGAGGCGATGTCCGGCACGTAACGCTGCGCGATGGCGAAACGCTGCCCGTTGTCGGTCAACGTTTCAATGATGACCGGCAGGTTCTTGTCGCCTTTCTCCGTGACGAAGATGGACTTGCCGCCCATGCCATCGAGCGGCTTCACCACGATCTTGCCGTGCTCGGCCGCAAACGCGGTGATATCGGTGGCGTTGCGCGTGATCAGCGTGGCGGCACAGCACTCCGGGAACCAAGCGGTGAACACTTTCTCGTTCATGTCGCGCAACCCTTGCGGGTGATTCGCGACGAATGCGCCCTGGATCTGCGCGCGCTCGAGGATGTAGGTGGTGTAGATGTATTCGGCGTCGAACGGCGGGTCCTTGCGCATGAACACGCAGTCGAATTGGCCCAACTTCTGCGCGGCAGATTCGCCGAGCTCGAACCACTTTTCGGGATTGGCGAACACCTTCAGGGATCGTCCGCGCCCGTACGCCACGCCATCACGCAGGAAGAGGTCCGACTGCTCGAAATACGTGAGTTGCCATCCACGAGCGGAGGCCGCAAGCAACATCGCAAGTGTGGAGTCCTTCGCAAATTTGATCTTCGCGATCGGATCCATCACGACCGCAAGACTAGTGGTTTTCGGCATCGCGAACTCCGACCTCAAAAACGTGACGTGACCGGCATAGCCGGGGGTATGCCCATATGTTAAAACGCTTGCAGCTTGCCTAGGGCACAGCTTTTTAATCGCAGCCCTTCAACGATTAGTGGGCGGCCATTTTGTTTGCTCAGCAGAGGTACGCGGTGAACGACACCAATCCGCACCTCAAGGGTCTGAAAGTCCTCGTTATCGATGACAGCAAGACCATTCGAAAGACGGCGGAAACGTTGCTCGCGAAAGAAGGCTGCGAAGTCTTCACGGCGGTCGATGGTTTCGACGCGCTTGCGAAGGTTGCCGATTACACACCCGACATCGTGTTCGTGGACATCATGATGCCGCGGCTGGACGGGTATCAGACCTGTTCGCTCATCAAACACAACAAAGTGTTCAAATCGATTCCGGTGATCATGCTGTCCTCGAAAGACGGTCTGTTCGATCGCGCCCGCGGGCGCATCGTGGGATCGGAGTACTACCTCACGAAGCCCTTCACGAAGGACGAACTGCTGTCTGCCATCGAGACGCA
>DASYKM010000226.1:0-1890 GCA_035995425.1 Steroidobacteraceae bacterium
GGACGCTGTCGTCGCCGCCGCCGTTCCATCAGTTCGAAGTGCTGCCGCGCGTGCAGTAATTCTGAGAATGCGCGGCGCGCTGGTCGCGCCGCGTTCTTAAACGGAAGAAAGATCTGTCTTGTCGGTTATCGACCACAACGCCATCGAGCTGCCTCGGATTTCAGAGGCCAGCGTCGCCGATTACATCGCGCTGCTGAAGCCGCGCGTGATGTCGCTGGTGATCTTCACCGCGCTGGTCGGGCTGGTGATCGCGCCGGGCCATTTCCATCCGGTGCTGGCCTTCACGGCCATCCTCTGCATCGCGGTCGGCGCCGGCGCCTCGGGCGCGCTGAACATGTGGTACGAGGGCGATATCGATGCGCTGATGTCGCGCACCGCCAACCGGCCGATCCCGCGCGGCCGCGTGACGCGTCCGGAAGCACTCGCCTTCGGCGTGACCCTGGCGTTCTTCTCGGTGATGACGCTCGGCATTCTCGTCAACTGGCTGGCCGGCGGGCTGCTCGCTTTCACCATCTTCTTCTATGTCGTGATCTACACCGTGATGCTGAAGCGCTGGACCGCGCAGAACATCGTGATCGGGGGCGCCGCCGGCGCGCTGCCGCCGGTGGTGGCATGGGCGGCGGCGACCGGCTCGCTGTCGGTCGAACCGCTGCTGCTGTTTCTGATCATCTTCTTCTGGACCCCGCCGCACTTCTGGGCGCTGGCGCTGTTCCGCAATGACGATTACGCCCGTGCCGGGGTGCCGATGCTGCCGGTGGTCGCCGGTCCCGATGCGACGCGGCTGCAGATCCTGCTCTATACGATCGTGCTGGTCGCGGTCGCGGTGGCGCCGTGGCCGCTCGGCTATTTCGACGCGATCTATGGCATCGCCTCGCTGTTGCTCGGCAGCTGGATGCTGGTGCTTGCGGTGCAGGTCTACCAGCGCCGTGAGGGCTCTGCGGCGCTGCGCGCCACGCGAAAACTGTTCGCGTTCTCGATCCTCTATCTGTTCGCTTTGTTCGCGACCTTGCTGCTCGAGGTCGTCGTCCGTGCCGTCGCCCCCTTAATCTGGTAGGGGGCGCATGACGGAATGGATGACAATCAGGAGCCACAGGGAATCGTCCTCACCGAGGCGCAGAAGAAACGCCGCCGCGAACGATCGATCGCCATCGCACTGGCGCTCGGCGTTCTCGTTCTGCTGTTTTTCGCCGTCACCCTGGTCAAGGGGCCGGCCGTGCTAGTGCGGCCGATGTGACCGAGATGGAGAACCAGCCGATCATGCCGCAGGAACCGACCACGAGCCAGAAGACGGCCTCGCGTCGCGGGCTTGGCCGCGATGCGCTGGTGGCGGCGATCTGCGGCTTCGTCGTGGTGCTGATGGTCGGCGCCTCCTATGCGGCGGTGCCGTTCTACAACTGGTTCTGCCGCGCCACCGGCTTCAACGGCACCACCCAGGTCGCGACTTCGGCTCCTTCGGGCGCGCCGCTGGCGCGCAAAATCGCGGTGCGCTTCGACGCCAATGTCGCGCCCGGCCTGCCGTGGAAATTCGAGCCGGAGCAGAACGAGATCGAGGTCAAGATCGGCCAGGTGGTCACGATCTTCTACACCGTCACCAACCAGGCGGCGCGGACCACCGCCGGGCAGGCCGCCTATAATGTGGCGCCGCTGACGGTCGGGGCGTATTTCCAGAAGATCAACTGCTTCTGCTTCACCGAGCAGACCATGGCTCCCGGTGAAAAGCGCGAGATGCCTGTGGTGTTCTATGTCGATCCGGCGCTGGCCGCGGACGCCGAAAACGACGGGCTGAACACCATCACGCTGTCCTATACCTTCTACCCCGTGCGCGACCCGGCTCCGAAGCCGGTGGCGGCGAGCGAGCCGGAGAAGGCCAAGAAAAACCTTTGATCGCCG
>DASYKM010000227.1:0-4666 GCA_035995425.1 Steroidobacteraceae bacterium
CAACGAAATCTAACTCGATCTCAATGAATACGAATGCAGGCCCGGTCACCGACCGTGCTGACTCGTGACATCATCGCCAAAATTTATCTAAGGAAGGAAACCAGTGAAAAATCCGTATTGCTTCAAGAAGACCGCATTGCACCTCGGCGTCTTGGCCGCGCTCGGTGTGTCCGCAAGTCCAGCGTCGTTCGCGCAGAATGCGCCCGCGGCCGAGCCCGACGAAAATATCGACGAGGTCGTGGTCACCGGCACCCGCGTGGCCGCGCGCACGCGGCTCGACTCGCTGGCTCCAGTCGACGTGCTGTCGGCGCAGACCCTGGCTTCCTCGGCCACCACCGAGCTCGCCGAGGCGCTGTCGACCGCCGCACCCTCGCTGAATTTCCCGCGCCCGTCGATCACCGACGGCACCGACCACATCCGCCCCGCCACGCTGCGCGGGCTCGCGCCCGACCAGACTCTGGTGCTGGTGAATTCCAAGCGCCGTCATCAGTCCGCGCTGGTCAACGTGAACGGCTCGGTGGGCCGCGGCTCGGCCGCCGTCGACCTGAATGCCATCCCGCTCGCCGCGATCGAAACCGTTGAAGTACTGCGCGACGGCGCTTCGGCGCAGTACGGATCCGACGCGATTGCCGGGGTCATCAACCTGCGCCTGCGCGATGCGCGCGAGGGCGGCAGCACCAGCCTGACGTATGGCAAGTACGACACCGACGTCGACACCGAGCGCGGCACCCGCCACGACACCGACGGCGCCACCATGACCGCGTCGGGCTGGGTCGGCCTGCCACTCGGCGAAGAGGGCTTTCTCACGCTGTCGGGTGAGTATCGCGACCGTGACCCCACCAGCCGCGGCGATTTCGACAACCGCGTGCCGGGCTCGCCCATCACCTCCCGCTACGGTGACGCCGATGTGCGCGACATCACCGCCTATGTCAACGCCGGCATACCGCTCGGAGGTGACTGGAACATCTACGGCTGGGCCGGTTACCAGAATCGCGACGCCAACTCCGCCGCCTTCCCGCGCATCTTCAACGACCCGCGCAACGTACCGGCTATCTACCCGAACGGCTTCCTGCCGCTGATCACCAGCGACATCGATGACCTCGCGCTCGGTTGGGGCGTGCGCGGCAAGCTCGGCACCTGGGATACCGACGTGAGCCTCGTCTACGGGTCGAACGACGTGCACTACGGAGTCGAGCACAGCCTCAATGTTTCCTACGGCGCGGCATCACAGACTTCCTTCGACGCGGGCTCGATGAAGTACAACCAGCTCACCTTCAATGCCGGCGTGGTGCGCACTTTCGAGGTGGGTAATCTGCCGGAGGGTGTCAACGTCGCGCTCGGTATCGAGGCGCGGCGTGAGGACTATCAGATCGAGGCCGGTGAACCCGCCTCGTACAATCGTGGACCGGTGGTCGGCCAACCGGCGGGCGCACAGGGCTTCCCGGGTTTTCAGCCGACCAATGAGCTCGATGAAGACCGTGACGCCTACAGCGCCTACGCCGACGTGGAAGCCAAGCTCACGCAGAACTTCCTCGCGTCGATCGCGGTGCGTGGCGAGGACTACTCGGACTTCGGCTCCGCGGTCACCGGCAAGATTGCCGGGCGCTATGACTTCAGCGGCTCGTTCGCGCTGCGCGGCGCCGTGTCCACCGGATTCCGTGCGCCGGGCCTTCAGCAGGAGTTCTTCACTTCCACGGCCACCAACTTCATCAACGGCAATCCGTTCGAAGTGGGCACGTTCCCGGCCACGTCGAACGTCGCGATCACGCTCGGCGCGCAACCGCTCGATGCCGAGAAGTCGCGCAACTACTCACTCGGCACCGTGCTGCGTTTCGGTGGATTCGAAGCGACGATCGATGCCTACCAGATCGACATCCGCGACCGCATCGTGCTGTCGGAAAATCTCAACACGCCGCAGGTGGCGGCTTTGATCCTGCCGTTCGGCGCCACGGTGGCGAGATTCTTCATCAATGGCGTCGAAACGAAGACCAAGGGCATCGACCTGGTCACGCGCTATCTGTGGCGCACCGAGAACGTCGGCAAGTTCGAGTTCCTCGCCGCCGGCAACTGGAACAGCACCGAGGTCGAGAAGGTGCCGTCCCTCAATGTGATCGACAACATCTGCAACGGTCAGCCCGTGGGTTGCGCACCGCCGGTGCTGTTCGCGCGTAACAACACGCTGAGCTTTGAAGAAGGCACGCCGGACAGCAAGGTGAATCTGAGTGTCGACTGGAGCGTGCCCGTTGGCGCCACGAATCTCGGCGTGAATCTCAAGGGCACGCGCTACGGCGACGTGGTCGAGCCGGGCATCCCGAGCACGGCCGAGGTCAATGCCGGCATTCCGGGTGCCCGCGACATCCACATCCAGCCCGACTGGCTCGTGGACTTCGCGTTCACCGCCAAACTACTGGAAGACAAACTCGGCTTCGCGCTCGGGGTCGACAACCTGTTCGACCAGTATCCCGACCGCGTCCCCATCAACCGTGTGTTGCCCACGCCGCCGGGTGGAGTCGTGAACCTGGACGCCACCAATGCGACGGCGTATTCGCGCTATTCGCCCTATGGCTTCAACGGGCGCTTCGTTTACGCCAGGATGTCTTTCAACTGGTAGGGTCGTTCAACCGGTAGCAGGCCGAGGGGCCGCCCGCCGCGGGCGGCCCCATTTGACGGCGATTATTTGACGGAATTGGCACTCGGCGGCAATCCGTTGCGCGGTCGGAATTCCAGGGCGGTGGAATCGTGAACTGGATGCTGCCGTCCCCGATGGAAACGATCAGGGTTTGCCCGTATCGTTCGAACGTGGGCACCACCTACCGCATACCGAAACTGAGCAGCCGCCGCGAATTCTTCCGGCTGCCCTACCCGATCACCAGCGGTGCCACGCTCGCCGTGGACGGGGCTAACTACAAGGTCGGCGAGTTGTCCGAGCGCGGCCTGCGCGTCGTCTCGGGCGTCGGCCGCTTCGCGGTCGACAGCCAGATCGAAGGTACGCTGACGCTGGCCATGGGCCTGCGTTGCGCGGTATTGGGCACGGTGTTGCGCATCGAGGATGACGCTTTCGTGCTCAAGCTCGAACGCGGCCCCACCTCGTACGACGTAATCCGCGAGCAGCGTTTCGTCGCGAAGTCGTTCCCCGACTGGAAACCGACCGCCTGAGCCGCGCTCAGGTGTCATCGACCTCGAGCAGCGAACCGTAGTAGAGCAAGGCCGTCATCACGACGGACAGCTCTTCTTCGTCCTGCGGACCCAGACCCGGGTCCATCCACACACGCCCGGCACCCCACGTCTCGACCGCCGCGACAACCCGCCCGCCGGCACGAATCTCGTAGCCGAATCGTGCCAGCGGAAATTCGGTGCGCTGCGAATCGAGATTGTTGACCGAGCGGATCTCCCAGAGTTGCTCGCCGAATTGGGCGGAGCCGAGGTCGCGCTGCGTGACGAACGTCGGCCGCACGGTGAGACGCCCTGCTTGCGCGCCCGCGAATTCGCAGTCGACGCGCGGATATCCCGGGACGGTGACGGAAGTTTCGTCAGTGGTCCGCCCGTGATAGGTGGTGTACGTGCCGGAGCGGCCTCGCGCGATGCATTGCCCGCGCGAGGCTGATGGCGGTGCGCCGTTGGAGTGCAGATCGAACTCGAATGCCGTGCCCCGGGCGTCGACGCTCAATTCTTCGTTCGCACTCGCCAGACGATCCTCGTGCGACTGCATCGTCACCGCGGCGCTCCAGCGGTCGAAGGCGAGCGCGCCGCGAACCTCATTTCCGCTGCGCCCGCTCACCGGCTTGGCGACGACACTGGCGAGTTCGGGCGCGAGCTTCAATGACACCGGAGCCGTCGAGCAGCCGACAGCGGCAACCGCGGCGAGCGCCACGACGATGGCGGAACGGAAATAGGCGGAACACAGCCCCGGCTTCTCGTACGGCGAGTCGGCTTCCATGGTTTCTATCTACCTCCGCTCCAGGGCCGCTGCGAAGTGTGCGGGTGCCACGCTGAATGTTTCATGAACGCTCCGGACCCCCGGAAAGCCAGTTGCGCGGCACGGCCATACCGTGAGCGATTTATTGGTGTTTCCCCGGCCCTGCTGCTACCCTGCGCGCCCCCTGGAATCTGCTTGCGCGGGCGTCCCGTCCCGTAAGCGCCTGAGCTGTATGGCAAATCGTCCCATTCGAAACATCGCGATCATCGCGCACGTCGACCACGGCAAGACCACGCTGGTCGACTGCCTGCTGCGTCAGTCCGGCACCTTCGCCGCGCACGAGAAAATCGCCGAGCGCGTCATGGACTCGAACGACATCGAAAAGGAACGTGGCATCACGATCCTGGCCAAGAATTGCGCCATTGAGTACGGCGGTACCAGAGTCAACATCGTCGACACACCCGGGCACGCCGACTTCGGCGGCGAAGTGGAACGCGTGCTGTCGATGGTCGACACGGTGTTGTTGGTCGTGGACGCGGTTGAAGGCCCCATGCCGCAGACGCGCATCGTCACCCGCAAGGCACTGGCGCTCGGCCTCAATGCCATCGTCGTAGTGAACAAGATCGACCGTCCGGGGGCGCGCCCCGACTGGGTCGTCGACCAGACCTTCGAGCTGTTCGACAAGTTGGGCGCCACCGATCGCCAGCTCGACTTCCCGGTCATCTTCTGTTCGGCGCTCGAAGGCTGGGC
>DASYKM010000228.1:0-3513 GCA_035995425.1 Steroidobacteraceae bacterium
AACGACGACGTCACCTGCTTGTGGCGCAGCGTCCACGCCACGGCCATCTGCGCGAGCGACTGACGGCGCGTCTTGGCGAGCTCGTTGAGCTTCTTCACTTTCTCGACTTTGGCGGGCGTGATCGCATCGGGATCGAGCGAAGTGTGCTTCGCGGCGCGTGAGTCTTCGGGAATGCCGTTCAGGTATTTGTTGGTCAGCAGCCCTTGCGCCAGCGGCGAGAACACGATGCAGCCCATCTGCTGTTTGTCGAGCTCGGCGATGAGGCCGTCCTCGATCCAGCGATTGAACATGCTGTAGCTGGGCTGATGGATGAGGCACGGCGTGCCGAGCTCCTTCAGAATCTTCGCGGCCTTCGCCGTCTGCTCGGGGTTGTAGCTTGAAATGCCCGCGTACAGCGCGCGGCCCGAACGCACGATGTAGTCCAGCGCGCCCATGGTCTCTTCGAGCGGTGTCTCCGGATCGAAGCGGTGGCTGTAGAAGATGTCGACGTACTTCAGACCCATGCGCGCGAGCGACTGGTCGCAGCTCGCCACCAGGTATTTGCGCGAGCCCCACTCGCCGTACGGACCCGGCCACATGAGATAGCCCGCCTTCGACGAGATGATCATCTCGTCGCGGTACGGATGGAAATCCTTGCGCATCAGCGCGCCGAAAGTCTCCTCGGCGGAACCTGGCGACGGACCGTAGTTGTTAGCCAGGTCGAAATGCGTGATGCCGAGATCGAAGGCGCGGCGCGCGATGTTGCGGCCGTTCTGGAACACATCGACGTCGCCGAAGTTGTGCCACAGGCCAAGCGAGATCGCGGGCAGGCGCACGCCGCTGCGTCCCACGCGGTTGTACTTCATCGACTGGTAACGCGCGTCGGACGGCTGATATTCCATGAAACTGCCTCGGCTCAGGGATTTACGGGGGCGCGTAACATCGCGAACTGCGCCGACAAAATCAAGCCGCCCGCCGCGGCCTCGAAGATCAGCGCGTGATCAGCCAGACACCCGCGCCCAGCAGCGCCACGCCCGCGAGGCGCGTCAGGGTGATCGGGTGCTGCGCCATGCCCAGCCAGCCGTAGTGATCGATGACCAGCGCCGTGGCCAGCTGACCGAGCAGCGTCAGGCCCAGCAGGCTGGCGGTGCCCAGCGACGCGGCCACCACCGTCGAGATGGCGACATAGAACGCACCCATGAGTCCGCCGAGCCAGGCCCACCACGGCACGGTGGCCAGTGTTTCGCGCGTGGGCAGCGAGGCTCGGGTACCCACCAGCAAGGCGATGAGCGCCGTCGTGCCAACGAGAAAACTGATGAGCGCGGCCGTGTTGGCGCTCTGCAGGACCGTGCGCAATTTCGAATTCATGCCCACCTGCGCGGTGAGGCCGAAGCCGGCGACGATGCCGAGGAAATAGGCGAGACCGCGCATGCTAACTACCCCGCAACCGCTTCATGAGTCGCACGCCGAGCGGAAAGCGCGCGACGAACAGCGCCACGCGCCAGAACAGCCGCTTGCCGAACGGAGCGCGCCGCTGCGGCACGGCCGCGAACACTTCGGCGCGCACGTCGCGATGGCGTGCATCACCGCGGGCGGCATCGACGGGAAGTTCGGGCTCTGGCATGGCGCGGAGGATACCGTGCGCGCGTCAGATTGCGGCGGTTTCCATTTCCCAGGTGGTCAGCGGCGCGCCGCGCCTCACCCAGAAACCCACGCCGCTGGGTTTGAAATCCTTCTTGAGACGGGTGGCGTACCAGCTCGCCTCGCGCAGGAACACGTCGCGATCCGTGCGCGTGCGGTCGCAGTTCTCGCGCCAGTCGCGCGTGGTGAGTGCCGACAGGTACAGCACGCCGCGCGTGAGGCGGCCGAGGTTGGCGATGGCGCGCGCTGCCGTGCGGTCGTCGAGGTACTGCAGCACGTCGTAGCACACCGTGAGATCGAACGGATCCGCCTTCCAGTCCGCCAGCGACCCCTGCGTCCAGCCGAAGCGCTGGCACAGGTATTCGCTGTATTCCAGGCCCGTGTATTCGGCGCGCGGAAAGGCGCGCGTCAGCGACGCTTTCAGCAGGCCGATGCCGCAGCCGGCGTCGAGCATGCGGCGCACCGGCAGACCGATGTGATTGGCATAGGCCGCGATGAGGTTCGCGCGCGCCTTCATCTCGGCGCGCGAGGTCACCGCGGTGCGCGAGTCGAAGTAAAAGCGCTGGTAATACTCCTTGTCGAAGCGCGCGCTCATGGCGTCTTCGAAATTTCACGCTTCACGGCGCGCCGCACCAGGTAGCCACCGGCCATGCCGACGAGACCGATGACCACCGCGATGCAGGCGCCTAACCAGTTGTCCTGGAACAGCGCCACGCGCGCGCTCGTGGGCTCACGCGCCTTGTAGACCACCGGCAGCCGCTCGCCGATCTTGAAGCGCTCCGTGGTCGTCGCCACCTGGCTGTCGAACTGAATGATTTCGCCGGTGGCCGTCTCGAAGCGCAG
Source organism: Steroidobacteraceae bacterium (assembly GCA_035995425.1). Taxonomy (GTDB): domain Bacteria; phylum Pseudomonadota; class Gammaproteobacteria; order Steroidobacterales; family Steroidobacteraceae; genus CADEED01. Next base: position 2,464 of record DASYKM010000228.1, read on the forward strand.
CCGCGGCCGATGGCGAGTCTCGTCGCCGTCGCGCACCTCGCGGTAGCTAACTACTTCGGCGGTGGTGCGCTGCGCGTCGGTTGCGAAGCTCAGGGTGCGCCAGGACAGATAGGCTGCCAGCACCAGGCAGCCGAGGCCCAGAGCGAACAGCAGCCGGGCCGAAAGGTCCAGAAGTCGTAATGCCATTTGCACGATTCAGGGATTCACACTAGATTCCCAGTCTATTCGATGTGGGGAGCACGATGATCGAGCCGGAGAAGAAAGGGTCGAAGTGGCCATGGATTCTGGTGCCCATTGCGGCCTTCAGCCTGTTTTTCGTATTACGCGAATGCCAGCACCGGCTGCCTCCCGCCGAACATGCGACGCCGGCCGAGCCGGCGCCGCAATAGCGCCTCCTACTGCTCGTTCAGCTTGAATGTGACGCGCAGGCGATGCCACTGCGCGATCGGCACGCCGTCGCGCGTGGCTGGCAGCAGCCGCCATTTGCGCTTCGCCTCGGCCAGCGTGGAGCGATCCAGCGACTCGATGCCTGAGCTCCTGACGATGCGCGCGTCACCCACGCGGCCGGTCGGCAGCACATACACCTCCACGTCCGCGCTGCCCGTCTTGCCTTCGCGAATCAGTTCCGGCGGATACGGCGGCTTGGTGAGCGGGTAACGCGCGTCCGGTCGGACTCCGACCATCACCGGGCCCATGAACGGCGGGTCCATCGGTGGGGGGTTGATCACATCCGGCGGCGGCCCGGTGATCACGTCGGGCTCGATCGCGACGGGCGGCAGATCAGGTTCCGGGATGACCACGGAATCGCGCGGCGTAAGGTTGGGCTGCGTTACCGGCACCGGGTCGTCGGGCGGCAGCGGTTCATCGATGACGGTACCGACGAGCGGCGGCACTTCCATAGGCTTGCCGCCGATGCCCATGCTGCGCGCGATGATGAACAGCACGCCGACGTGCAGCGCCGCGACGATGCCCATTCGACCTAATGCGCCGAAGGGGCGGCGCTCCGCTGTGCGAGTAACCATGTCGACCTCCGCATGCACCCGGAGAGGG
>DASYKM010000229.1:0-15087 GCA_035995425.1 Steroidobacteraceae bacterium
GTCCTCGCCGACCTGCATGCTGCGCGCGGCGCCGCGCGCGTTGCGCTCCGGCAGCTCGAACTGCGTGCCTTCGAATTGCGCGCCGAGCGCCGGCGAATAGGTGCCGCTGTTGCCGCGCACGATGAGTTGCGGGTCGGAGAACTCCACCGCGCCTTCGAGCTTGAAGCGCTGGTTGGCGGCGTCGTATTCGAGGTGATCGGCGCGGATGCGCCGATTGCCCTGGCGCATCTCCACGTTGCCCGACAGCACGGCATTGCCGTTGACGTCGAAATGGAAGTCCTTGTCGTCGCTCTCGATGATGATGGGTTCGTCGGCGGGATCGGTGGCCGGATCGGTGGCCGGCAGTGCGGGCTTGGGCGCGGCGCCCGCCTTGCTGGACGGGGGCGGGCAGGTCGGCTCGTCGGCGCGCACGGCGGCCATCGCGAACATCAGCATCAATCCGAGACCGACATACCCGGTCGTTTTCGAAGTCTCTCTCGCCATCCGCGCACTATACTTATAGGAATGCTCAAGAACGACGCGCGCCTCTCGCTCATCCGTAGTTGGCTGACACGCGACCTGGGTTGGCGCATTGGCCGCATCAGCGTGGCATCCGCCGACGCCAGTTTTCGCCGCTATTTCCGCGTATCGCGTGGGGACGTCGATCCCGCCGCCTGGGCGCCAAGAGCCGACAGCCTGATCATCATGGATGCGCCGCCCGGCAAGGAAGACGTCGCGCCCTATCTCAAGGTGTCGGCACTCCTGGAGCAGGCGGGGGCGCACGTGCCCCACGTGCACAGCGCCGATTTGAAGCGCGGTTTCGTCGCGATGGAGGATCTTGGAGATACCCAATTCCTGTCGCGGCTCAAGACCGGTCGCGGCGTCGACAAACTCTATGGTGAGGCGCTCACCACCTTGGCCAACATCCAGGTCCGCGGGCTTCGCGCCGCGGCGGCGCTCGAGCCCTACGACCGCGCGCCGCTCGAGCGCGAGCTCAATGTCATGCCGGAATGGTTTCTCGGCAAGCACCTGCGGCTCGAGCTCTCGCCCGAAGAGCGCGCCCTGCTCACGGTGACCTTCGAGTTCCTGATCAACGAAGCCCTGTTGCAGCCGCAGGTGTTCGTGCATCGCGACTATCACTCGCGCAATCTCATGGTGCTGCCGCAGGACAATAAAGGAGGGCCGGGGGTCATCGACTTCCAGGACGCGCTTCGTGGCCCGATCGGCTACGACCTCGTTTCCCTGCTCAAGGACTGCTACATCAGCTGGTCGCGCGAGCGTGTCGAGCGGTGGGTGAAGGGCTATCGCCGCGTGCTCGGAAACCTGGGCGCCAATGTCGGTGACAGCGAATATCAATTCATGCGCTGGTTCGATCTCATCGGCGTGCAGCGCCACTTGAAGGTCCTGGGCGTATTCGCGCGGCTCTGGCATCGCGACGGCAAGATCGGCTATCTCGCCGATCTGCCCCTGACACTCGACTACGTGCGCGATGCCTGCCGGCGCTATCCGGAGCTGGTGGAATTCGAGCGCTGGCTCGAGTGGCGCGTGGTACCGCAGCTTGCGCTGGCGAACGCGCGGCAGAAGGAAAAGCCCAGGCGTCGCAAGTCGGTCGTGAAGAAACGAGTGCAACCAAAGCGGAAAAAGGCCGGACCGAAGAAAATCGCACGCGTGACGCGCGCGGCGCGAACGCCGCGCCAGGCGCGAAAGACGAAAACGCGCCTGGCTCGGAAGCCGGTGCGCCTGCTCAAGCGCGCGAAGAAGCGCGTCAAGGCCAGGAAACGCGCAACGGTCAGGCGCCGGTCGCGCCGGCTGCACAAATGAGGGCCATGGTTCTCGCCGCGGGACGCGGCGAACGCATGCGGCCACTGACGGATGCCCAGCCCAAGCCGTTGCTGCGGGTGGGCGGCAAGCGGCTCATCGAATATCACCTCGAGCGGCTGGCGGAGGCGGGCTTCCGCGAAGTGGTCATCAATACCGCGTGGTTAGGCGAGATGATCGAAGCGGTGCTGGGCGACGGTGGACAGTTCGGGCTTGCCATAACCTACAGCCACGAACGTCCCGAAGCCTTGGAGACCGGCGGGGGCATTTTTCATGCGTTGCCACTGCTAGGATCGGCACCGTTCCTGCTGGTCAACGGCGATGTGTGGACGGATATCGACTTCGGCGCTTTGCGTCGTTCTCCGCCCGCCGGCTCGCTCGCGCACCTCGTGCTCGTGCCGAACCCGCCCCAGCACGCTCGCGGCGATTTTCTGCTCGAGAACGGGTTGGTGTCAGAAGGTGAGGGATTGAGACAGACGTACTCAGGCGTCGGTATTTATCGACCGGAGTTCTTCGCGGGTTGCCAACCCGGAAAGTTTCCGCTGCTGCCTCTGCTGCGCCGGGCGATCGCCCGACGCGCGCTCAGCGGTGAACTGCACGAAGGCCGCTGGTACGACATTGGTACGGCCGAGCGACTCGGCGCGCTCGATGCGCAGCTGTCGCGCGCGGTCACGGTTTCTTAGGGAGAGCAAAATGAAAAAGATAGTCACAGTCGTCGTGGTCCTGGTCCTGGTCCTGGCGGTTGCGCCATGGGGAGTCGGCAAGCTGGCGGAGAAACGCATCGACTATGGGCTCGACAAGCTGGTCGAGGTCGCCCCCTACCTGAAAGTAGTCGAGCGCAAGTACACCAGCGGCTGGTTCAAGTCCGAGCAGTTGGTGACGTTCGAGGTTTTCGAACCCTGGATGCGCGCGCTGAGCCCCAAGGCCATCGAAGAGGCCATGAAAAAGGACGGCGCCACCGCGGAGAAGAGTGCCGCATCGGATGGCGACAGCGCCAACGTGGCGAAGGATCAGGACGTCGCGGTATCCGCGTCTCCGGAAGCCTCGCCGCCCGATGCGCAGCCTTCGGCGGATGAATCGGCAGCGCCGCCGGAGAAACCCGCCGAGCCGCTGCGCTTCACGGTGCGCAATGAAATCCTGCATGGACCGGTGCTCGGTCTTGCGGGCTTTGGCATCGCCCGCGTGGATTCGCACCTGGTATTGAGCGACGAGACGCGCAAGAAAATCGCCGAGATCTTCGGGCCGAAAGACCCGGTCGAGGTCACCACGCGCGTCGGATTCTTTGGCGGTGGTACCACGAGCTTCAAGTCCGAGGGCCGCACGATCAAACCCAAGGGCGAGAAGGTCGAAATCAGCTGGGACACTTTCAAGCTGGCCATCGGCTATTCAAAGAACGCCGACACCTATGACATGGACGGCAAGTGGCCGAAGCTCGAGGTGAAGAACCTCGACGACAAATCCCACTTCGTCATGACCGACATGACGATCGACGGAGACTTCGAACGCTCGCGCGGCGACCTGTATGACGGCGACTTCACTTTCGCAATTGACCAGATGAACGTGGTCAGCAAGGACGCCAAGGAGTTCGAGCTCAAGGGTCTGCACTACATAGTGGACGCCGAGACCAAGGGCGACTTCTATGGAATGGGCGCTAAGTTCGGCACGGGCGAGGTGAAGGTCAAAGAGCTCACGGCGATGGGCATCGAGCTCAAGGAAGTCCACTACGACTTCGGCTTGCGCCGCCTGCACGCGCCCACCCTCGAGAAAATCATGGCGGACACGAAAGAGCTGTACGCCAAACCGCTGGTCAACGTGGCGGAATTGGACAAGGTGATATTCGCGCCGTTCAAGGATCACGCCGACGAACTGCTGAAGTACGACCCAGAGTTCGTGATCGACCGCATCGGTATCGTGACCGCCGACGGCGATGGCTTCGTCAAGGGCGTGATAACGCTGAAGGGCGCCACCGTCGGAGACTTCGGTGCGGGAAACATGGCCCTCATCCCCAAGATCCATGCCGACATCACGATCGACGTCTCGGAGAAGATGGTTCAGAAATTTCCCAACGGCTCCACCGCCGCTGGCGCCGGGGTCGATTCGGGCTACGTGAAGCGCGAGGGCGACCGGCTGATCTGCAAGATCCTGTTCGTCGACGGGAAACTCACCGTGAATGGGAAACCTCAGGCAATTCCAGGGCTTGGCGGGCCACCGCCCCAGAATTCCTCGTCCGGGGGTCCGCCACCACAGGAGTAGAATCCCGGCGGTAAATGGCATCACTCAAGGACATCCCCGTCGTCACCGAGTCGCGCGCGATTCGCAGTGGCGAGAAGTACGTGACTCCGCAGGGCTTCACCGCCATCAAGGACGGACAGAAGCAACGCGCGGGGAATGTTCCGCCGGCCACCGGGCGCAAGCCCGCGTGGATCCGGGCGCAGCTGCCGGTGGGTGCCGGCTTCGGCGCGGTCAAGGGCATCGTGCACGAGCACCGGCTGGCGACGGTCTGCGAAGAAGCCAAGTGCCCGAACATCGGTGAGTGCTGGAACGCGGGCACCGCCACCATCATGCTGATGGGCGCGGTGTGCACGCGCGCCTGCCGCTTCTGCTCGGTGGACACCGGCAACCCGCGCGGGTGGTTAGACGCCGAGGAACCGGAGAACACCGCGCGCAGCGTCGAGCTCATGAAGCTCAAGTACATCGTGCTGACCTCGGTGAACCGCGACGATCTGCCCGATGGCGGCGCCGGACACTATGCGGCGGCCATTCGCGCCATCAAGCGGCGCACGCCACACGTGGCGGTCGAAGCGCTCACGCCGGACTTCCAGGGAGTGCTTCGCGACGTCGAGACGGTGGTGGATTCCGGGCTCGAGGTGTTCGCGCAGAACGTCGAGACGGTGAAGCGGCTCACGCACCCGGTGCGCGATGCACGCGCCACCTACGAGCAGACACTCGCGGTGCTCGGGCACGCCAAGAAATACAAGCCGTCGGTGCTCACCAAGACCAGCCTGATGCTCGGTCTCGGCGAAACCGATGAAGAAATCGCGCAGACCATGGACGACCTCCGTGCTGTCAACGTCGACCTGCTGACACTGGGGCAGTACCTGCGCCCGACGGTGCATCACCTCGAAGTGCAGCGTTTCGTGACGCCGGCGGAGTTCGATCAGTATCGCGAATGGGCGCTGGCGAAGGGCTTTCGCGAGTGTGTCGCCGGCCCGCTGGTGCGCTCGAGCTACCGCGCCGAGCAGGCGCTGGCCGGCAACAACGCGGGGATAAAGAATAGCGGTGCCGGGAAGGGGTTCTCGGGGTTCGCGGACGAAGGTACCGGGTTGGGATTCTCGGGAGAGGCCACGCATCTCACCGAGACGGTGGAGCGGAACGAAACGGCTTCTCCCGAGAATCCCAACCCGGTACCACCTCTTGTCCGTTGGATAGGCAGGGTCGAGTACGAGCCGACCTGGCGCGAAATGCAGCGCATCACCGACACGCGCGACGCGAATACGCCAGACGAGATCTGGCTGCTCGAACATCCGCCGGTGTTCACGCTTGGAATGAACGCCGACGCGAGCCACGTACTCGCTGCCGGCGAAATTCCCGTGATCAAGATCGACCGCGGCGGGCAGGTCACCTACCACGGCCCCGGCCAGCTCGTGGTCTATCCACTCATCGACATCCGCCGCGCGGGCCTGGGCGTGCGCGATCTCGTGACCGCGCTCGAGCGCGCCGTCATCGACTACTGCGCGAGCCTCGGCATCACCGCGGAGTGCCGCAAGAACGCGCCGGGCGTGTACGTCGCCAACAAGAAGATCGCGAGTGTCGGCCTGCGCATCCGTCGCGGCGCCAGCTATCACGGCCTCGCGTTCAACGTGAACATGGATCTCGAGCCGTTCGAGCGCATCAATCCCTGTGGCTTTGCCGGACTGCGGATGACGCAGCTCGCCGTGCTCGGCCAGAAAGACGCGTCGGTCGAAACCGTCGGCCGCGCGTTCACGCCGTTCCTTCACGCGGCGCTGACGCAACTCCGCGCCAAACGCTGACTTCGCCAGCACCGATTCACGCGAGACGGGGCCATGAACAAACAAGTGACTCGGACGATCGCCGCGCTATGCCTCTTCGCCTTCCTGCAGCCGTTGACGGCGCGGGCGGCGGCAGCGCCCGATGACCTGGTGGTCATCGACCTGCGGCCGCAGAACGAAAAGGAGGGCACCGGCCTCTCGCCGGTGAGCGGCAAGTGCAACAAGGGTGTGTTCCGCATCGCCGATGTCGCGTCGGACCCTCTCAAGATCGAAGTGCTCAAGAACGACCTCGCGCGGGAGCTCGGCATGGCTGCCGACGGCAAGACGCTCACGGTGCTGAACTGGTCGATCTACTACAACAAGGTGGCGGCGCACGGCGGCTCCAAGTTCGGCAATGTCGGCTTGATGGGATATTCGCTTCCTCACAAGGAGAAAGAGAAGGAGCGGGGCAGCAAATGCACGCGCGAGGAATCGGCCGGCGGCTGGTACGAGGCAGGCGAGGTGACGACTTCGGCCGCGCCGCTCGTTTCGGAATTTGAAGGGACGTTCGCCGGCAAACCGCTCAGCGTGCGAATCGTGTATTCGCCGCACCGGAAGATCGAAGGGAAATTCGACGGTGACCCGGACGATACGAACGAGTTGATCGAGGCGGTGGACAAGACCGCCGAAGCCCTGGCCGCGGCCATCGTCAAGTAGTGCGCCGCATCGCCAACCTGCCGGGCGCAGCCACGAAGATCTGCGTTGGCATTCTCGCGTGCTTCGCGTTTGCTGACGCGCACGCGGATCCCGCCGCGACGAAGTTGCCTCCCTCGCCGCAGGTGCGTTTCTTCGCCGATGGACTGGAAGTGCCGCTCGGCACGATGTACGAAATGCTGCAGTACATCCAGGCCTGCAGCCTGCGGTTTCCCAAGGAATGCGCGGCTGGGGTCCAGCGCAATTTCGGCGATTCGCTCGCGCAGACCGCCAGCCTGCTGAACCTCGGTTCTCTGTATGCCGCGGCGTTCGCCCGTGTGCCCGCGCCGTCCGTAAGCTCAGCGCAGGACGCCGCGCAGAAGGTTCAGAAGCTGATCGGGCGCTTCAACCGCGAGGCCCGCGACTACGATCGCAAGCTCATGGTGCGATGGGGTGCCGTCGTCACCGTCTGCGACAAGGACTCGGACGACGGCCTCGGAAAGCTGTATGCCTTGTACGAGCTCGATTCCCGGCGCTTCCATGGTGAGTCCGCCGAGCAATTCAGTCGGTCGGTGGAGGCGATCGATGCCGAGCGTACGCAGCTGGCGCGGCTCATCCGGGATCAATGGCCCGCATCCACATGCAAGAAGGCCTACGAGCTGGGCCGCTATGTATTGCGTGGCTTCTTTCAGAAGGTCAAACCACTCAGTCGCGATGACTGGAAGCCGCTCACTCAAAAAGAGCGCACGAGTCTCGCCGGCGCGCACATCTGGGAAATGGCCTTCGAGCTGGCGCGCGAACACGAACCCGCGGTCGGAATCCGTGTAGAGGCCTACGAGCGTGCCCACGCGCCAGCGCCGCGCAAGGATTGAGCCCCTGCGTTCTTTCATCCGCTATCTTGCGATGCTGCCGGCCGGCAAGCTGGTGCTGTGGTGTTTTCTCATCTGGTACCTGGCGACCGTAATCCACCATTTCGATCCCGCGCCGGCGATCTGGCTGAACGCGCTCGGTATCAGCGCCATCATCGGCATCGCGCTCTATCTATCCGTGCGCGAGCCGGGCAAGCCGCCCCCGGACCGCTGGACGATGCTGCGCCTGTTCCTCATGCCATTCTGCGTGTCGAGCTTCTCGCAGCTCATCAAGGGCGCGGGGTTCGTGCTGGTGTTCCCGCCGGATCTTCACGAGATCGCGATTTCGTTGGCGGCTTGCGCGGTCTTCGTGGTCGCCGTGCTCATCATCAAGCGCAGCGTCAGATCAGCATGATCACGTCTTTGTTCGCCTGCAGCGCGGTGGCCAGCGCCACCACCTGTTCCTTGCTCTGCGCGATGATGGTGTAGGTGATGGCGATGAAGTGCTGCTGGTTGCTGGCGCGTTCGCTGACCTGATCGTCGGTGAGATCCGGCACGTGCACCCGCACGATGGCATCGATGGCCGCGCGCAATCCCTCGACGCGCCGCGCGACGACCTTGATGGGATAGGCCACGGGAAACTTGAGCAGCTCCTCGCCTTCGGGCTTGATCTCTTCTACCACGGCGTGCCCGCGACCTCGCGCTTGCGGGCCTGGTATGCGTCGTAGAGCTTGCGCCACACCGGGCCGGGTTTGCCGGTGCCGACCGGCTTGCCGTCGAGCAGGGTTACCGGTTGCACTTCGCGCGTCGCCGCGCCTAACAAGATCTCGGTTGCCGCGCGCAGGTCGGACCCGGATACCGGCGCCGAGCGCCAGGCCACGCCGGCTTTCTCGGCGATTTCCTCGATGACCCCGCGCGTCGTGCCGGGCAGCAGCTTCCAGGAATTGGGTGGCGTGCAGAGAACGCCGCCGATCACCACGTGTACGCTCGACGCACTGGCATCGGTCAGCTGGCCGTCGCGGATCAGGATGGTCTCGCTGGCGTTTTCATCGACCGCGAGCTGGCGCAGCAGTACGTTGGCCAGCAACGAGACGGACTTGATGTCGCAACGTGCCCAGCGCGTGTCCTCGGCGGTGACGGCCGGAAGCCCCTCTTCCTGCCAGCCCGCGCGGCCGGTGGGCCAGGGCGAGGCGAATGCGAACACGGTTCGCGGCACGTCGGGCAGCGGCGCGTGGTTGCGGCCGCGTTCGGCGCCGCGCGTCACCTGCACATATATATAGAGATCCGACTTCGTCGCGTCGTTGCGTTCGATGAGCTCGCGATAAAGGTCGCGCCACGCTTCGCGCGACAGCGGGTCCTCCATGCGGATTTCCCGCAGGCTGCGGGTCAGGCGCGAGTGGTGCTCGGCGAAACGGAACGGCCGGCCGCCGTACACCGGCGTGACTTCGTACGCGCCGTCCGAATAAAGGAAACCGCGATCGAGCGGCGAGATGCGCGCTTCGTGCAGCGGCAGGAATTCATCGTTGAGAAAGCAGATCGGCAGCGGCTCGCCCATCTATCTAGTCCTGTTTTACTTCATCCAGAGGGCGATGCCGTCCACCATGCGCGTCCACCAGCCGCCTTCGGGCACGGCCGCCTGCGCCACCAGCGGCACGCGCGCGATGATCTCCTTGCCGTCGGAGACGGTGAGCTCACCGAGCACCTGTCCGGCGCTGATGGGTGCGACCACCGGTTCTTTCACGGTGGCGGTGGTCTTCAGTTGCGCGGCGGAGCCGCGTCCGATGGTGACCCAGGTGTCGCGCGCCGGAACCAGCGTCACGCGCTCTTCCTCGCCCTTGTACACCTCGGGCTTGAGCACCACATCGCTGGCGCTCTTGACCTTCACGGTTTCGTAGAACGTGTAGCCGTAGTTGAGCAACGCCGCGCTCGCATCTTCGCGCGCCTTGAACGATTGCGTGCCGAGCACGACGGAGATGAGCCGCATGCCGTTCCGCTTGGCCGAGCTCGCCAGGCAATAGCCCGCCGTTTCGGTGTGCCCGGTCTTGATGCCATCCACCGACGGATCGCGGGCCAACAACCCGTTGCGATTCGGCTGCTTGATGCCGTTCCACTCGAACTCGCGCACGGAGTACCACTTGTACTCCTCGGGATAGTCGCGGATCAGCACGCGCGACAGCAGCGCGATGTCGTGGGCGCTCATGTAGTGCGTCGGGCCGGGTCCGCCCCAGGCGTTGTCGAAGTGCGAGTTCTTGAGCCCGAGCTCGGCGGCGTAGGAGTTCATCATCTGCACGAAGCCGTCTTCGGTGCCGCCTAACTTCTCGGCCAGCGCGATGGTGGCGTCGTTGCCCGACTGCACGATCATGCCCTTGATCAGGGTCTCCACCGGAATCTGCGTACCCACCTGCGCGAAGGTGCGCGAGCCTTCGGCTTTCCAGGCGTGCTCGCTGATGGTGACGCTGTCGGTGAGGCTCAGGCGCTTTTCACGCAGCGCGCGGAACACCACGAAGCCGGACATGACCTTGGTGATGCTCGCCGGCTCGCTGTGCACGTCGGCTTCCCTGGCGGCGAGGATGCGCCCGCTCTGAAAGTCGAGCAGCACGTAGGCGCGCGCGTCGATGGAGGGCGGCTTGGGGATCGGCACCGCTGCGACGGCGGCGCAGGTGACCAGCGAACAGCAGACGAACAGCGGCAAACGCCCAAAAAACGGCATCGCGGAAAGCTCCGGGAGAGTGTCAGTGCGGCGATTGTACGCCCCGCCGCGGATCAGCGGCTCAGTCTGTGAGCAGGCGCGCGTCGGTGATGCCGAGCTCGCGCAGGCGCCGCATGTTGAGGTCGAACTCCTCGACGCTCGCGAACGGTCCGACGCGCACGCGATGCAACGCGCGCGGACTCGAGGCTTCATCGAGGCTCGCGAGCTCGATGCCCGCCGCCAGCAATACTTCGACACGCCGGCGCGCGTTTTCGTGATCCGAGAACACGCCGGCCTGGATGAACATGACCTGCGAGTTCGCGGCGGGTTGGTTCGTCGCCGGCGCATTGACCACCGTGACGGGCGGCGGAGCCGCGACCGGCGTGACCGGCGGCAGCGCCGACCCCGGCCCCGATCGCGGCGAGATCACGCGCACTTCCACCGGTGCGGTTCCCTGCAACAGCATGTCGAGCTTCGCCGCGGCCGTGTACGACAAGTCGATGATTCGATCGCCGACGAACGGCCCGCGATCATTGATGCGGACCACGACCTTGCGGCCGTTACGCAGGTTGGTCACTTCGGCGTAGGCCGGCAGCGGCAGCGTCTTGTGCGCCGCTGTCATCGCGTACATGTCGTAGGTCTCACCCAGCGAAGTTGCCTGGGCGTGGAAACCGGGTCCGTACCAGGAAGCCGTGCCGCGCTCGACGAAGCCCTCGGAGCTGTTCAACACGTAGTACCGCTTGCCGAAGACTTCGTAGAACGGCGGATTGCCACGCGTGCCGCGCGGCTCGACGCGCGGCACGGCGTCGGGAATGGAGAACACGTCGGGCGGTGGCTGCGGCACCGCGGATCCGGAAGGAATGCTGGTCGGATGGTCGGGCTTGCGGCGCGCAAGACTGCAGCCGACGAGGGTGATGCATAGAAAGACCGCGATGGCCTTTTTCAAATGCGACGTGGTCACGGTGAAGCTCGCTTCATTGTCGCGAACTCTACCTCAGGAGCGCCGCGGAAGATCGCGCCGTGCCGCTCGGCGTCAGCGTGCCGCGGTCGCCGGGCCCGGCTGCGCGGCGAGCTTGGTCGCGCCGGGAGCCGGAGCGGATTCGGCGGCGACGCGCCCGGCAATGGTGGTGGCCAGGTCATGCACGGCCATGGCATAGCGCACGCTGCGGTTGTAGCGCGTGATCACTTCGAAATTCTTGAAACCGACGCGGTATGACGGCCCGATCTGCGTTTCCGCCGGCACCAGCAACACCGGCGTGGTCGCAGCTTCGCCGGTGTCGAAGTTCACGCCCTTGGCTTTCAGCCCGGCCACGGTTTCGTTGAGCGCCAGATTGCCTGGGTCGGCGACCACCGGCGCGTCGGGCTGCAACACCGCTTCCGCGAGCACCGGGCCGCCGGCCACCCAGCCGCTTTCCTTGAAGTAGTTAGCGACGCTGGCGATGATGTCGTCCCAGTCGGCGAACAGGTTGCGCTGCTGGTCGTTGCTGCCGTCCACGGCGTAGCGCCGGTAGCTCGACGGCATGAACTGGCCCGCGCCCATGGCGCCGGCATACGAGCCGAGCGCGGTCAGCGGGTCCACGGCTTCCTCGCGCGACAGTGCGATGAACTGCGCCAGCTCGCCGCGAAAGAAGTCCGCGCGCGGTGGATAGTCGAAGGCGAGCGTGGCGAGCGCGTCGAGCACGCGGTATTTGCCGGTGATGCGCCCGTAAAAGGTTTCGACGCCGATGATGGCCACCACGTACTCGGGCGCGACGCCGGTGTCCTTGCGGGCTTTCTCGAGCCGCGCACGATGCTCGATCATGAACTGCGCGCCTTCGGTGACGCGCTGTTCGGTCATGAATCGCTCGCGATACTGCCACCACGGCGAAACCTTCTCCGCCGGCTTGCTGATCAGCTCGATGATCTTGGGTTGCGGCTCGGCCTTGGCGAGCAGGCGGTAGACATCGAGCGGCGCCATCTTGTTCGACGCGGCGGTCGCTTCGACGAAAGCTTGAATCTCCGGGCGATCGAGATCGAAGCGGGTGCGACCGGCGAACGAGCCATCCGCGACAGCGAAACCCGTTGAAAGAAGAAGTGTGACTGTCAGTGCAAGCGCATGGCGCATCACGAGGCAACGAGCTTCCGATGCGAGTACAGGGACATCAGGATACCGAAGCCCGCCAGCAGGGTCACCATCGATGTTCCGCCGTAACTGACCAGCGGTAGCGGCACTCCGACGACCGGCAACAATCCGCTCACCATGCCTGCATTGATGAAGACGTAGACGAAAAACGTGAGCGCGATGCTGCCCGCGAGCAGGCGCGCGAACGTGTCTTGCGTCTCCACCGCGAGATACAGCGCCCGTCCTACAACGAATAGATAAAGGAGCAGAAGGATTGTCGCTCCCAGCAGACCGAGCTCTTCGCCGACCATCGCGAAGATGAAATCCGTGGTGCGCTCGGGCAGGAACTCGAGCTGGCCCTGCGAGCCGTTGAGCAGGCCTTTGCCGAACACGCCGCCGGAGCCGATGGCGATCTGCGACTGGATGATGTGATAACCCGCGCCGAGCTTGTCGGTCTCCGGATCGAGCAGCGTGAAGACACGCTGCTTCTGGTAGTCGTACAGCACGTATTGCCAGGCGAACCATCCGGCGGCGGCGCCCGCGGCGACCAATCCGAAGATCACGCGGAACTGCAGTCCGGCGAGGATGACGACCATCGTGCCGCCGATGAGGATGAGGCCGCCGGTGCCGAGGTCGGGCTGCAGGATGGTGAGACCGGTGGGCAGCAGGATGATGAACGCGAGCACGGTGAGCGACGGGAAGTTTGGCGGCAGCGGACGTTCGTGCAGCCACCAGGCGCAGGTCATGGGCACCGCGAGCTTCATGATCTCGGAGGGCTGGAAACGAATGAAGCCGAGATCGAGCCAGCGCTGTGCGCCCTTGCCGATGTGGCCGGTGATGTCGACGACCACCAGCAGGATGACGCCGAGAACCCAGAGCGGCAACGCGAGCCGGCGCAGGAAACTCGGCTTGACGCGCGCCAGCGCGCACATCGCCACCGTGCCGATCAGCACGCGCAACAGCGCATTGCGCACCATGTACAGGTTCTGGCCCGAAGCGCTGTACAGCACGACGATTCCATAGAGCGTGATGAGGCCGAGGCCAATGAGCAACGGTCCGTCGAGCTTGAGCGCGCCGAGAATGCGGCCGGCGGCGGTGAAGGTGCGCCGGCTGCGCGAGCCGATTTCTATGGGTTCGTACATGCCCATCATTCGTCTCCTGACGCGGCGGGCGGCTCCGCCGAGGCGTCGTTGATGACAGCCGGCACGATGACTTCTTGGCAAATCATGGGGGTCAGTCCTCCGCCTCGGTGCCCGAGGCGTCCTCTTTCGGAGGAGCCGCGGCGGCCGGGGCTGCGCCCTTGCCAGGAATGATGGGTCCGTAGCCCGGGCCTGGTGTCAGCGGCACCGTGCCCGGGGGCAACGGCACTTTGAGCTGGCCATTGGCGTCGAGCAGGTAGGTGTCCATCACGTTGCGCGCGATCGGCGAGGCGAGCGACGAACCGAAGCCGCCGTTCTCCACGATCACCGCGACGGCGATGCGCGGATGTTCGGCCGGCGCGAACGCGATGAACCACGAGTGGTCGCGCAAGCGATCGGACACGGTCTTCTGATTGTCGAGGCTCTGGTTGCGCGCGACCGTGAACACCTGCGCGGTGCCGGTCTTGCCGGCAATCGTGTAGGTCATGTTCTTGCCGGCGAACGCCGCGGCCGTGCCGTAGCGGAGTGTGCCGGCCATGCCTTCCGTGACGATCTGCCACTGCTCGGCGCTGACGGTCTTGATCTCTTCGTTCTTCACGGCCGGGAAGCGCTTCACTTCACCCGTGGCCTCATCGCGCACGCCACTCACGAGGCGCGGCTTATAAGACGTGCCGCGATTCGCGATGATCGACACGTAGTGTGCGAGCTGCAGCGGCGTGACGAGGAAGTAGCCCTGGCCGACCCCGAAGTTCACCGTTTCGCCGGGAAACCAGACCTGGTCCGCGGGGCGCTTGAATGTCTTGCGCTTCCATTCCTTCGACGGCAGCAGGCCCGGCTTCTCGCCGCCGATGTCGATACCGGTGAGGCTGCCGAAGCCGAGCGGCGCGAGGAACTCGGCGATGTGATCCACGCCGATGTCGCTGGCTAGACCGTAGAAGTACACGTCGCAGGACTTGGCGATGGCATGGCGCAGGTCCATCGCGCCATGACGGCCGGTTCGCCCTTCGCGGAAGGCGAGACTGCTGCCGGGCAGGTGCCAGATGCCCGAGCAGAACTTCGTCGCGTTGGGGTCGACGTCGTGGTACACGAGCCCCGCGAGCGCAAGCCCCGGCTTGATGGTGGAGCCCGACGGATACTGCCCGCGCAACGCGCGATTTAGCAGCGGCACGTCGATGTTGTCGCGCAGCGCGTCGTACTCCGCGCGCGTGAGTCCGCGCGTGAATGGATTGGGGTCGAATCCCGGCGTGGACACGAGCGCAATGACGTCGCCGTTGCTCGGGTCGAGCGCGACGACCGAGCCGCGGCGGCCGATGAGGCCCTGCTCGGCGATGAGCTGCGTCGGCAGATCGATGCTGGTGATGACGTCTCGTCCCGCGATCGGTTTGACTTCCTGCAGCTCGGGAGTGAGCGCGCCCTGGCGCTGCACCGAACGACCCGCGGCGTTCACGAGGATCTGGCGCGAGCCGTCGGTGCCGTGGAGCGCCGGTTCAAAGGATGCTTCGATGCCGAGCTTGCCGATCAGCGATGTGCCGGCATATTTGGCGAGCTGCTTGTCCTTCTCGAGGTTTTTCACGTCGCTTTCGCTGATGGCCGCGACATAACCGAGCGCGTGCACCGCGTGCTCGCCGTGTGGATAGAAGCGCGTGAGACGCGTGGCGATGTCCACGCCGGGAAATTCGAAGCGATGCACCGCGAACCTCGCGATCTCCTCGTCGGTGAGGCGCAGGCGTATCGGCACGCTCTCGAAACTCCGGCGCGAGCGCACCAGCTTGATGGTTTCGTCGAGGTCGTCGAGCGGCAGCACACCGATGTCGATGAGTCCTTTGAGGGT
>DASYKM010000230.1:0-21008 GCA_035995425.1 Steroidobacteraceae bacterium
CCGTCGGCCACCAGCCAGAACTGGTCGCAGACGCTGCGCAGCAGGCCGCGATCGTGCGACACGACGATGACCGCGCCGGCGAAATCCTGCAGTGCGGTGATCAGCGAATGGCGCATCTCGAAATCGAGGTGGTTGGTCGGCTCGTCGAGCAGCAGCAGGTTGGGCCGCTCGGCCACCAGGATCGCCAGCGCCAGCCGCGCGCGCTCACCGCCCGAGAAATGCACCACGGGCTCGAACACGCGATCGCCGCGGAAGCCGAAGCCGCCGAGATGATTGCGGCGGCGCTGCTCGTCCCACTGACTGCGCGCGCCGATTTCATCGATGCGATTCGTCAAGGCGATCAACGCGGTGTCGCGCGAATCGAGCCGGTCCACTTCGAGCTGCGCGAAATTGCCGACGATGAGATCCGGGGACGCGACGCGCTCGCCACCCCCTCCATCGGACCAGGGCGGTAGCGCGCCCGAGATCAGCTTCATGAGGGTCGACTTGCCCGCCCCGTTGCGTCCGAGGATACCGATGCGTTCGCCCGGGTTGACCGAGCGGCCGACGCGCGAGATCACCGTGCGGGTGCCGTAACCGGCCGCGGCGCCGTCGAGCGTGACCAGCGGCTGCGGTAGTTTGTTCGCAGCGGCGAACTCCCACTCGAAGGTGTCGAGCTCCTGGTAGGTGGTGATGGCCTCGAGCTTGGACAACGCCTTGATGCGGCTCTGCACCTGGCGCGCCTTGCTTGCCTGGGCGCGGAAGCGATCGATGAAGGAATGCAGTCGCGCCGTCTCGCGCTGCTGCCGCGCGGCCATGGCCGCCGACTGCTGGATGCTGGCGGCGTGCTGGCGCTGGAAGTCGGTGTAATTTCCCGTCCAGTGCGTGAGCTGGCCGTTCTCGAGATTCACGATGCGGTTGACGATGTCATCGAGGAACTCGCGATCGTGCGACACCAGCAGCAGCGTGCCGGCGAAACTCTGCAACCAGTGCTCGAGCCACAACACCGCGTCGAGATCCAGGTGGTTGGTCGGCTCGTCGAGCATCAGTACGTCGGCGCGCGACATCAGTGCACGCGCCATGTTGGCACGCATCTGCAATCCGCCAGACAGCTCCTTGACCTTGCGCTCGATGTCACCGGGTTCGAAGCCGAGGCCGTCGGCGAGCCCCGCGGCGCGCGCCGCGGCGGTGTAGCCGCCGGCGAGCTCGTAGTCGCCTAACAGATGCGCTTCCTGCATGCCGTCATCGGCGGCGCGCGCTTTTTCGAGCTCCGCCTCGATGGCCATGAGACGGGAGTCGCCGCTGCGCACGTATTCGAGCACGGTCGCTTCGGTGTGCGGCAACTCCTGCGACACCGAAACGAAGTTGAGCTTGCCAGGAACCGAGTAATCGCCCGCGTCCGCGCCCAGGTCGCCACGCAGCAACGCCAGCAGACTCGACTTGCCGCAGCCGTTGCGGCCAACGATTCCGATCTTGTCACCGCGGAAAATGGTGAGATTCGCACGGTCAAACAGGACCGCGGCGCCCCTTCGCAGGCGCAATTCCCTGAGCTCAAGCATTTATGGGTTCCAGCATGGGGTTGCGGATTCTACTGGGCCCAAGGCGGGATTGGCGGGAATCGGACCGCTAACCCGCGGCGCTGTCGCGCGACGTTCATGTTCGGGTACGTACTTTGCGTGCGCGCCGGAGATGTCAAATGAAGTGCTCGTATCGGGTGACGATGCTCGCCGGCTGCCTGTTCGCGGAAGCGGCATTCGCCCACTCGCCATCACCCGTCAGCATCGAAATCGTCGCGCCCGACGGCCAGACCTTCCGCGAATTTCCATTGGCCGCGAGCGATGGCGCGCTGCGCTCCTATCTGCAGGCCGAGAAGGGAGCGCGTTATGGAGTACGGGTGCGCAACTCGACCGGCGAGCGCCTGGGCCTGGTGATCGCCGTCGATGGCCGCAACATCATCAACGGCAAGAAATCGGACCTGGCTCGTTCCGAGCCCATGTACGTGCTCGACGCCTGGGGTACGCAGGACTACGCCGGATGGCGCGCCAATCTCGATGCGATCAACGAGTTCTACTTCACCGACTGGAGCGACTCGTACGCCGAGGCGTTCGGCGACCGTTCCGCGCGCGGCGTCATCGCGGTTGCCGTGTATCGAGAAGTGCCGCCTCCGCCACCGGCCTATCAACCTTACGGAGAAGACGAACGCAGCCGCTCGAATGATGGACCGGCGGCGAGCTCCGCGCCGCGATCCGCGCGTGCCGACTCGGCAGCGGAGAAATCCGCCGGTACCGGCTATGGTGAGCGGCGCGTCGACCGCGCAGTGGAGGTCGAGTTCGTCGCCGAAGCCGATGCCGCCAGCCGGCACTTCATCAAATACGAGTGGCGTGACACGCTATGCCGCAAACAAGTACTCGACTGCGGCGGGAAGAATCGTTTCTGGGATGAATCCACGCTCGGTTTAGCGCCGCCGCCACCGCGGCGGCGCTGATCACCGTGCTAACTACCGAGGGAGAAAACAAGGAATGAAAACTCAAGGTTCATGGGCGCTCGCGCTCCTGCTGTTGTTGCCCGCGCTCGCACCCGCGGCCGATCCCGTAGCCGAACCCGCGGCGTCATCACGCATCGCGTCCGCGCGCGAACCAACCTACCGAAGCATCGACATCTCCGAGCTCATAGAGAAGGTTGCGAAACGCACCGGCAAGCAGTTCATCGTCGACCCGCGCGTGCGCGCCGAAGTCCCGCTGATCGGGCTCGATGTCGACAAGGTGGACTATGCCAGGCTGCTCGCCATCCTCTCGGTCCACCTGTTCGCCACCTACGAATCGAACGGCGTCGTGAGAGTCGTGCCCGACGCGAATGCGCGCCAGTTTCCGGTTCCGGTCACCAACCAAGTTTCACCGAAAGCGCTCGACGATGAGCTTGTGACGGTGATCCTGCACGCGAAAAACGTCTGCGCGGCGCAGCTCGTGCCGGTCCTGCGGCCCTTGATGCCGCAAAGTGCCCATCTGGCCGCGATGGCCCAGGCCAACACCCTGCTGATCGTCGATCGGGCGGCGAACGCGCGAAAGATCATCGACATGATCGACCAGCTCGACAAGGCGGTGCCCGCGGATCAGAGGTGCACGGAATCCAAAGGATCGGGCTAGCGAGTCAGTTGGGGCTTTGCGCCGAGTCTGACCGAGCGTCAGACGCTGCGTGGCTTGGCTAACTTCTCGTTGCCGGTGGACTGGGCGATGAGGTTGGCGAAGGCCGGCCCGGTTTCCTGCTGGCGCGCCAGCAGCAGGCGCAGCTCTTCGAGCGTCATCGGCTCGCCGAAGAGTTTTCCCTGGCCGAAGCCGCAGTGATGACGGCGCAGGAAGTTCAGGTGGCCGAGCGATTCGACGCCTTCGGCGATCACGTTCATCTTGAGGCTGCGGCCCATCTCGATGACGGTGCGAACGATGGTGGCATCGCTCTCGTCGTCGTCCACGTCGCGCACGAAGGACTGGTCGATCTTGAGTGTGCCGATCGGGAACTGCTGCAACGCTGACAAAGACGAATAGCCCGTGCCGAAGTCGTCGATGGACAGGTGCAGGCCCATCGCATACAGCTCATCGAGCAGGTGCAGCGTGCGCTTGCTGTCCGCCATCAGCGTGGTCTCGGTGATCTCGAGCTCGAAGCAGGTGGGCGAAACGCCGTGCTTGCGGAACACCGAACGGAACCGAAGGATGAAGCTCGCCTGGCGCAACTGCTTGAGCGACAGGTTCAGCGAGATTCGGCCGGGCGTCGTCACCGATTGCTGCAGTTCACGGTAGTCCTGGCAGACGCGGTTCAACACCCACTCGCCGACCTCGAGGATGAGGTTGGTTTCTTCGGCGAGCGGAATGAAGTGCGAGGGCGGAATGTCGCCGTGCCCCGGCAGGCGCCAGCGCAGCAACGCTTCGGCGCCGACGATGCGACCGTCACGCAGATCCACCTTCGGCTGGTAGTGCATGAGGAATTCGTCGCGCTCGAGCGAGCGGCGCAACTTGCTCTTGAGCATGAGCCGCTCGACGGCGGCGGCGTTCATCTCCGGCGAATAGAAAGCGAACGAGTTTCCGCCGTTCTGCTTGGAGTGATACATCGCCGCGTCCGCATTGCGGATCAGATCGATGACGTTCTCGGCGTCGCGCGTGCAGAACGCCACGCCGATGCTCGCGGTAAGGAACACTTCGTGTTCCTGCAGCTGGAACGCACGGCTGATCTCCGCCAACACGGAGCGCGCGAGTTGCGCCACGGTGCCGCGGTTGTCGGCATCGGCGGCCAGGTCGTCGACGAACATGGCGAACTCATCGCCCGCGAGGCGGCCGATGGTGGTTTCCTGCGGCAGCGCGCGCGTCAGGCGTTCGGTCAGGATTTCCAGCGTGCGATCGCCGGCCGCGTGGCCGAACGTGTCATTGATCTCCTTGAACCGGTCCATGTCGAGGTAGAGCAGCGCGAGGCTGGTCTTGTTGCGGATGGCGCGCGCGATGGCCTGTTGCAGCAGGTGCTGGAACTGCATGCGGTTGGGAACCTTGGTCAACGCATCGTATCGCGCCAGATAACGGATGCGCCGCTCGGCGCGCTTGCGCTCGGTGACGTTGCGAACGACGAATATCGTGCCCTGGTACTGCGGGTCGTCGGTGGTGATCTGCGAGCCGGTGATGGCCACCGGAATGGTCTGCCCGTGACGCGTCTTCACCACGGTTTCGCGCGTGTCCTGCGAGGCGCGCAGCATGTCGAACTCGCCGCGCTCGCGTTCGTCGAAGATGGATACGATGCTGCGGCCGACGAGCTCTTCCTCGCCCCAGGCGAGCAGCTTGCAGGCCGACTGGTTAGCCATGCGGATCACGCCGTCGGGCGAGGTCACGAACACCGCGTCGGTCATGCTGCCGAGCACGTTGGTCAGGTAATTCTTGTTGATCGTGGTCTGGCGCAGTTTCTGGCGCATGCGCTCGAGCGCAGCCTGCAGCTCGCCGAGCTCGTCGCGCCGGCCAACTTCCATGGGCCGCGAATAGTCACCCTGGGCAATCCGGTCGGCGCTCTTGATCAGCGTGGAGATGGGCGCGTGCACGCGGCGGCCGGCCCACCACGCAAACGTCAGACCGAGTGCGAGAGCCAGGACCCCGAGCGCACCGGCCAGGATCAGCGCTTTGCGAACCTGCGCGCGCTGCATCGAATCGTATTGATTGCGGGCAGCGATCGACTCCGGCGAGCCTTCGATCGAACGAATTTCGACTTCGACCTGACCCACGGTGGTTGGCGTCACGATGCCCGGCGCAGCCTGCACGTTGGTGCGAACCGGCGCTGTGGCACTGCGCTTCATGCCCGCGGCGTCATCGCCGCTGCGGTGCCAGGCCAGGATTTCGGTGCCGGCGGTGTCACGCAGCGACACGGTGAGCAGGGTCTCGTCGCGCGTGAAGGTTTCGATCTGCGCCGCCAACTGCTCACGATCGTTGCGCGAAAGGGCATCGCCCACGCGTTCGGAAATGTGGCGCGCAAGCTCGCGCGCCCGCAGCGTGAGCTCGCCGAGCACGCGATCACGGGCGTCCGCGGAGGCGGTGTCGAGCAGTGCCGTGTGCTGCGCGCGGTTCTCGTACACCAGGACCGAGCCGAGCGCGAGCGACACCGCGATGGCTGCTGCCACGGCGACGGCGATGTATTTGCTCTTGAAACTGACGATAGCCACTGAATCCCGACTCTTCTTATTTGCGCGCAATCTTACCCATGCCCATCCGCCGGGGGCCAGATTCGGGGTGGGCGACAGGGTCGCAATGTCGATTTGTTCCGCAGAAAGGCACGCTCGGGCCAGCCGGGGCGCTGCGGTACGATGCAACCATGCCAGAAAGCCCTGAATTCACGTTGAATCAGCTGATTGGACGTACCCGTGAACATCTGACTGAGCTATCGGACCCCACCTGTACCTTGCATAACCAGGTGGTGGCCCCGTTTCTGGCCATGAGGGCGGCGGCGGCCGCGGATGGCATCGATGTGGTCGCTTTCTCGAGTTTTCGGGATTTCGACCGTCAGCTGGCCATCTGGAACGGCAAATTCCGTGGCGAGCGGCCCATGCAGGACCGCGCCGGCCGGCCGCTCGATCCGCTGAGCCTGTCGGCTGCCGAAAGGGTCGGCGCGATTCTCTGGTGGTCGGCCCTGCCGGGGGCCAGCCGGCACCACTGGGGTACGGATTTCGACGTGCTCGACGCGCGCGCCATGCCCGCCGGATACCGGTTGCAGGTGGTACCCGCCGAGTATCAAGCCCGCGGAATGTTCCACCGCCTAACAACCTGGCTGGACGCGCATATGCACGCCTTCGGATTTTTCCGGCCGTACGCCACCGATCGCGGCGGCGTCCAGCCTGAGCTCTGGCACCTGTCTTACGCGCCGGTGGCAGAGCGTGCCCAAACGGCGCTCTCGCTCGAAGCATTGCGCGCGGTGCTCGCGGATTGCGCGATCGAAGGGAAGGATGAAGTTCTGGCGATGCTCGCGCGCACCTTCGACGCTTACGTGGTCAACGTCGATCCGGCGCCGGAAGTGGCGCTCATGTCGCCGCGGCTCGCCTGACGGCGAGTTGTCCTCAGGTTCGGCTCAACCCCAGACTTTCTTGATCGCGCCGAGCATCAACGTGCGCGTGGTCGCCATCGAGTCCTCGACACCGGTGAACACCGGCGGCTGACGCCGCAACAGGCGCCAGTTTTCGCTGCGCAGGATGCGCTGCAGATATTCGAGATTACGGTCTATGGATTCCATGTACGGGTTGCGGCCCTTGTACAGGATCTCGAGATAGCGATAGGCGCGGTTGAACTCGCCATCGAGCCGCTTGGCGCGCATGTCGAACACGAACTTGGGAGTCTGCCGCAGCAGGTCGAGTCCCGAGGCGTAGCGCACTTTCACGTGGCCGTTCTCGCCGATCGGCAGCGCCACGCCGGCGAGCACGAACTCGGCATACAGCCGGTCGCGGCATTTCTCGAGGTAGCAGCGATCGGCCATCTGCGCCATGAGGTCGGCGGTGCCGACCAGGTGGCCGAGTTTGTGATCGCGCGGATCGGGCGCGACGATGGTCTTGAACTGCCGCTCGTAGCCCGTGTAGTGAATGATCTCGGCCGCCACCTTGGCCCACTGCCCGAGGTTGATCTTGGGTAGATAGTCGGTGAGGAAAGCCGCGCCGCGCGACACGTGCACGGTGGTGAACTCGGCGCCATTCGGCACGTCGGTATCGCGCGTGGTGCGCAGGTAGCCGACGTCGTGAAACAGCGCGACCACGATGCCGAGCATGGCGCGTTCCGCGCCGAACTTCTGCGCGTCCGGCGCCTGCAGCTCGTGGCCGACGATGAGGCGCGCCGTGGCGAGCGTGATGTCGAGCGTGTGCTGCTGGTCGTGATAGACGGTGTCGACACCGTAGTACCCGGGCATGCGCCCGGAGAACATGCGCTCGAAGTCGCCGAACACGTGGGCGAAAGCCGGAAATTTCTGGCCCGGCCAGACTTTTGCGAACAGCTCTTCGATCGCCGCACGCACCTCGGGAGCCGAGCTCACGAGCACCGTGTCGGTCACGTCGTAGTCGCTGCGGCGGGATTCTGCGATCACGTCCGGGCCTTGACCTTCGAGCACTAACAAGATGGACGAGTCTAGGCAGGGGGTGGGTAAAAGACCAGCGGACAGACTCCGGCTCTGGAGTGAGCGTGACCTGCATCACGCTCACGGATTACCACCATCGCCGCGCAGCGCCGGATACTGTAAAGCGCCTTACTCAGGCCTACGGCCACTCTCAATGCCGCCGAAGCGTCAGGTGTTAAGAACTATCAGACCTGGAAATACGCTAGGACGGGGGTGTGGTCGGAGGCGCGTTCGACACGCCGCGGCTCCACGTCGATGCGGCAACCGGCCAGTCGCGGCAGCAATTGCCGGTGTGCCAGGACGAGATCGATACGCAGGCCATGGTTTCGGCGAAAACCGCCCTGGCGATAGTCCCACCAGCTGAACGATTTTTCCGGCTGCTCGAAGTGCCGGAATGCGTCGACCAGTCCGAGTGCCGTGATGCGCCCGAGCGCGGCTCGTTCTTCGGGGCTCACGTGCACGCAGCCGATCCAGGCAGCCGGATCGTGAACATCGCGATCCTCCGGCGCGACATTGAAGTCGCCGACTACCACCAGGCCCGGATGAAGCGCCACTTCGCGCTGGAGCCAGCGGGTCAACGCTTCCAGCCATTTGAGCTTGTAGGCGAATTTTTCGGAGCCCGGTGCCTGGCCGTTGGGCACGTACAGGTTGATCACGCGAAATCCCCCGACGGTCGCGGCCAGAACCCGGCGCGGCGGGTCGTCGAAGTCAGGAATGTCGCGCACCACCTCGGTCATGGGGTGGCGCGACAGCAGCGCCACGCCGTTGTAGGTTTTCTGCCCGCTGAAGACGCTGTGATAACCCGCGGCGGTGAAGGCCACGTGCGGGAAATCAGGGTCCTGAATCTTGGTTTCCTGCAGCGCAACCACGTCCGGGGAGTTCGCGCGCAGCCACTCGAGCAGTTGATCGCCGCGCACGCGCAGCGAGTTCACGTTCCAGGTGGCGACCGAGAACTCCGCTTTCCGGGGAGGGCCACCATCCGCGGTGGCCGGGTTCACTGGACCAGACCCTGCTGGCGCAGCAGCGCATTCACATCGGGCGGGCGTCCACGAAACTCCACGAATGCGTCGAGCGCCTTGCGGCTGCCGCCCGCGGAGAGGATGGCGTCGAGGAAGCGTTGCGCGACCTTGCGGTCGAATACGCCTTGTTCCTCGAACGCGGCGAACGCATCGGCGCTGAGCACTTCGGCCCATTTGTAGCTGTAGTAACCGGCGGCGTACCCGCCGGCGAAGATGTGGCCGAAGTTGTGCGGGAAGCGATTCCAGGCCGGCACCTTGAACACGCCGACCTGCTCGCGGACTTCGGCAAGGATCTGCTCGAGTCTCGCGCCCTGCGCCGGGTCGTACTCGGCATGCAGGCGGAAATCGAACAATGCGAACTCGAGCTGGCGCACGCTGGCGAGCCCGGCCTGGAAGGTGCGCGAGCCCAGCAACTGCTTCTGTTGTTCAGCCGGCAGCGGCGCACCGGTTTCGTAGTGACGCGCCATGCCCGCGAGCACCTCGGGGCGCCACGCGAAATTTTCCAGGAACTGGCTCGGCAGCTCGACCGCGTCCCACGACACGCCGTTGATGCCGGCGATGGAGGGATAGCCGACGCGGGTGAGCATGTGATGCAGGCCGTGACCGAACTCGTGGAACATGGTCACGACGTCATCGTGCGTGAGCAGCGCCGGCTTGCCTGGCGCCGCGGGCAGGAAGTTGCAGACCAGGTATGCCACCGGCACGGTGTGCTCGGCACCGATGTCCTTCCGACCCACGCAATCGTCCATCCATGCGCCGGCGCGTTTCTTGGGGCGCGCGCAGGCATCGAGATAGAAGCCGGCGCGGGCTTTGCCGGCCGGATCCACGATTTCAAAGAATCGCGCGTCCGGGTGATACATCGGCACGCCGGGCCGTTCGACGATCTTCACGCCGAACAATTTCTCCGCGACCGCGAACAGTCCATCGAGCACGCGCGGCAACGGGAAGTAGGGCCGCAGCTCTTCCTGCGAAATGGAAAACAGTTTCGCCTGCATCTTCTCGGCGTAGTAGCCGACGTCCCAGGCGTTGAGCTTGCGGCCGGCGAACTGCTCGAGCTCGGCGAATTCCCGTTGCGCGGCCGGACGCGTCGCGCGCACCAGCTGGTGCAGGAAATCGAACACCGCCTGGTTGGACGGCGCCATGCGGGTGGCCAGCGCATACGCGGCGTAGTTAGGGAAGTCGAGCAGTCGCGCGGCCTCGTGGCGCAGCGCAAGGATCCTGGCGATCACCGCGGTGTTGTCGAACTTGCCGCCCGATGGGCCGATGTCCGACGCGCGCGTCGTCCAGGCCTCGTAGAAATCGCGGCGCAGTGTTTCCGAATCGCCATCGGTGATCACCGCGACGTAGGTGGGCTGCTCGAGCGCGAACAGCCAGCCGGTGATGCCTTTTTCCACGGCGCGCACGCGCGCCTGCTCGACGATGACGGGATTGATGCCGGACAGCTCGCTCTCGTCGGTGACCAGGCGGGTCCAGGCGTTCATGGCGTCGAGCACGTTCTCTTCGAACTTGGCGGCGAGCGTGGTGAGTTCCTGCACCACGGTCTTGTAACGCGCCTTGCGGTCCGCGGGCAGGCCGACACCGGCGAGCCGGAAATCCTCGAGCGCGCGCTCGATGACGCGGCGCTGCGCGGCGTCGAGCTTGTCGGCCTCGTTGGCGGCGATGGCGCTGTAGGCGCGGAACAACGGCTCGCTCTGCGCCAGGTCGGTCCAGTAGTTAGACAGCAGCGGCAGGCAGGCGTTGTAGCTGGCGCGCAGCTCCTCGGAATTGAGCACGCCGTTCAGATGGCTGATGGGCGACCAGGTGCGCGACAGGCGGTGCGAGAGCTGTTCGAGCGGCAACACCGTGTTGGCGAAGGTCGGATGCGGCTGTGCCTCGAGGGTCGCGACCTCGCCGCGGTTGCTCTGCAACAGCGCGCGAATAGTGGATTCCACCTCGGCCACCGCGATGCGGTCGAAAGCGGGCAGCGTCGTGCCGCTGATGTTCGTCTCGGTCATTTCATTCCAAGGGCAGTCAACACGGGTTCGGTGTCCGGTCGTATGGCGCGCCACAGCGTGAAGGCTTCGGCGGCCTGCTCGACCAGCATGCCCCAGCCTTTATGGGCGCGTGCGCAGCCTTGTTCAATGGCCCAGGTCACGAACGGCGTCGCCGACTTGCTGTAGCTCATGTCGTAGCAGACGGTGTGACTGGCGATCACCGCGCCGTCCACGTTCGGTACCGAACCGGTGAGGCCGGCAGCGGTGGCATTGATGACGATATCGAAGGGCTCCTCACCGACGTCTTCGAATCCACAGCCGCGTACGGCTCCCAGGTCGACGAACAGCGAGGCCAGGTTGACCGCGCGATCCGGTGTGCGGTTGGCAATCACGAGCTCGGTGGGGCCGAGGGCCAAC
Source organism: Steroidobacteraceae bacterium (assembly GCA_035995425.1). Taxonomy (GTDB): domain Bacteria; phylum Pseudomonadota; class Gammaproteobacteria; order Steroidobacterales; family Steroidobacteraceae; genus CADEED01. The sequence goes on from DASYKM010000230.1 coordinate 11,000, forward strand.
AGTGGCTCGATGACTCCACGCGTCGCGCCGCCGGCGCCGAGAATCAGAATTCTTTCATTGGCGATCGTCAGGCCCAGGTTCTTGCGCAAGTCGGTGACCAGTCCGTGGCCATCGGTGTTGTCGCCGAGCAGCGTGCTCTCGGGTGTGATCATGAGCGTGTTGACCGCGCCGGCACGATCGGCGCGCACGGTGAGCTCGTTGGCAAGCTCGGCCGCTGCTTCCTTGTGTGGTACGGTCACGTTGAGCCCGCGGCCGCCACGCGTGAAGAATTCCAGCACCTGTGCGCGGAAGTCCTCCGGGGGGATGTCGTACAGGCGATAGACGAGGAACTGATCCGTCTGTTTCGCAAAGAGCCCGTGGATGAAGGGCGACCAGCTGTGACTGATCGGATGACCGACCACGCCGTACTGGTCAGGCGCATTCATTGCCAAGGCAACTCTGAACAGGAAGATGGCTGAAATAAGCGCTTCACTCGGCCGGTCTTATACATGAACCAACGCCTACGCGGAACGACGGCGGTTGCGCCCTTCGCGCGGCTGTTGGCGATGTTGCGGCCCGATCTGGTGCGCTTTGCCTTCTGGCTGGCGCGCGACCGGGCCGTGGCGGAAGACGTGGTGCAGGAGACACTCATCAGAGCCTGGAAATCCCGCGAGGAGCTCAAGGATCAGGCAGCCGCGCGCCCGTGGCTGTTCACCATCGTGCGCCGCGAGCATGCGCGCCTGTACGAACGCAAGCGGCTGCCCACCGTGGACTTGGAGCACGTCGAAGCGCTGGGCGATCCGGCGCTCGCCAGCGACGGCGATGCCGGGCTCGATGACCTGCGGCGCGCCATCTTGCAATTGCCGGACGAATATCGGGAGCCGCTGGTGATGCAGGTGTTAGGGGGTTTGAGCACGACGGAGATCGCCGCGGAGCTCGGGCTCACCCAGCCGGCCGTGCTCACGCGGCTGTTTCGCGCCCGCAACCGGTTGCGCGTCATCTACGGGCTCGAACCTGCGGAGGACGCCGAATGAGTGACCAGTGCCGCCACGCCCGCGTCGCCATCGGCGGCGATCCGCATGACCTTTCTCCCGAGGTGAAGGCGCACCTGGCCGGGTGCGCCGGTTGCAGCCGCTTTCTTCTCGAGACCCTCGCGCTCGACGGCCGCGTGCGCAGCGCGCTCGAGTTGCCGGTCAACAGGTTCCGCAGCGCCACGACTGCACCGGTGCGCCGCTTCGCGCTGGCCGCTTCCGTGATGCTGGCGATGCTGATCGGCGGCGGATTCTGGCTGCTGTCGCCGCAGCCGGCGCTCGCCGGTGAGGTGCTCGATCACGTCAGGCACGAGGGCGGTAGTTGGGGCGCGCATGAAGTGCTGTCCGGGGCGGAGTTAGCCGAGGTTTTGCAGCAAGCTGGCGTGAAGTTCGACACCTCGATGCCGGTGGTCTACGCCATGGCTTGCCCGTTTCACGGACATCTCGTGCCGCACCTGGTCGTGCAGACCGCCAACGGTCCCATGACGGTGATGCTGCTGGCGCACGAAAAGGTGGCGGCGCGCCAGGAATTCTCCGCGGACGGCTTCGAAGGGGTACTGCTGCCGGCAGGCTCGGGCAGCGTCGCCGTGCTGATGCAGAACGGCAAGGTGCCGGAGGCGATCGCCGCGGACCTGGTTAGCGGGGTTCGCTGGTAGTCAGTACTTCGCAACCCGATTGCGGCCCGCCCAGCAACCGCTGCAGTTCCGGCAACCATTCGCGCAGGCCTTCCTCGACTAGATAGGGTGCGTTCACCAGCACCAGCGCCGAACCATTCAGCGCGGCACGCGAGTCGCAGGGATGCATCCACAACAACGAGGCGAGCAGCGGCCGGGCCGCGGCCTTGTGCAGCATGGAGAACCAGGAGTCGAAGTCGCTGCGCAGCTTGACCGGGACCCACAGGAGCATGACGGCGCTGTCAAATCGCTGCAGGGTGTCGCCGACTGCGGTCAGCAGCCGGACGTGATCTTCGCGCTCCTCGAACGGCGGATCGATGAGCACGCATCCGCGCCGTTCTGGCGGCGGCAGCAATGCGCGCAGACCCGTGAATCCGTCCGCCACCTCCACTCGCAGGCGTTCGCGCTCGGGCAATACCTTGCGCAGGTGGCTGGCCTCCTCGCGCTGCGTCTCGAAAAACACCAGTCGATCCGCCGCGCGAAGCGCGTGTATAGCCAGCAGCGGTGACCCGGGGTAGCGCAGGCTGCCACCATGCGTACCGCCCGCTATGTGCTCGCGATACTGGACCAGCGCGGCATGACGCGGCGCGGCCGCGAGCAGCTTCGCGATGCCCGACTGCCATTCGGCCGGATGCTCGGCGTCGCCCGGATGCAAATCGTAATCGCCACGGCCCGCGTGCGTATCCACGAACAGCAGGCCCTTGTCCTTGCGCGTGAGCGCGCGCAGCACCTCGAGCAGCAACACGTGTTTGTGGACGTCGGCGAAATTGCCGGCGTGATATTGGTGGCGATATTTCATTGAACCCCGGCGCTGGAACGCCCGCGTTTATACACTGTCGGGGCCGGTGAGGATCATGTTGAAAACGCTTCGGATATCGATCGCATTCATCGTTGCAGTGGCATCCGGGCCGGCACTGCCCACCGAGCCGGCGGCAAGGCTGCAGGGCATCGCGCCGCCGACACGAATTCCCGATGCTCCGCCGCCCGCGGAGCAGGCGGGCAATCCCATCGCGACCGTTGCAGTACCGCGCACAGTGCGCCACGCCGTGGTGGCGGATGCCGCGCGCCGCTTCAGGGTTGGCGAGAGCGCCGTGGTATTGGTCCGCGCGGAGCAGATCACCTGGAACGACGGCTCGCTCGGTTGCCCGCAACCAGGTCAGATGTACGCGCAATCGCTGGTGCCCGGTTTTCGCGTGGTGGCGAAAACTTCCGAAGGCGAGTTCCTCTACCACACGGATTCGCGCGGCCAGGTCCTGGTCTGCATGCGGTCTTCACGCTGACGAAGCGCAGGATTCGGGTCGCCGCCCGCCAGCGGGTGCGGGATGCTGACGCCTCACACAGGAGGACCGTCATGCGCTTCAGGGTTCGAGGAGTACCGCAAGAGATTGCCGACGAAGTGCGGCGGACGCGCCTGTCACCGGGCTATGGTCATCCCGCGCACCTCGAACTGGCGGCCGGCACCGGGCCGTGTCGCTGCTGTCTTCGTCCGTTCGTTCCGGGACGCGAACAGCGCCTGCTCTTCACCTATCGTCCATCCGCCGACGCTTGCGACGGCAACCGCAGCCTGATGGCACCGGGCCCGGTGTTCATTCATGCGGAGCATTGCGACGCCTACGTTGGCGATGGTTTTCCGGACGCGTTGCGTTCCGTCGCGCTCGCATTCGAAGGGCGCGCATCCGGGTCGCGCGTCTGCGAGTTGTCGGCGCGTGCCGATGTTCCGGCCGAAGCACAGATCAAAGTCTTGTTCGACGATCATTTTGCGCAATGGCTGCATCTGCGCCACGCGCAAGCCGGCTGTTACATCGCGCGCATCGATCGCGCGTGACTCCACGCCAGCCCGAGCCTAACTAGCGTCCGCGGCCTGCTCTCGGACGGTGGCGAAAGCGTTTCTCAACTGCTCGGCGGTGCCGTCGCCTTCGATGTCGACGAGCCCGCGGTACTTGCCGCGCGCCAGCGCCGCGAAATACGGGCGGAAGTCGTCACCGGCGACGCCGGGCAGAGTGCGCTGTTCGCGCTCGGCCAGTTCCACGACACCGACCCAGCGCATCGCTTTGGCGAGCTGTTCGGGCGTGTCGCCCATGACGCGCATGTGATACAGGTCGGCGAGCACGCGGATGTTGCGGTGGTTCACCGGCGCCACGACGTTCACGACTTCATCGATATGGTTGAGGTAGTTGCACTCCTGGCTGCGCTGCATCTCGACGCCGATCGTGATGCCGTGCTTCCCGGCCACGGGCGCCATCGATGTGAGCAACGCGATGAACTGCTGGTCCGCCTGTGGTTTGCTCCAGCCTTCCGGAATGCGCCGTGCGCTGTTGCTGCCGAACACAATGTATTCACCGCCGAGCGACTGCAGGCGCGCGAATGCGGTCGCGGCATAGTCGAGTACTCGCGGGTGATCGGCCTTCGGCCCTACGCAGATGAGGCTCGGATCGCGCAGGAAGCTGTTGCAGCCGCGAATTCGCAGCGGTGCCGCGAGCGCGCTCTCACGGTTCGGCGCGAACTCGGCGTCGCTCGCATTGGGAATCAGGAAATCGGCGACGCTCTCGACGATGAAATCCGCGCCCAGCGCCTTGAGCTCCGCGGCCCGTTCGATCTTCGCCGTGATGCCGATGGCGCTGAAGAGACGACGCGCGGCGAACGCAGGTGGCGCGGCGAGTCCGGCGAGTGCCAGCGCGGCCGCGCTCTCGAGAATCGAGCGGCGGCTGCGGATCGGACTAACCAGCATGGCGCGATTCGAGCACGGGCGCGCGCTCAGGATTTCTTGCGCTTCGGCGCGGCCTTTTTCGGAACGGCGGCGGAGCCTTTCGGCTTCTCAGCGGCCGCAGCGTTTTTCTTCTTCGGCGCCGCAGCTTTTTTCGGTGCGGCTTCGGCGGTTGCTCCGGCGGCTGCTTCGGCTTTCTTTGCGGCTTTGCCCGCGGATTTCTTCGCGGGTTTCGCTGCGCCTGCGGAATCGGCGGCTGCCGGCGCCGCTGCCTTTGCGGGCGCGCCTTTCTTGCGGCCAAAGCGGGTACCACGAAGTGGCGCCACTGCCAGCAGCTCGCGGCACAACTCGAGTGTCACCGATTTCGGATCGGTTTCTTTCGGAATGCGCGCGTTGCGCTTGCCGTCGGTGATGTACGGGCCGTACCGGCCGTTCAACACCTGGATGTTGTCGACGCCGAAGTCGAGGATGATGCGATTCGCATCCGCCTCTTTCTTGAGCCGGATGACTTCCAGCGCACGCGGAAGATCGACGGTGTACGGATCGTCGGGCGGTTTGAGCGAGACGTACTTTGCGCCGTACTTGATGTACGGGCCGAATCTGCCGATGTTGGCCTGCACCGGCTCGCCCTCGGCAGTTTCACCCAGGCTGACCGGGAGTCTGAAGAGCTCCAGTGCCTCGGGCAGCTTGATGAGATCCATCTTCTGGCCGGGACGCAGACCCGCGAACTTGGGTTTCTCCTCGTCGTCCTTGGTGCCGACCTGCACGAACGGGCCGTAGCGGCCCATGCGCACGGTGATGGGCTTGCCGCTCTCCGGATGCTTGCCGAGCTCACGTGCCTGCGCGACTTCTTCGCGCGAGACGTTTTTTTCGATGTGCTCGACCTGCGTGATGAACGGCTTCCAGAATTTCTTGAGCGGCTCGGTCCAGTCTTCCTCGCCGCGCGACACCGCATCGAGCTCATCTTCGAGCGAGGCGGTGAAGCCGTACTCGACGTATTTGTGGAAGTGCTTCGACAGGAAACTGCCGACAATCTTGCCGATGTCCGTCGGAATGAACCGGCGGTTGTCCATGTCGACGTATTCGCGATCCTTCAGCGTCGAGATGATGGTGGCGTAGGTCGAGGGACGGCCGATGCCGTGCTCTTCGAGCGCCTTCACCAGCGACGCTTCGGAAAAACGTGGTGGCGGCTCGGTGAAGTGCTGGTCTCCGTGCACCTTCAGAAGAGTGACCACGTCGCCATCCTTCATGGCCGGCAGGATGCGATCGTTTTCGTTCTCTGGTTTGCCGTCGTCGACGTCTTCCTGATAGACGGCCATGTAGCCCGGCTTGATCATCGTCGAGCCGTTGGCGCGCAGGACGTGACGACCGGCGCCCCCACCGTTGGCGGCAGATGCAGTCTCGGCCTGTTTGCTCGGCACCATGTCGACGGCGACCGTATCGAACAACGCGTGCGCCATCTGCGAAGCGATCGCACGCTTCCAGATGAGTGAATACAGCTTGTATTGATCGGGATCGACCTTGCCGTCGAGCTGCGAGGGCAGGATGGCCGCGGAGGTTGGCCGAATGGCTTCGTGCGCTTCCTGCGCGTTGCGCGACTTGGTCTTGTAGATGCGCGGCTCTTCGGCCACGGCTTCGGCGCCGTATTCCTTGGCGATGACTTCGCGCATCTCGCGCACCGCGTCGACCGCCAGGCTCAGCGAGTCGGTACGCATATAAGTAATGAGTCCGACGCTGCCTTCGCCGAAATCCACACCTTCATATAGCTGCTGGGCAAGGCGCATGGTGCGCTGCGCCGAATAGCCGAGTTTGCGCGCGGCTTCCTGCTGCAATGTGGAGGTGCTGAACGGGGGCGATGGATTGCGGCGGCGCTGCTTGCGGTCGATGGACAACACGTGCAGGAAACCCTGCGATGTGTCGTTGAGCGCTCTTTCAACGTTGCGGGCCTGATCTTCGTTGATGAAGCTGAACTGCTCGACCTTCTGCCCGTCGAACTCGACCAGCTTGAGCGGAAAAGTCTGCGCGCTGTGTTCGCCCTCGGCTTCGAGTGTCCAGTATTCCTGCGGGATGAAGATCGAGATTTCGTGCTCGCGCTCGCAGATCATGCGCAGCGCCGGGCTCTGCACCCGGCCGGCGGACAGACCGCGGCGCACTTTCTTCCACAGCAGCGGCGAAAGATTGAAGCCGACCAGGTAGTCGAGCGCTCGCCGCGCCTGTTGTGCATTCACCAGATCGAGCGACAGGTCGCGCGGCTCGGCGACGGCGCGCTGTACTTCGCCCTTGGTGATTTCATAGAACACCACGCGCTTGACCTCTTTGCCCTTGAGGTCGCCGCGTTCCTCGAGCAACTCGCGCAGGTGCCACGAAATGGCTTCGCCTTCACGATCCGGATCGGTTGCCAGGTAGAGGTTCTTGGATTTCTTCAACGCCCGCGAGATGGCATCGACGTGTTTCTCGTTACGCTCGATGGAGCGATAACTCATCGCAAAATGATTGTCGGGATCGACCGCGCCCTCTTTCGGAATGAGGTCGCGGACGTGGCCGTAGCTGGCCAGCACCTCGAAATCCTTGCCGAGGTACTTCTTGATGGTTTTTGCTTTCGCCGGTGATTCGACGATGACCAGGTTTTCAGCCATCAGTTGGGCAGCGAATCTTCGGCGTCGAACAGCAGGTCTTCCATGCGCGCGCAGGCCTGTTCCTGGCCCGGCTGGCTCGACAGCACCATGAGCACCAGCCATTTGAGCCGGTCGATGTCGACATCGTCGCCATCGAGAGCCACGAGGCGGTCGATGACGATCTCGCGCTGCAGGGGCGAAAGGATTCCTTCCTGTTCGAGCTGCAGCAGGTAGCCACGGCAGCCGGTGGAAATGCGCTCGAGCTCGTCACTGGAAAACACGCGCAGTGCGCGCGAAGACATGTCGGGGCGCGAGCGCTCGCCGGCCAGATCCGCGAGCCAGTCGAGGGCGCGCTCGACGTTGTGACGGCCGAAACCGGCGCGTTCGAGGTCGGCAGCGAGTGTTTCGCGTTCGGGTACTTCCGGGGCTTCAGCCAGCATGTACTGGTCGAACACGTAAATAAGAATGTCTAAAACACTTCCGGTCATGCTGTCGCCGGTTGTTGTTGGCTTCATTGTCCCGCCATGCGGCTGTAACGGCCGCCGGGATGCGGGGCCACGTGCCCGTCGAGCTCCAGAATCAGCAGCATCGAAGCGATCGATTCGCTGTTCATACCCGTGCGTTCGATCAAGCTATCGACGCTTGCTGGCTCAAAGGCGAGCGCATCTAACAGGATTTTGTATTCCTTGTCCAACGCGGGCTCGGCGCCGGGTGCGGTTGGCGCGCTTGCAACTAATTGGGCAGAAAGGGAAATCTTGAGCTCGCAGAGAACGTCGTCGGCACTCTCGACGAGCTTCGCGCCAGCTCGGATGAGCTGATGGCAGCCCCGGGCGAGCGGATTGTGGATGGATCCGGGAATGGCGAAGACCTCCCGGCCGGCCACCCCAGCCAGTCGAGCCGTGATGAGCGAGCCCGATCGCCGCGCCGCTTCGACCACGAGCGTGCCGTGGCTCAAGCCCGCGATGATGCGATTGCGCTGGGGAAAGCAGGCCGGCAATGGCGCGGAACCGGGCGGGAATTCGGAGACCAGCGCGCCGCTTGCGGCGATCCGTCGTGCGAGCGCCTCGTGTTCGCGTGGGTAAACCTGGTCGAGCCCGCAAGCGAGAACCGCGATCGTTGGTCCGTCGCCGGCGAGCGCACCTTCATGACAGGCGGCATCGATGCCGAGCGCGAGGCCGCTGGTGATGGTGAGGCCGGCGCGCGCGAACCAGCACGCGAATTCACGCGCGGTCGATTTGCCGCCCGCGGTCGGGTTGCGGCTGCCAACCATGGCGAGTTGCGGTTCGCTCAAGACCCGGACATCGCCACGCAGGTAGAGCAGGGCCGGCGCGTCGGGTGACTCGCGCAGCATCTGCGGGTAGGCGGGCGCGGATGCCGGCAGCAGCACGCTGCCCGATTGGTCGAGCCAGCGCAGGTCGGCGGCGATGAGCTTTTCATCGGGCGTGGCCAGCCAGCCGATGGTGCGAGTAGTTAGTCCGAACTGCGCCAGCGTGGCGCGGTCGGGCCGCTCGAGAACGGCAAAGTCGGGGCTGTCGGCTGCGAGCAGCGTGAGCTGCGCGGCACTCAAGCCCGGCGCGCGCGCCGCGATCGCCAGCCGCCGGCGGATGGCGGACTCTGAATCCATCGCGACAGCCTAAAGCGAAAGGGCCAGCACGATGGCTGGCCCTAACTCGTCTGAACGTTGAGAAATGCGTTATGGGTTGTAGACGCGATCCGCTACTTGCATCGGACCACGGGCACCGATCACCAGGCCGTAGCTGAGGTGATCGAAGACCTTGAATACGATGAGTGTGCCGGCACGCTCATAGGGCAGCCGTACTTTCTCGCCGTATGCAGCTTTACCCCAGGGCCGATCCCGGTACTGGTCCTGGACCAGTGCGCCCTGCTGATCGACGGCCAACACCGCGCCCGGAGAAAGTCCGTCGTTCGAACCGCGGTTGAGCACCACGACCTGAAATTGACCGATCTGCTCGGCTCCGTCCGCGACCGCAATGATCTGTCCGTCAATCGCGGTGGTTGGAGCGTGCGGTGCGAAATTGAGCGACGTCTCGCCCTGCTGCGAAATGAGGCGGTCACCCTCGAGAGCTTCGCGCGCACCCTCGGTGAGCACTGCCTTCGAAACTTCGCCCGGAACCTTCACGACGGCAGTGGCGACGTACGCAGCCTGATAGCCGACGATGTCCCTGGAGCCAATATCGCGAATCGGATCGCCCACGTGCATGACGAGGTAGCTTTGATCGAGCGCGCCGTTCAGATCCTTCACGTAGATCTCATGCCCATTGCCACCGATCATGTGCCGGTCGCGGAACGCGAGAATGTGCGGGGCCGCCAGAGCCTGTTCCTTGGTGAGGATGCTCGGCTTGGTCAGAAACGCGGCGATTGCCGAGAACGGAATGGTTTCGATAGGGCCGTTGAGCGGATCGCTGCGCAGCCGTGGCTGCAGGCGGGCGCCGCTGTACTGCGAAATGCTCACGCGCGCGTCGCCATTGGCGCCATAGGCGAGCGACAACACATCACCGGGATAGATGAGGTGAGGATTCTCGACCTGCGGATTGATCTGCCAGATTTCCGGCCAGAACCACGGATCCTTGAGGAACACCGCGGCGATGTCCCAGAGCGTGTCGCCACGCTTGACGGTGTAGTTCATCGGCGCGTCGGGACGGATGAGCTGTGCTGTCGGCGCCGTCGATTCGGCCGCTGGAGCATCATTCATGCCCGCGATGGCGGCTTCGGTTGCCGTCAGGTCGTCGGCGGTGTTGTCCACGTTGGCGGCCGCGATGGGCTGGGCCGGACGGGTTTCGACCACAGGCGGCGGCGCCTTGCAGCCCGCAACCACGAGGGCGGCGGCAACGAAGGCCATGAGCGCAAAGAGACGCGGGGTCAGGAATGCGAGCACGCGCGGCTCCCTAAGTTGTTGATTGAAAGACATCCTCCACTCCTCAATCCTGGGTGGGGCAAGCGGACCCCACTGTTATAATCCGCCGCAGCACGAGGGCCTACGATCTA
>DASYKM010000231.1:0-40856 GCA_035995425.1 Steroidobacteraceae bacterium
CGCCGCGGCGCCACCGGCCGGCGCGCCACCCACGCCACCCAGCGTCTCCAGCGCGGCGAGCCGCTTCTCCAGATCGCCATAGAGACTGCGGTTCTGGTTCTTGCCGCCTTCGGTCTGGTTCTGCAGCAGCTCGACCTCACCCCGAATGGTGCGCAGGTCGGCCTGCAGGGCGTCGATGCGCTGCGCCAGCTCGAGCAGGCTCTGGTTGGTCAACACGCGCTCGATGCGCTGCACGCGCGCGTCGAGATCGTTCATGCGGATGTACACCGGATCGTCTTCGGGCGCGGTGGCACAGCCGCCGAGCGCGAGCAGGCTCAAGCCGATGACCAGCAAGCGTTGCATCGTCATGACTTCTCCATTGTTCTCGAGGTTGCTCACTTGAGGTAGACGATCTCGACCCGGCGATTGAGCGCATAGGCCTGCTCATCGCTGCCGGCGGCGGCCGGACGCTCTTCACCGTAGCTCACGGTGGACAGCTGCGCTTCGGTCACGCCCGACAAGGCGAGCGCGCGACGCACCGCCTGGCCGCGGCGCTCACCGAGGCCGATGTTGTATTCACGCGAGCCGCGCTCGTCGGCATGGCCTTCGAGACGCACCTTCTGGCCCGGGTTCTTCGAAAGATAGGCGGCATGTGCAGCCACCACGCTCTGCGAATCGGTGCGGATGTCGGCACGGTCGAAATCGAAATAGATGATGCGCTTGGATAGCAGCTCACCCGACGGGCCCATGGATGCGTCGGTGTCACCGGCCGTGGCGGCGGCATTGTCGACCCCGCTGGTGTCGGCGGTCGACGCGGGCGGCGCCGGCGGTGCTTCCGGCGGTTTGCTCTTGCAACCACCGATCAGCGTAAGCGAAGCGAGAAGAACCGAAGTCATAACGAGATTTTTCATTTGCACACCTGTCGTCCTGGCAAAAATGTTCATGGCAAGAAAGGCCCCCACACTGGTTCGCGAACTTCACCCGCGTCGGCATCGAGCCGCGCCGAGGTCTGGCCATCCACGGAAACCGTCTGCAACACGCCCTGGCCACGCTCGCGGCCGGCGAAAATGAGCATCGCGCCGTTCGGCGCGAAACTCGGCGATTCTTCCTGTCGGCCCTTCGACAGCACCGTCACCGCACCATTGGCGAGATCCTGCACGGCGATGCGGTACGCACCGTCGACGAGCGTCAACAGCGCGAGCTGCTTGCCGTCGGGGGAGATTCGCGGCCGCGCATTGTAGCTGCCGGTGAATGTGACCCGCTTGGGACGCTCGGAGCTTCCGACGGTCAGCCGGTAGATCTGCGGATTGCCGGAGCGGTCCGAGGTGAAGTACACGCCCGAACCGTCGGGCGTGAACACCGCTTCGGTATCGATGCCCGGATCGTCGGTGAGCCGGGTGAGCCCGCCGGCGGCGAGATCGAGTAGATAGATGTCGAGGTTGCCGTTGCTGCCCGAGAGCGTTATCGCCAGCTTCTTGCCGTCGGGCGAGTAGGTCGGCGCACCGTTGATGCCGGCGCGCGCCGAGACCATGATCTTCTTGCCGCTGCGCCGGTGCTGCACGTAGATCGCCGACACACGCCGTTCGAACGACACATACGCCAGCCATTCACCGTCGGGCGACCAGGCGGGCGACATGATGGGCAGCGGCGACGCCAGGATGCGCGTGCGGTTGGCGCCATCGGAATCGGCGACATACAACTCGTAGCGCTGCGTCGGCGGACTGCCATCCACCGACACATAGGCGATGCGCGTCGCGAAGGCGCCGCGCACCCCGATGATCTTTTCATACAGCGCATCGGCGACCCGATGCGCGGCATTGCGCAGGTTGGCGGGCTGCACGATGAAATAGGGTCCGAACACGCGCTGACCGGTGAGCACGTTCACCAGCTCGGCGTCGATGCGCACCTGCCCGTCAGCAAGCGCTGACACGCGTCCCACCGCGACGTAGTCCACGCGCTGCTGCTTCCAACCGGCCGCATCCACTTCAGCGGCGGTGGTCGGCGTGAACACCATATCGGTGCGCGCCATGGCCTTGAAGCGGCCGCTGCTCTCGAGATCGCGCTGGATGACCTGTGCCACGTCGACCCCACCATCGGCCGGCACCGCACGCGCGAATGGCACCACGGCGATCGGGATGGGATCGGTGACGCCGGAGGTGATGGTGAGGCGCAGTTGCGCGAACGCGGGACTCATCGAGCCCAGCGCGGCGAACAGCAGGCAAACCTTAAGTTTTCTCATTCGTTCCTTCATGACGTGGGTGCGAATGTTAGCTCCAAATTTCGCTCAAAGAGTGCCGGATCCGGTGGCGCGGGGAGCGGCGACGCGCGCAACACCGCGGCCTCCACCGATTCGCGCAGCGCGGCATCGTCGATGCTGCAGCTGTTCACACGGACGGCAGTGACCTCACCGCCCGGAACCTGGGTGACCGACACAATACAAGAGATGCCGGGCTGTGCCGAGGGTGGTTTGATCCAGGCCCGCGCGATGCGCGCGACGATCTGCGCTTGCCACCGCGCCGCCTCGTCGCTGTTGCGGATGGCGGCACCGCGCGCTTCGGCATCGAGCGACCGGCGAAGTTCCGCTTCGCGGGCGAGACGCGCTTTCTCCTCGGCGGCCTTTTTCGCGGTCGCGGCATCGTCGATGCGCTTTTTCTCCAGGGCCTTCTTCTCGGCGGCCGCCTTTTCCACGGCGGCCTTCTCGGCGGCGGCCTTGGCGACTGCCTGCTTTTCGACCTCGACGCGCTCGGCGTCCTCGCGTTCCTTCAGGTCCTGCGCGGCCTTCTGATCCTGTTCGCGCTTCTGTTGCTCCGCTTTTTCCTGTTCGGCCTTTTCGAGCGCGATGCGCTCGGCTTCCTTGCGCTCGAGCTCCGCGGGATCCGGCTTCGGCGGACCTTGCTCTTCCACTGGAGGCGGCTCGGGTTCGGCGACGGGCTCGGGCGGGGGCGGTTCAGGTTTGGGCGGGGCCGCGATGCCTTTGAGCGCGCGCTCGTCGACGACATTCGCTTCGATGGCCAGCGTTTCCACCGGTGGCGGGCGATGTTTCCACGTGAACCAGCCATACACCGCGACGGCCACGATGGCCGAATGCAGGATGATCGACAGCGTAATGGCGCGCCATCGACCCTTGGTGACTGGTTTACTCGGCGGCATCGAGGCTAACGATCTCGGTTCTTTTCCAGCGGCTGCGTGATGAAGCCGACTTTGCTGGCACCGGCCCGTTGCAGGATGGTCATTGCCCCAACTACTTCCCCATAGGCGACACGGTAGTCGCCGCGGACGAGCACGACGGTTTCCGGCGCGCGGCGCAGGACGGCCGCCGCCTGCGTTTCGACTGAGGCGGCGGTCAGGGGTTCACTTTCGGGCTTGTTGTAGTTGAGGAAGAGCCGGCCCGTTTCGTCGATGGTGAGCACGATGGGCTTGGAATCCTTGAGCATCTCCTGCGGAATCGGCCGTGCACCGGCCTTGGGCAGCTCGACCTTGATGCCTTCGGCGAGCAGCGGCGCGGTGATCATGAAGATGATCAGCAGCACCAGCATCACGTCGATGTACGGCACCACGTTGATCTCGCCCATGAGTTTGCGACGACGGCGGGGTTGTGCGGCAGCCATGGCTCTTCTCCTAGCTAGGCGGGACGGCCGGCGTAACGCTGCAGGATGGTCGAGAACTCTTCCATGAAGGCGTCATAGCGCAGCTCGAGCCGGCTCACCTGGTCGGCGTAGCGGTTATAGGCGATCACCGCGGGAATGGCGGCAAACAAACCCATGGCGGTGGCGATCAACGCTTCGGCGATGCCGGGCGCGACCATCTGCAGCGTCGCCTGCTGCACGCCACCGAGGGCCACGAACGAATTGAGGATGCCCCAGACCGTGCCGAACAGACCGACGTAGGGACTGGTCGAGCCGATCGTCGCGAGACTGGCCAGGCTCTCCTCGAGGCGCTCGAGTTCCTTGAGCTGCCCGACGCGCATCGCGCGGCGGGCGCCTTCGAGCAATTGTTCCGCCGGAATGCCGCCCTGCTTCAGGCGCGCGAATTCGCGGAAGCCGAACTCGAAAATGCTCGACATGCCGGTGGCACCGCCGCGACCTTCGATCTGCCGGTACAGCGCGGTGAGGTCGCCGCCCTTCCAGAAGCTGCTCTCGAAGTTCTCGGCTTCATCGTGCGCGCGCGACAACAGCGCGCGCTTGCGGAAAATGATGGTCCAGGAAAACAGCGACGCCAGCAGCAGCAGGCCCATGACGCCCTGCACGATCGGGCTCGCCTGCAACACCAGTCGGACTATCGAGAGTTCATTGTCCATCGCATTCCTTCAAGTGACTTTGATGAAGTCCGGCAACGGCCGGGGACGGAAAGTTTTTGAGTCCACGCAGGCGACCCGCACCTCACCTTCGGTGAGCAATACGTCGTCGCGCGAAATGGTCTGCTTGAAACGTATCGAGGCGCGGCCCTCGGGCACCGGCACGCAGGTGATGCGCAACTCATCGTCGAGCCGCGCCGGCTTGCGATAGTTCACCTTCACCTCGGCGACGGCGAACACGTAACCATAGGTGTTGGCGAGCTCGCTCTGCGAGTGACCCATGGAGCGCAGCCACTCGGTGCGCGCGCGTTCCATGAACTTGAGATAGTTGGCGTAATAGACGACGCCACCGCCGTCGGTGTCTTCCCAATACACGCGCGCGCGCCAGACGAATTCAGTCATCCGTCGACGCTCACTTGTCGGCCTCGAACAAGGGCATGGAGGTCTGCACGCGCTCGGGAACCCTGAGGCCGAAGTGCAGATAGGCGTTGCGCGTCGCCATGCGACCGCGCGAAGTACGCATCAGGAAACCCTGCTGGATGAGGAAAGGTTCGATGACGTCCTCGAGGGTGCCGCGCTCCTCGCCCACCGCGGCCGACAGGCTCTCGATGCCCACCGGGCCGCCGTCGAATTTTTCGATGATGGTCGACAACAGTTTGCGATCGAGCGCGTCGAAACCTTGCGGGTCGACCTCCAGCAGATCGAGCGCGGCGCGCGCCACGACTTCATCGATGCGGCCGCTTCCCTTGACCTCGGCGTAGTCGCGTACCCGGCGCAGCAGCCGGTTGACGATGCGCGGCGTGCCGCGCGAACGTTGCGCGATCCTGGCGGCACCGTCGACGTCGATGGGCACGCCGAGAATGCCGGCCGAGCGCGTCACTATCTTCTCGAGCTCCGGCACGGTGTAGAACTCGAGGCGTTGCACGATGCCGAAGCGGTCGCGCAGCGGGGATGTCAGCAACCCCGCGCGAGTCGTTGCGCCAATGAGCGTGAAGGGCTGCAGCGCCAGCTTGATGGAACGCGCCGCCGGACCCTCGCCGATCATGATGTCGAGCTGGTAGTCCTCCATCGCCGGATACAGCACTTCTTCCACGACGGGACTCAGCCGGTGAATCTCATCGATGAACAGCACGTCGCGCGGCTGGAGGTTGGTCAGCAATGCGGCGAGATCGCCGGGCCGCTCCAGCACGGGGCCGGAAGTTTGCCGCAGGTTCACGCCGAGCTCGCTCGCGAGAATGTTCGCAAGCGTGGTCTTGCCCAGGCCCGGCGGCCCGAAGATGAGCGCGTGATCGAGCGCCTCGCCGCGATTGACCGCCGCCTTCACGAAAATTTCGAGCTGCGCCTTGACCTGTTCCTGGCCGATGTAGTCCGCGAGCCGCTTCGGCCGTATGGCGCGATCGACGGCCTCTTCTTCGGCCGCGGCCACCGGCTGCACGACGCGATCGGGAGTGTTCACTGCGGACGCACCGTGCCCTGCAGCGCGCGGCGGATCAGCTCTTCGGTCGTGTTCGTCTCGCCCGCGAAGGGCTTGAGCATCTGCGTGACTTCGGCCGGTTTGTAGCCGAGCGCGACCAGCGCGCTCCAGGCCTCGCCTTCGGTCCGATTCTCGCCATTCGGCACGGGCGCGCCGGCGGCCACGGCGGCACTCAGCGCATCGAGGCGATCGGGCATCTCGACTAACAACCTCTCGGCGGTCTTGCGGCCGACGCCGGGAATCTTCGTGAGCGCAGCCGCGTCCTTGAGCTTCACGCAATTCGCGAAACCGTCGACACTCACGCCCGAGAGAATGGCCAGCGCGATCTTCGGCCCCACCCCGGAGACTTTGAGCAGATTGCGAAACAGCGCCCGCTCGTCCGGCGTACCGAAGCCGTAGAGGATGTGCGCATCCTCGCGCACCACCAGGTGCGTGAGCAGGCGCACGTCGCTGCCCACCGCGGGCAGTGTGTAGAAGGTGGACATCGGCGCTTCGATGTCATAGCCGATGCCGCCCACATCCACCGTCAGGTGCGGTGGCGTCTTGGTGGCCAGTTTGCCGCGTACGAAACCGATCATGCGTTCACGAGAAACCGCTCGATGCGGTTGCGGGAATGCGCATGGCAGATCGCAACCGCGAGTGCGTCGGCGGCATCCGCGCCGAGCTTGAGATCGACGCGCAGCAGTTGTTTGACCATGTGCGCGACCTGGTTCTTTTCCGCGCCGCCCACGCCAACCACCGCGAGCTTGATGGCGCGCGCTGCGTATTCGTGCACGCACAGCGCGGCGGGCACGGCGGCAATGGCGGCACCGCGAGCCTGGCCGAGCTTCAAGGCGCTGTCGGCGTTCTTGGAAAGGAACACGCGCTCGACGGCGATCTCCTGTGGCTGATGCTGATTTATCAGCTCGGTGACGCGGGCGTGAATGATGCGCAGCCGATCGGCGAGCGGTCCGCCCGCCGTGGCGATGCAGCCCTGCGCGACGATGGTGAGCGTGCCGCCGGCGCAGTCGATGACCCCATAGCCGGTGCGCAAGCTGCCCGGGTCGAGCCCGAGGATGCGCGCGGCACCAGTCGGTGACATCCGCACGAGGGCCGGTGCCGCCGGGCTTTCCGCGCCGGGCCGGTATGCGCGCCAGGATGATCTCATCGGGTATCGCGCCATCGGTTGTCTTAAATGCCTGCGCCCGTTGAAAAAAACTGCAGGTATCATACTTTTTTCGTGCACAACCTTCACTCCTGTTCCGCGGAGCTCGCAGCTTCGATACACACGCATGCGTCCCTGCTGCCGGGCTGGGGAGTTCCGCGCGCGGCAATCGACCATGCGGTAGAAGCGGCGGTCATCGTCGCCTCGCTGACCGAAGACGCGGTGCTCAGCGCCGCGCTCCTCGCCCAGACTGCCTTCGTCGCCGCGCCGACCGAATCGCGGGAAATCGAGCTGCATTTCGGGGCGGAGGTGTGCGCGCTGGCACGCGAGCTCACGCATTTCGGTGACATTCGCCTGACTCCCATGGCGGCTGCCTCGCACCACCTGGAGCCGGCGCAAGCCGAGAGCCTTCGCAAGATGCTGTTGTCGGTGGTCAGCGATCCGCGGCTGGTGCTGGCGCGCCTCGCACGGCAGCTGGTCGAGCTCAACGCGTCAAAGGACGGCCACGCCGCCACACGCGAACGCCTGTCGCTCGAAACGCGCGAAGTGTTCGCGCCGCTCGCCAATCGGCTGGGGCTGTGGCAGCTCAAATGGGAGCTCGAAGACCTGTCCTTCCGCTTCCTGCAACCCGACGACTATCGTCGTATCGCCTCGGCCCTTGCGGAAAAGCGCGCGGATCGCGAGCGCTACATCACCGACCTGTGCCGCTCGCTCGAGCAGATGATGCAGGCGGCCGGCATCGCGGGCGAGGTCTATGGACGCCCCAAGCACATTTTCAGCATCCATCGAAAGATGGAGCGCAAGCAGCTGTCGTTCGAACAGGTGTTCGACCTGCGCGCGGTGCGCATCGTCACGGCGCGCCTCGAGGACTGCTATGCCGTGCTTGGACTGGTTCACGGCCGGTTCGCCTATATTCCCGGCGAGTTCGACGACTACATCGCCACGCCCAAGGACAACCTCTACCGCTCGATCCACACCGCCGTGTTCGGCCCCGAAGGCAAGCCGGTCGAAGTGCAGATCCGCACGCACGAGATGCACGATCAGGCCGAGCTCGGGCTCGCCGCCCATTGGAAATACAAAGAGGGGCGGTACAAGGAATCGCGAGGGTACGACGTCTCGTACGACCGCAAGATCGAATGGGTACGCAAACTGCTCGAACCGACGCACGGCCATGGGGATGGCAATGGCGACTTCCTCGATGAAGTGCGCGCCGGGCTATTCGAGGATCGTGTCTACGCACTCACGCCCAAGGGCGAAGTGGTCGACCTGCCGCCCGGGGCCACACCACTCGACTTCGCCTATCACGTGCACACCGATCTCGGCCATCGCTGCCGCGGCGCGCGCGTGAATGGGCGCATCGTGCCGCTGACCCGCGCGTTGGCCAACGGCGAAATCGTCGAAATCATCACCCACAAACATCCGCAGCCGAGCCGCGACTGGCTATCCGAGACTTCGGGGTTCCTGGTGTCGCCGCGTAGCCGCTCAAAGGTGCGCGCCTGGTTCCGGAAGTTAGACGAGGATTCCGCGCAGCCGCCGACGCCCGCACCGGCGCCGCTGCCCGCGCCGCCGCGGCGCAGGACCGCGGCGAAAAGGACCGCCCGTTCACCAGTGATCCTCGGCGGCGTCGAAGACCTGCCCACGAGCCTTGCGCGCTGCTGTACGCCGGTGAAGCCCGAGGCCATTGCCGGTTATGCGACGGTCGGCCGCGGCGTGACCATCCATCGTGCGGATTGCCCCGGCCTGAAACGCATGAGTGCCAGCCGCCCGGACCGGTTGATAGCCGCGAGCTGGGCGGACGCGGCCCAGGACCTGCCGGTTACCCTAAACATTGTCGCCATAGACAGACAGGGCCTAGTGCGAGACATCGGCGATCTGCTGGTGAGTGAAAAAATGAGCATCGAGATGATGCACACCACTACCGATCGCATGCAGTCGACGGCTACCATCGACCTGCGTGTGAGGATTGACGACGCGCAGCACCTGACACGTTTGTTGCAACGGATCAGGAAGTTGAACAGCGTAGTTTCGGTCCGCCGTTCGGGTTAACTTAAGCCCGGAAAGCGGGCCCTTGGGGCGCCGTGAAACGTGACGTGCTGCGACGCCGAACATCGTCGAATCGCGTTTACTCATAACGATTTTTGATTTCATCCGGGGTATCAGAACGCTCATGCGCGTCCTGCTGGTCGATCATGACGCAGAGGGTCTCGAAGCTATTGCCCGCGCTATTCGCGGAGTGCTCGAGCTCGACTGCGTCACCAGCAAAGGTGATGCCCTGCTGCTGCTGCGCCAGAACGCCTACGACGTCCTGATCGCCTGCGAGCGCGCCGTCGACGGCTCCGGCCTCGACCTGCTCGGCCGAACTACCCGCACCGCCGTTCCACTCAAACGCATCTTCGCCGCCGCCCCCGAACGGCTTCAGTTGCTCGGACCTCGCCTCGCCCCGTTCAAGGTGCAGCGGACCATCAACTATCCCATCGATCTCGAGGAATTGTGGCTGGCCATTGCGCAGGTGACCGGCGGACCCAACGACGAGACCGACGGCACCATCGAACGCGTGGTGCTCGATGAGCGTGGTATTCCCGCCAGCGGTACGACCCCGCGTGCGCCGATCCCGCCACGTCCGCCGGCTCCGCTCGGTGGAGTGCGCACCGCGCCTGCCCCGGCGCCCGCCCCCGTTCCAGCCATTGCTGTCGCCGCCACCGGCGCGCGCGCCGCCACCGCGCGCATGACGCAGCCGGTGCCGGAGCCGCCGCTGCGTGCGCCGCCGCCACCGCGTGCGCCACCCGCGCGCCAGGCGACGCCCGCCGCGCAGATGCGTGCGGCGGCACCGGCCATGCACTCCATCCCGCCGATGCCCATGCCGCCGCAGTTGTCGAGCGTCCCGGCGCCGCGGGTCGCCGCGGACTGGACGCCGGAGCAGTTGCCACCGGAAGACGATTTCGCGCAAGTCGCGGCGCAGGCGCGTCTTGGTGTGCAACGCAAAGTGGTCGACGAAGCGTCGCGCCGCAAGCGGCAACGCCTGCTCACCGCCAGCCTCGCCGCCGTGGTGGTCGCCGGCGTCATCGTGTTCCTCATCGAAAAGTTCTACGACCCCGCGGCGCGCGCGCGTGAGCAGGCCATTGCCGCCGAAGTCACGCGCATGACCGAGCAGCAGAAGGTCACCGACAACCTGACGCTGATCGAGATCGACATCGAGAAAGCGATCATGAGCAACGATCTCGCCGCCGCGCGCAGCGAGCTCGCAAGGCTGGTCGAGAAATCTCCCGCGCATCCGCGGCGCGAATTCCTCGAGGCATCGATCAATCGTGCCGCCGAGTTGCAGAAGCTGGCCGCGCAAGGCCAGGGAACCGCGCCGGCCGCGGTCATCGCCGCACCAACCGCGCCCGAACGCGCGCGTCCCCGAGTCGCCGAGCGCGCTCCCGCAAGAGTGCCGGAGCGCGTCGCCGAGCGTGCCCCCGAGCGCAGCGTCGTCGCGTCGCGCCCGCAGCGCGACACGGCGCCCGCTTCATCGCCGCGTACCTATGGCGCGCCGATCAGCGAACCGCCGCGCACGTCGACCATCGCCCTCGATTCGCCGATCAATTCGGCGCCCACCCTCGCACCGGCGCGGCATGACAACAATTTCAGCGGCCGCACCGTCGAAGCGAGCGACTCCGCCGTGGGCCGCACCGGCGCGCCACAGAGTTCGTTGCCAGGACCGAGCGCCTATCCACCGGCATCGGGATCGGCGGTGGCGGTTCCGCCGGTCGCACCGCCGGCCGCGCAGAGCGCGCCGGCGCCGGTCGACGTGACGCCCGCCAAGATCCTGAAGCGGGTGACGCCCGTCGTGGCCGCCGACGTCGCCCGCAAGACATCCGGCTTCGTGGTCGTCAAATTCGACATCGGCGAGAACGGCCGGGTCAACAACGTGACGGTGGTCGAATCGACGCCACCCGGCGTATTCGACGACGCGGCGTTGAGTGCCGTGCGCAAGTGGGTTTACGAGCCGCGCAAGGAAAACGGCGTGGCGGTCGGCTCGCAGGCGAAGGCGCGCCTGGTCTTCGAGGTGGCTAAGTAGCTAGTCCGCGATCCTGAATCGCAGCTTGACTCGCGAGCGCGTTCCCACGCAGGAGCTTTGCGCCCGCAGGTCCTTCGCGTACGAGAATTCTACTTGTTGATGTTGTCGATGGCGCGCTTGTCGGCGGCCAACGCCGCTTCATGCAGCGCTTCGGACAGCGTCGGGTGGGCGTGAATCGTGCGCTGCAGGTCTTCGCTGCTCGCGGAATATTCCATCGCCAGCACGGCTTCGGCGATGAGCTCGCCGGCCATCGGGCCGATGATGTGCACGCCCAGGATCTCGTCGTCATCCTGCGCGGCGATGAGCTTCACGAAGCCCGCGGTGGCTTCCATCGCACGCGCGCGACCGCTCGCCGCGAACGGGAACTGCCCGATCTTGTAGGCGCGACCGCTGGATTTGACCTGCTCTTCGGTCTGCCCTACCCAGGCGATTTCCGGGTGCGTGTAGATCACCGAGGGGACGGTGTTGTAGTTCATGTGCCCATAGCGGCCGGCGATCAGGTCACCGACCATCACGCCTTCTTCCTTGGCCTTGTGCGCGAGCATGGCGCCGCGCACACAGTCACCCACCGCCCATACGCCGTCGACGCCAGTCTTGCAGTGGTCGTCCACCTTGATGAAGCCGCGTTCGTCGAGCTGCACGCCGGTTCCATCGCCCAGCAGGTTCTTGCTGAACGGGCGGCGGCCGATGGCCACGATGACCTTGTCCACCGTCACGGTCTGGTTGCCGGTGGCGTCGGAGTACGACACCTCGACTCCAGTGGAGGTCGCCTTCGCGCCCGAGACCTTCGCTCCAAGCTTGATGTCGAGCCCCTGCTTCTTGAAGTGGCGCGCGGCTTCCTTGGCAAGCCCCTGGTCGGCGATGGCCAGGAAATTGTCGAGCGCTTCGAGCACCACGACTTCGGCGCCGAGACGGCGCCACACGCTGCCGAGCTCGAGGCCGATGACACCGGCACCCACGACCGCGAGTTTCTTCGGTACCGCCTCGAAGTCGAGCGCACCCCAGCTGTCGACGATGTTCTTGCCGTCGAACGGCATGCTCTTGAGCTCGGTCGGAATCGAGCCCGACGCCAGCACGATGTGCTTCGCGCTGAGCGTTTCAGTCTTGCCGTCGTGCGCGGTGTACTCCACCTTGCGGCCGGCCAGTAGTTTGCCGTGGCCCTGCAGCGGCGTGACGCCGGCGCTCTTGAGCAGCAGCGCGATGCCGTTGGTGCTGGCCTTGACGATGCCGGTCTTGCGTTTCTGCATCGTCGTGACGTCGAAGGAGACCTCGCCGACCTTGATGCCGTGGACGCCGAGCTCGTCGCGGGTCTTGTGCAACAGCTCGGTGGATTCCAGCAGCGCCTTGGAAGGAATGCAGCCGGCGTTCGTGCACGTGCCGCCAAACACGGCCGAACCGTCCTTGTTCTTCCATTCGTCGATGCAGGCGACCTTCAGCTTGTTCTGTGCGGCGCGAATGGCCGCGGGATAGCCGGCAGGCCCGCCACCAATGACGATGACGTCGTACTCAGTACTCATGCGAACCCCTAACTATTATTTCTTCAGACGCCGAGCAGCAGCCGGGCCGGATCTTCGAGGCAATCCTTGATGGTCACGAGGAACTGCACCGCCTCGCGGCCGTCGATGATGCGGTGATCGTAGGACAGCGCCACGTACATCATCGGGCGCGCGACGATCTCGCCATTTACCACCACCGGCCGCTCCATGGTCTTGTGCATGCCGAGAATGGCACTCTGCGGCATGTTGACGATCGGCGTCGACTGCAGCGAACCGAAGGTGCCGCCGTTGGTGATGGAGAATGTGCCGCCGGTGAGCTCCTCGATGGTGATCTTGCCATCGCGCGCCCGCGCCGCGTACGCACCGATGTTCTTTTCGATATCCGCGTAGCTCTGCAAGTCCGCATCGCGCAGGACCGGAACCATCAAGCCGCGCTCGGTCGAAACCGCGACGCCGATGTCGTAGTACTCGTGATAGACGATGTCATTGCCTTCGATCGAAGCATTGACGGTAGGGAAGCGCTTCAACGCTTCGACGGCCGCCTTCACGAAAAACGACATGAAGCCGAGCTTCACGCCGTGTTTCTTTTCGAAGCCGTCCTTGAACTTCGCGCGCAGGTCCATGACCGCCTTGAGGTCGATCTCATTGAACGTGGTGAGCTGCGCCTGCGTCTGCTGTGCTTCGAGCAACCGTTCGGCGATACGCGCGCGCAATCGCGTCATCGGCACGCGCTGATCCTGGCGCCCGGCGGCGCCACCGACCGCGACGGGCGCGGCAGGAGCGGCTTTGTTAGCCGGCGCAGCCGTCGGTTTGGCGGCCGGCTTGTCCAGATAATCGACCACGTCGCCCTTGGTGATGCGGCCATCGCGACCGGTGGCGGGAATCTTGGCCGGATCCAGTTGCTTCTCTTCGACCATGCGCCGAACGGAAGGCGCGAGCTTGTCGCCGCTGGTGGTAGCCGCCGGCGCGGGCGCAGCCGCTGCAGGCTTGGCGGCCGCTGTCGTCGGCGCGCTTACGGGTGGGCTGACCGGCGCGCTCGCGGGGGCGCCTTCTTCCAGAACCGCGAGCACCTGACCGCTGGTGACGGACGTGCCCGCCACGATCCTCAGCTCCTTGAGCACGCCGCTCACCGGAGCCGGAACTTCGAGCACCACCTTGTCGGTTTCGAGATCGGCGAGATTTTCATCCCGGCTGACGCTCTGCCCGGCCTGCTTGTGCCAGGTGACCAACGTGGCGTCGGCCACGGACTCGGGCAACTGCGGAACTTTGATTTCGATGGACATGTATTTCCCTGCTTTGCGTCTTACCGGGACGTGGCTACCGTCGCCGACGGCTGTATTGCCGCGGGTGTCGCCGTCAAACGCTTGGTCTCGCGCGCCCCGTCTTCTTTGCTAGTGGCACTCAGCGCCGCTTCGATGAGACCGCGCTGTTCGGCTTCGTGAAGCTTGAGGATGCCGGTGGCCGGCGCGGCGGCTGGCGGGCGGCCGGCGTACAGCAGCTCGCGCTTGCCGACCAGCGTCGCGAGACGATGGCGGATCTGATACCACGCGCCCTGGTTCTGTGGCTCTTCCTGGCACCACACCACCTCGCGCGCGTTCGGATACTTCGCGAGCACGGCTTCCGTCTCCGGCACGGGGAATGGATAGAGCTGCTCGACCCGCACCAGCGCGACTTCCAGGTTGTTAGAAGCGCGACGCGCCTTGAGAAGATCGAAATAGACCTTGCCCGAGCACATGACCACGCGCCGGACGTTCGCATTCTGGAGCTTGTCGACTTCGTCGATGACGGTGGCGAACTCGCCGTTGGCGAGATCTTCGAGCGATGACACCGACAGTTCGTGTCGCAACAGCGACTTCGGCGTCATGACGATGAGTGGCTTGCGCAGGCTGCGCAAGATCTGCCGGCGGAGCATGTGATACATCTGCCCCGGCGTCGACGGCACGCACACCTGCATGTTGTTCTCGGCGCACAGCTGCAGGAAACGCTCGAGGCGCGCGGAGGAATGTTCCGGGCCCTGGCCTTCATAACCGTGCGGCAGCAGCAGCGTGAGACCGCAGAGCCGGCCCCACTTGGCTTCGCCCGAGCTGATGAACTGGTCGATGATGACTTGCGCGCCGTTCACGAAGTCGCCGAACTGCCCTTCCCAGATCACCAGTGCCGACGGATCGGTGGTCGAGTAGCCGTATTCGAATCCGAGCACGGCCTCTTCGGAAAGCACCGAGTCGGTGATCTGGAAGGATGGCTGGCGCTCGGCTATGTGCTGCAGCGGAATGTAGCGCGCGCCCGTGGCCTGTTCGTGAAGCACGGCGTGGCGATGGAAGAACGTGCCGCGGCCCGCGTCCTGGCCGGTGAAGCGGATGGCGTTGCCCTCTTCGAGGATGCTGGCGTAAGCGAGCGTCTCGGCACAGCCCCAGTCGAGCGGCAGCTCGCCGGCCATCATCTTCACGCGATTGGCCATGACCTGCGCGACGCGCGGATGCAGCGCGAAATTTTCCGGAAAGCTCACGATGCGCGCGCCCAGTGACTTGAGGCGCGCCATGTTGTTGCCGCCCTTCACGCGCTCGCTCCAGTCGTTGGCGAGGTACTTGCTCCAGTCGACGGTGTATTTGTTGCCGATCATGCCGAGCGAGGCTCGCGCCTGCGGCCGGCCTTCGTCGAGACCCTGGCGATAAGACTCGGTCATGGCGGCAGCTTCGGCGTCGGTGAGCACGCCCTGCGCCACGAGCCGGTCGGCGTAGATCTTGCGCGTGGTCGGATGCTTGCGGATGACCTGGTACATCACCGGCTGCGTCGCCGCCGGTTCGTCCGCTTCGTTGTGGCCGTGCCGCCGGTAACACACCAGATCGATGACCACGTCCTTGTGGAACCGCTGACGGTAGGCGAGCGCGAGGCGCGTGACGAACAACACCGCTTCGGGGTCATCGCCGTTCACGTGGAAAATCGGCGTCTCGAGCATCTTCGCCACGTCCGAGCAGTACATGGTCGAACGCGCATCGTGCGGGTCGGAGGTGGTGAAGCCGACCTGATTGTTGATGATGAGGTGAACGCTGCCGCCGGTGAAGAACGCGCGTGCCTGCGAGAGCTGCAGCGTCTCCATGACCACGCCCTGGCCGGCGAAGGCTGCGTCGCCGTGAATGAGCAGTGGCAGAACGCGTGAGCCGGTGGAATCGCCGCGACGCTCCTGGCGTGCGCGTACCGAACCTTCGACCACCGGGTTCACGACTTCCAGGTGCGAGGGATTGAACGCCAGCGCCACGTGCACGTTGCCGCCGGGCGTGCGCAGGTCCGATGAGAAGCCCTTGTGGTACTTCACGTCGCCGGAGCCCTGCATGTGCGCGGTGTCGTACTTGCCTTCGAATTCGCTGAACAGCACCGAGGGCGACTTGCCGAGCACGTTCACCAGCACGTTGAGCCGGCCACGGTGCGCCATGCCGATGACGCATTCTTCGATGCCCTGCTGCCCGCCCATCTGCACGAGATCGTCCATCAGCGGGATCAGCGAGTCGCCGCCCTCGAGCGAGAAGCGCTTCTGGCCGACGTACTTGGTGTGCAGGTAGCGTTCCAGGCCTTCGGCCGCCGACAGCTGCCAGAGCAGATTCTTCTGCTCGTCGGTAGTTAGCTTGCCGGTCAGGCGGCCGCGCAGGTATTCGTCCTGCAGCCACAGCCGTTCCTCGGTGTCGGAGACGTGCGCGAACTCGGCGCCGATCGTGCCGCAGTAGGCGTATTCGAGCTGCGCGACGAGCTCACGCAGTTTGAGTTTCGGCGCAAGCTCATTGGGGCGCGAGCCGGTCAGGAACTCGGTGTCGAGATCGGCCTCGGTGAGCCCGAAATAGCCAAGCTCCAGCACGCGCGGACGCTCGCGCATCTGCAGCCCGAGCGGATCGAGATTGGCGATGAGATGACCGCGATTGGCGTAGATCTGCACCAGGCGCGAAACGGCGCCCTGCTTGGCGGCGGAGTCTGCGGAAAGCGCACCGGCAGCGGCGGCGGCCGCGCGCGGCCTGCTGGCCCGCTGCACGATCCCGGCCTGCACCGCCGAGTGAACCTGTTCACCGGCAGTCCCGTCCCGGAGCTTCTGACCGTCCTGCAAACGTAAAAAATATTCCCGCCAGGCAGGCGCCACGCTCTGCGGATCGGCGAGGTACTGCTCATAGAGAGCTTCAACGTAGGGAGCATTGCCGCCAGACAGCGGCGTAGAAGCCGTGAGCTCGCGAAGGCTTGGGGCCATACGAGAAAAAATCCTGTGGACTCAATGTCCTGGAGCGATAAGGGGGCGGTATGTTAGCCGAAGGCGCCCGTGCCCGAAAGGCGACCAGTACCTAATCTAGGGGAATGTTACGTAAAAGAAAGACCTCGTAACCGACCAGCACTGCATATCCGGCGAGAACCACGTAGAGGATGGTTCCGACGGTATTACCCCAAAACCGCAGTCGCGCCAGCAGGGTCAGAAAGGTCACGCCCATCGCCGTCAGACCGATTTTCCAGAAGGCAAACAGCTGCCCCGAGCTGCGCACCAGCGGGTCCATGAGCGGATTGACCTCCACGGCGCCGTGGGCGATCAGTGTCAGCGTCAGTATCGCGTCGGCGCTGCAAAGAAGCAGTATGGTGACGCTTACCGCCAGCCACTGCGGATGAAACCAGTCGGTCACGACTGCGTGGCGTTCATTGCCTCGGCGAGGTGCAAGACGGCGGCGCGCGAAGTTTCCGCGCCACAGGGCGCGGAGGACGGAACGGCGCCTTTCTGTACTTTCGCGTCGTTCGGGACTGCTGGCTGACATCTGGCAAACATTCTATGAGTGCGCGACCGCCGAGAACGGCGAACTGCCGCGACCGCGTGTGAGCCAAGTCCCAATTCGCTCAGTAGTTGTAGCGCAGCTCCGCCATGACGCTGCGGCGGATCAGCTGTCCCTGCGGCGCCGGGTATTCGCGGTGTGTTTCGTTAAGTAGATTGAAACCCTTGACAGCGACTTCGAGGCGATCGCTGGCTCGCCAGGAGAAACGCGCGTTCATTTCCGAGTACGCGTCGATCGCGGGCTCCGGCAGTGCCGCGACCCTGCGCCACATGAGTTCGATGCCAAAGCGCCGCAGATCCATCGACGATTTGAGATACCACCGCCAGGTCGGATCGTTGCCCGCCTGCAGCTCGCTCACGAGATTTACCGCCTCGTCGGTGAACTCCAGTCGTTTGTGCAGCGAACGGAACCCCGGCGAAATCCGCCACCACGGCATCACCTGGATATTCGCCCACGCCTCGAAACCATAGGCGCTGCCTTCCAGGTGATTGCCCCAGCGCAACGGCAGGAAGACCACCGGCGTGAGATCGATGGTGCGCAGGTCTTTGTATTCGTCGTAGAACACGCTGGCCGAAACCGACAGCTTCGAGTCGGGATTGCCGCGATAGCCGAGTTCGAACGCGTCCACTTTCTCGGTTCTGAAATCCGGATCGCCCAGCACGAGCAGCTGCCCGCCAACGAACTCCTGCACGTCGGTGTCGAAGGGCGTCGGCGCGCGGATGGCGCGCGAGCCCGCGAGCCAGAACAGAGTCTTGTCGTTCGGCGCCCACGACAGGCGTACGTCCGGCAGCGCGCTCCAGTCCGAATAGCTGTTGTCCTCGAACTTGATGCCAGCGGTCAGCTTGATCTCTTCGGTCAGCGTGATCGAGTCCTGCACGAACAGGTTCGTCAATGCGAGCGTGCGGCGGTTCGGCACGAATGCGAGGTCGTTGTTGACGGTGTGATAGTCGTTGTAGCGCCGTCCCAGTCCCCAGACGAGTCGATGGCGAGCGCCCACGTCCGCGCTCTGCTGAAAATCAAAGTCATATGTGTCGATGTCGAAGGCAATGCCAGACGGCGGATGCTCCCGGTCGACCCGATCGAAGTACGTCTGGATGCGCGTCGTGACGCGATCCCCGGCATGCTCCCAGCGACCTAACAGATTGGTGCCCGTCGAGGTGACGTCACTCGCATTCAGAAAGCTCTCATCGAGAGTCTGGTAGTCGCCTTGCACGGTAAAACTGTTCTTGCCCGCCGCGGTGTCCATGCGAAAACCCGCCTGAAGCTTTCTCCAATCGTCTTCGGCACTGTCACCGTTTGCGAACTCCGTGGTGCCCCGATCGAACCACTTGGCATACACGCGGAAGGCCCCCGCGGTGCCCAGGTCTCCGCCATAGCGCAGCGCCGCCGCCTGCTCTTCCGCGCCCGCATCGAGCCGCGCCAGCGTGCCGTGCGAATCCGCTGCCTTGCGCGTGATGATGTTGATGACGCCATTCATCGCGTTGGCGCCCCACAGCGTGGCGCCGGGCCCCGAAATGACCTCGATACGTTCGATGTCATCCATGAGCACGTCCTGCATGTCGTACTCGATGCCCGAGAACAGCGGCGAATAGACGCTGCGGCCATCGATGAGCATCAGGATCTTGTTGGAGAAGTTCTGGACGTCGGGCCGGCCCGCAAAGCCGCGCGAACCGTTGGAATAGGTGCTGGAGGTGAGCTGCGTGATCTGCAGGTTGGGGGCGAGACGCAAGGCTTCGGGGACGCTGAGCACTCCCGAGCGCAGGATCTCTTCACGCGTGATCACGTAGATGGACGCCGGCGCGCTCGACAGGCTTTGCGCGGCCTTCGAGACCGAAGTGACCTCGACTTTCGAGAGCTGCTCGAGCGACATCCGGCTGAGCTCGGTGAGCGGGTCGCTGGCATCGGCCAGGAGCTGTGCGCCGGCCGGCGCCGCGCCCACGACCAGCGCGGCGGCAATGAGTACACGCACTGACACCATCATCGCTCCCCTCTCCCCACATCGACACTGGCCATCCTGATGCGGCATCCAGCCGATCTCTGTAGGCGCGGATACCCGTCCAGGCAATTGATCGCTCCCTGCGGACGGCGTTCGACTCGCGCTGCCACCGACAGCAGCGCGGAATTTATCTTGAGACCACTGCGGTCGGCGGCATTCAGCGAAATCTCGAAGCGCAGATTGCGGTTGATCTCGATGAAGTTGATGACTCCGCCGCCGTCGAGACCGTTCTCGTCGTCGGTCACCACGAGAATCGGCCGCTTGATGGCGCCGGAGCGCAGCGCGCGCGTGCGGTTGAAGGCGTCCGCGCCCACGAAGAGCACCTGCGCACCTTCGAGTTCCTGAGCACGCGTGACACGACGAACAGTCGCGTGACGGCCATTGACCGTCATGCCGTTGACCAGGCGTTCGAGATGTACGGCGACATCTTCAGCGCCGTTCACGGCGAAAACAAAGGGAGTGTCCGCGGGCACTTCAGGCCACTCGACGAACTGGGCGAAACGGAACAGGTATGCAGCCTTGACGGCTTCGACGGAGTACTGCGCGGCCTCGGTGACCGATGCACCGACGCTGGCCAGGAGAATCAGGACCACGGTGCGCGCAAATCGAAATCGAATGGGGTCGAAACGCACCCTTGCCAACTCCCGAATCTCCTGCCTGTTCTTGTAGGACAAAGCCGATTGCAGTGGAACGTATTTCCGATATGAAGGCAAGATATGGATCGATGTCCAACGGCATGAAGAGTAAAGATTTCAAGGGTGGCCGACGGCCGTGGCGTGCGCTCCTGTCGATCCGCGACGCGCGCCGAAGTCTCGCCGGCAAACTCATGCTCGTCATGCTGCTGACCACGGCGATCGCGCTCGCCTCGGCCGGCGCGGCGCTCATGTATACCGACCTGCGCGACAACCGCGCTGCCTGGGCCGAAGACCTGCGAACCGAGGCCAGTATTCTCGCGCTGTCGGTCACGCCAGCGCTGTCGTTCAACGACCGTGACCTCGCCCAGCGAAACCTGAGCGCCCTGCAGGCGCGCGAATCCATTCACGCCGCGGCGCTGTATTCCGCTGACGGCAGCCAGTTCGCCGAGTACACGCGCACCAACTTTCCGGCGCCGCCGGCGCGCTTGCCGCGGCTGCTGCCCGGCGATGGCGTGCACATCGACGGCGAGCGCGTGCTGGTCACGAAACTGGTGTTCCTGGGCGGTGAACGGCTGGGCACTATCTATCTGCGCGCGGAGTACGACGTGAAGGGCCGCGTCAGCGCATACCTCAAGGTGCTGGGCGCCGTGATGGTCGTCGGCCTCATCGCCGCGCTGCTCGCGGCCACCTGGTTGCAACGCGTGGTGAGCCGGCCCATGGAGTCCATGGCCACGGTCGCCCAGGCCATCGTCGAGAAGCGCGACTATTCATTCCGCGCCGAGAAGATGACCGACGACGAAGTCGGCCTGGTCATCGATGCTTTCAACAAGATGCTCGACGAAGTGCAATCGCACGCGCGCGCGCTCGAGACCAGCGAGAAGCTGTACCGCGCCATCGGCGAATCCATCAACTACGGCGTGTGGGTCTGCGATGCCGAGGGCCGCAATATCTATTGCAGCGATTCGATGCTGCGCCTCGTCGGGCAGACGCAGGAACAGGCTTCGAATTTCGGCTGGGGCGACATCCTGCATCCCGACGACATCGCCGAGACGATGGCGGCGTGGAAGGAATGCGCGCGCTCCGGTTCGAACTGGTACCGCGAGCACCGCATGCTCGGCGTCGACGGCAAGTACCACGCCATCCTCGCGCAGGGCCTGCCGATCCGCGACGCGGCCGGCCGCGTCCAGCGCTGGGCCGGCATCAACCTCGACATCAGCCGGCTAAAGAACACCGAACGCGCGTTGCTCGAGGCGGATCGGCGCAAGGACGAATTTCTCGCCACGCTCGCGCACGAGTTGCGCAATCCGCTGGCGCCGATCCGCAATGCGGTGCGCATCCTCGATTCCGACGCCGCCGACGACCGGCAGCGCAAGTGGGGCCGCGAGGTCATTGCGCGCCAGGTGCAGCGCATGTCGCTGTTGCTCGACGATCTGCTCGACGTCTCACGCATCACACGCGGCCAGCTCGAGCTCCGCAAAGACTACGTCGATCTCAAGTCGGTGGTCGGCATCGCGGTGGAGACCGCCCGCCCTTTGCTCGATTCCAAGCAACACAAGCTCACCGTCACCTTGCCGTCGGAGACCGTGAAGCTCGAAGCCGACCCGCTGCGCCTGTCACAGGTGATTGGCAATCTGCTCACGAACGCCGCGAAATACACCGATCCCGAAGGTGAAATCACCTTGCGCGCCGGCCTCGAGAACGCCGAGCTGGTCATCGCGATCCGCGACAACGGTATCGGGCTCACTCCCGAATCGCTGCCGGGCCTGTTCACGATGTTCTCGCAGGTGAACTCCGCCATCGATCGCGCCGAAGGCGGCCTCGGCATCGGCCTGGCGCTGGTCAAAGGCCTGGTGGCATTGCATGGTGGCCGCGTCGAAGCACGAAGCGAGGGACTGGGACGGGGCAGCGAGTTCATCGTCCATCTACCCCACAAAGTGCTCGCGCAATCGCGCCGGCAGCAGGAAGAAGAAAACACCGGGGCCGCGAACGCGAGCCGTGTACGGCGCGGCCGCATCCTGGTCGCTGACGACAATCGCGACGCCGCCGAGTCGCTGGCGCTCGTCCTGCGATTCTCGGGCTACGACGTGTCCATCGCCTTCAATGGTGCCGAGGCGCTGGAGATCGCACAGCGCGATCGGCCGCGCGCCGCCATCATCGACATCGGCATGCCCGGCATGAGCGGCCACGAAGTCGCGCGACGCATGCGCCTGGAAGCGTGGGGCCGCAACGCCGTGCTCGTCGCGCTCACCGGTTGGGGCCAGGAGCAGGACAAACAAGCCGCCAAGGCGGCGGGGTTCGATGAACATCTGACCAAGCCGGTCGACCTCGACGACGTCGAACGCATTCTCGAGGACTTGTTGAGTGGCGCGCCCGAGGAACCCGGCGCGGGCGGTGTGGCAGACTCCGCCCGCAATGCCTGAATCCCACGCATCGCCGACGCATGCCATTCGCGGACCCGCCCTCACCTTCACCGGCGATGCATTCATCGACGGGGTCGAGGCCACGCTTCGCCATGAGAGCGACGCCATCGTGGGCATGGCCGGTGGAAAAATCACGCATTTCGGGCCCGCCGGCGCGGTAAAGCCGCGGCTGCCTCCGGGCACGCATATAGAAGAGTACGGCCCGGATTCACTAATCCTGCCCGGGTTCATCGATTGCCACGTCCACTATCCACAGACGCAGATCATCGGTGCGTACGGCGAGCAGTTGCTCGACTGGCTGGAAAAGTACACGTTCGTGGCCGAACAACAGTTCGCCGATGCGGCGCATGCACGCGCCGTCGCGGAAATCTTCCTCGACGAGTGCCTGCGCAATGGCACCACCACGGTCGCCAGTTTCTGCACCGTGCATGCGCATTCCGCCGATGCGTTCTTCGAAGCCGCACACCAACGCGGCATGCGCACCATTGCCGGAAAGTGCCTCATGGATCGCAACGCGCCGGAGGCGCTGCGCGACACCGCGCGACGCGGCTACGACGAATCGAAAGCCTTGATCGGCCGCTGGCATGGCAAGGGCCGCGCGTCCTATGCAATCACACCGCGTTTCGCACCCACGTCGACGCCGGAGCAGATGGAGATCGCCGGCACGCTGTGGAAAGAACATCCGGGCACCTTCCTGCAATCACACATCTCCGAGAATCGCGCCGAGGTCGAGTGGGCGAAGGAGATCTATCCGGGTCGCCGCGGCTATCTCGATATCTACGACCACTACGGGCAGTTAGGCCCTCGGGCGATTTATGGCCACGGCATCTGGCTGACCGATGCGGAGCTCGCGCGAATGCATGAAAGTGGAACGGCGATCGCGCACTGCCCGACGTCAAACATGTTCCTCGGCAGCGGGTTGTTTGACGTTCGCAAAGTGAAGCAGCGTGATCGTCCGGTGCGCGTCGGGCTGGCCACCGACGTGGGCGCGGGGACGACGCTGTCGATGCTTCGCACCATGGGTGCCGCGTACCAGGTGGCGCAGCTCGGCGGGAGCCCCCTGTCCGCGCCGCTGGCGTTTTATCTTGCGACGCGCGGCGCCGCGCAGGCGCTGTACCTGGAGGACAAGATCGGCAGCCTCGCGGTGGGCATGGAGGCCGACCTGACGGTGCTGGACATGAAGTCGACGCCGCTCATCGGGTTCCGCATGAGTCACTGCGAGTCGTTCGAGGAAGCGCTGTTCGTGCAGATGACGATGGGCGACGAGCGCGCCGTGCGCGCTACCTGTATCGGCGGTGCGATGCACCCGCGGGCCTGACCAGCTGCCGGACTAGTTGCCTGACTAGTTGCCGGACTAGTTGCCGGATTGGGGAATGGTCACCGTTCGGGTGCTCTCATCCACGCCGATGATCGCCAGCAACCGGCGCGGATCCACGGGCTTCGCCAGGTGTGCATCGAAACCCGCCTTGAGCGCGGCGGCGCGGTCTTCGTCGCGCCCATATCCGGTGAGCGCGAGCAGCCGCGGACGCCGCCCGGCAAGAGCGAAACGTTCGCGGATGGCGTGCGCCACCATGTAGCCGTCCATGCGCGGCAGGCCGATGTCGAGCAACACGATGTCGGCGCGAAATTCCTCGAGCCGCGCGAGCGCCGCGGCTCCGTCCTGCAAGACCTCGACTTCGTGGCCCTCGGTGCGCAGCAATGCGCGCATGGATTCGGCCGCATCGAGACTGTCTTCAACCACGAGGATGCGACGTGGACGCGGCCGCTTGCGCGCGACGTCCAGGTCCGGCGCGCGAGGCACGGACTCCGGCCGCACGTGCGGCAATCGGATGATGAACTCGCTGCCTTTGCCCAAGCCGGCGCTTCTGGCCTCGACGTTCCCGCCGTGCATCTCGACCAGCAGCTTGACGATGGTCAATCCGACGCCCAGGCCACCCTGCGCGCGATCGAGAGTGCGATCGCCCTGCAGGAAGAGGTCGAACAGATGCGGCAGCAACTGCGCGTCGATGCCGAGACCCGGATCGCGAACCGCGATCGTGGCATTGCCGCCCGAACCGTCGATGACGATGTCGATACGCGCGCGCTGCGGGGAATATTTGCTGGCGTTGGTGAGCAGGTTCGCCACCACCTGGCACAGGCGCACGCTGTCACCGTCGACGAACACCTTCTCCGCCGCGCGCCGTACCGTTACGGTCTGGCTGCGCAAGTCGAGCGCGGGTTGCACCGTCTCGAGCGCGGCTTCGACCACCGAATCGAGAGTCACCGCCTCCCGTTTGAGCACCACGCGGCCGCGCGTGATGCGCGCGACGTCGAGCAGGTCGTCGACCAGCCGCGTGAGGTGATTTGCCTGCCGCTCGATCATCTGGCCGGAACGTTTCACGGTCTCGGGGTCCGTCGCGCCCTTGGACAATACATAGGCCACATTGCGAATCGGCGCCAGCGGATTGCGCAGCTCGTGCGCCAGCATGGCCAGGAATTCATCCTTGCGCTGATCCGCTTCGCTGAGTGCCCGCGCGTGGTCCGCGGCCACCGCCAGCGCTTCCCGTTCGGCCCGCGAACGGCGTTGCAGCTCGTGCATGAGCACGCTGGAAAGCGCCGCGATCAGCAGAAAGAACAACACGTGCGCGATCCACTGCATTTGCGGACCGTCGTTCGGCCAATCGGTGAACCACAAGGTGGCCAGCACCGGCGTGAGCACGCCGGCCAACAACGCCGGCCCGCGACCGCCGAGATAGGCGCTCGCGAAAACCCCCAGCACGAACGGCAGCAACGGCGCCTGCGTACCTAACAACGGCGCCAGCATCGCCCGCACCCCGGAGATCAGCAGCACGATGACGATCGCCGCTCCATAGCGCAGGACAACCGCATCGCGCCGAAAAAGCGGACCGATGTAGGCAGGAGCGGAAGAAACCGGCAGGCCGGAGGGAAGGGTGCGAACGTCGGTCATCAATTCCTTGACTGGGCGCTGCGCGATTCGCGCGTGACCGTCCTAGGAATTTTACCGCCGCCGACAAATATCGTCGCGCCCCGCAGTTTGTAGGAATTTTCCGGCGTCAGATCTCGCGCACCGGAGCGCCGTTGACGCGCACTCCGTCGAGATTCACGGTTCGCGTGTACTTGATGATGCTGGCCTGGGTCACGCCATCAAAAGTGCAATCGCGTAATGTGACGTCACCGACCGGCGCTTTCGGCAGCCCTTGCGAATCGAGCACGCGCACCGCGTTCTTCACCCGCAGTCTTTCGACCACCACGTTGCGCAGTTGCGGCGTGAAGGCGCCGTTCGCACCTTCCTCGTAATTGAAGTCGCAGGTGATCGCCGCTTTCCCGACCTGCCCCACGTCGATATCGCGATAGTAAAAATTCTCGAGCAGCCCGCCGCGCAGCGCATTGTTCTTGAAGCGGATGGCGTACCAGAGATTCGGGCTGTCCATGTGGCAGTTCTCGGCAAATACCCAGCGCGCGCCGCCGGAGATCTGGCTGCCGACGACCACGCCGCCGTGCCCTTCCTGCATGCGGCAGTTGCGGATCACGATGTTCTGCGACGGCGTGGCGAGACGCCGGCCATCGGCATTGCGGCCGGAGTTCACGGCGATGCAGTCATCGCCGGTGTTGAACGAACAATCCTCGATGAGCATGTGGTCCACGGACTCCGGGTCGCAACCGTCGTTGTTAG
The DNA here is from genome assembly GCA_035995425.1 of Steroidobacteraceae bacterium. GTDB lineage: Bacteria > Pseudomonadota > Gammaproteobacteria > Steroidobacterales > Steroidobacteraceae > CADEED01. The sequence goes on from DASYKM010000231.1 coordinate 25,962, forward strand.
GACCCAGCCCCGCGACATCGACGCCGCGCAGCGTGACATTGCGGCACAGCACCGGGTGAATGTTCCAGAACGGCGAATTGCGGATGCGCACGCCTTCGATCAACACGTTGTCGCAATCGTAGGGCTGGATGAACGGCGGACGCAGCAGCGATCCGGCGCCGAACACGCGTTTCTCCACCGGCACATTATCTTCGGTCATCTGGAACAGAAGCTGCCGCGCCTTACGCTGGTCGGGCATACCCTCTTTCCAGCCGTGCTCGGTTGATCCGCCCCAGGGGCCTTTCCATGCCCACCAGTTTTTCTCGCTGCCCTGGCCATCGAGCGTGCCCGAGCCTGTGATCGCGATGTTCTTCTGCTTCCTTGCGTAAATGAGGGGCGAGTAGTTCATGAGCTCCATGCCTTCCCAGCGCGTGAAGACCATGGGGTAGCTCGCCGGATCGGTGTCGAACAGCAGCGTCGCGCCTTCCGACACATGCAGCTCGACATTGGACTTGAGATGAATGGCGCCGGTCAGGAAACGGCCCGTGGGCACGAGCACGCGGCCACCACCGGCCTTCGAACAGGCCTCGATGGCGTCGGCAATCGCCCGAGTGCTGAGCGTGCCGCCCGCCTTGGCGCCGTAACGCGTGATGTCGAAGAGGCGAGCGGGAAAAGCGGGCCCGCGCACATTGCGCACGATGTCCGCGGCACGCTGCCACGCATCGGCCGAAGTTTCCGGCGCCGACCGCGCCAACATGGCCGGCAGCGCCATTGCCGCCCCGGCGCCGTAGATGAATTCGCGTCTGTTACGCATTCGCCTGCACCTCTCGCTCTTCGATCGTTAGCCGCTCGTTTCCAGAAAATTCTCGACCACTTCCGTGAACGCTTGCGGATTCTCCCGCGGCGAGCCATGACCCGCGTTTGGGATGGTCGCAGACCTGGCGCGTGGAATCAGCTTCGAGAGCTCTTCGTCGATGCGCCGATGTATTTCCACGGTCTTCTCGCCGGTGATCACCAGCACGGGCATTCGAAGCTCGCGCACTTCTTTCCGGGAAAGATCCGGATATGGATTCTGACTGCGCGTCATCATTCTGAAAAACGCCGCGTTCTGCATGACCGCGAGCCGCGCCTCGGCGGACAGGCTGTCAAAACGCCCCCGGCTGGCGAGGCCGTCGACGAAGAACCGCATGGCGGCGGTGTCGTCACCCGCGACGAACGCGTCGCGTGCCGGATCCTGGATCCGCTGCATGAAATCGCGATAGAGCGCGCCGCCGTCCGCAAACTCGCGCGCCCAGCCAAGGATTGGCGGCTCGGCGATCACCAGAGTGCGCACCATTCGCGGATGCTCGACGGCCAGCGTCAATGCGGTGGCCGCGCCCATGGAAGTGCCGATGAGATTGACCCGTTTCAGGCCAAGCGCCTTGATCAATGCCGCGAGATCGGCCGCCTCGACGATCGCGGAGTGGTCCACCGCCGTTTGCGGATTCCGATTGGGAAAGTTGTAGCGACGGCTGTATGAAATGACGCGGTAATACCGGGAGAGCTCGCGCATCTGCGGTTCCCAGGAGCGGTAGTCGCCCTGCCCGCCATGCAACAGGATCAGTGTTTCCCCGGATCCCTCGCTGATGTAGTGAAGCTCCACGCCGTTGACGACGATCCGCGTGGGAATCGACTGCGCCACGGCGACATTCATCGCCAGCAGCGCGACGCCAATGATTGCGGTGAGTCTGATCATCGTCGCGCAGTGTTACATATTTCGGCGGACGAGCCCTCGACGCGCAAAGTTGTCGGGAAAACTTACAGATCGCGCAAGAACGCCGGCGCGAAACGCGCGCGGCGCGCGCGCTGCACGACGCGAACCTCTGTCGGGAAAACTTACAGCTCGGAAAAATCCCGCGCGCATCTCTCGCAGCTGGGACTAGAATCCTTGAAAAGAGAGCTACTCGATGGCGCGCGGAAAAAAAACGTGCGTCGAACGATCGAAACCAATCTAGTTAGGGAAGGCAAAACAAATGTTACGGAAAATGCTTTTTTGTTCACTGCTGATCGCAGCAAGCGCCACGGCTAACGCCGGCGTTATCTTCGAAGAAGGGTTCGACAACATCAACACACTCGGCGCTGCCGGCTGGCTGGCCGCCAACATCGGCACGCCGGGCGGCACGGGCGACACCTGGTTCCAGGGAAATTCCGACATCTTCGCCGCGCAGTCGGGCGCGGCCGACTCGTACATCGCCTCCAGCTACCTGAGCGCGGGCGTCGGACAGCTCGACAACTGGCTGGTCACGCCGCTCATCTATGCCGTCAGCGGCACGGTGATCACGTTCGCGACGCGAACCGCCGGCAACGTCATCGAGGGGAATCCGGACACGGGCGACAACCTGCAGGTGCTGGTAAACAACCGCGGCACCAATCTCCTCGCCGACTTCGTCTCGCTCGGATTCCTTTCGAGCGCGAGCTATCCGGTCGACTGGCAGTCGTTCTACACCACGTACGTCGGCGAGAGCACGGACATTCGCTTCGCGTTCCGCTACACGGTCGCGGACACCGGGGTGACCGGCGACTACATCGGCATCGATTCAGTGTCGGTCAACGTGCCGGAGCCGGGAACCATGCTGTTGTTAGGCGCGGGACTGCTCCTGGTGCCGGTGGCCATGCGCCGCCGCCGCCGCGAGCGCGCCTGACCTGACCGGGTTGGCCGGCCACCGCGGCCGGCCGCCATCCGATCCCGACGCTTTCAATCTTTATCAAGGGAATGTCACGATGAAAATATTCAACATAACGCGGGTCGCGACCGCCGCCGGCATTGCCGGTGCGCTGGTTGTCGCGGCAATCGCATTCGCATCCGGAAACGAGCCCACCCGCGAGGTACCCGTCACCGCGGCTGTCGCTGCCGCTGCGAATACGCTGACGTTCGAGAACGTCCGCGTGGAGAGAGCGACGCCCGCACAGATGGCTCTCATCGCACAGCGACGAGCGGCAGCGCGCGCAGGCACCCTGAGCCAGCGTGCCTACATCGACGCCAACACCAAGCAACTACGTCAGGCATTCCCGGAAGAACTGGCGGCGCAAGCCGCTGCCGCGCGCGCTGAAGCTGCGGCAATCCGACTCGATGCGCCACGCGTATCGCAACGATCGGACGGCTCGAGGCAGGTGGTGCTCGGGTCATCGAAGATGTCGTACGCAGTCGCGCACGTCGGGCCGGATGGCGCCCTCACAGAAGATTGCATCACGGATGTACCCAGCGCCAAAGCGGCGCTCGGTGTCGCAACTGCGGCGCGCGGAGTAGACAGCCATGAGAAATAAATTCGTTACGGGCGTTCGCGTTGCCGCTCTGGCCGCCTTTGCGCTCTCCGGTCTCCTCGCTGCGTCCGCTGCAAATGCGGCAGCCACCATAGTCATCTTCAATGCCGATTTCGATGGCGAGGGATTCAACGACACGACGCCGGTAGCTCCAGTCGGTGGCAATCCCGGTACGACGCGCGGTCAACAGCGATTGAATGCGTTCAAGGCTGCCGCCAACAAGTGGGGCTCTACGCTCACGAGCCCGGTGCCGATTGTCGTTTATGCCTTCTTCGACCATCTCGATTGCGATGCCGGTTCCGCGGTATTGGGATCCGCCGGAGCCTGGTCGGTGTACAGCGATTTTCCAAATGCACCGAAGCCCGATACCTGGTACCCGACGGCCCTCGCCGACAAATTGGCGGGCGTGGCTCTCGACGACACGCTCCCGGATATCTTTGCGGTTTTCAACAATGACCTTGGCACTCCGGGATGCCTCACGGGCGCGCCTTTCTATCTGGGTCTCGACAACAACCACGGCCCGCTCATCGATCTCGTCACCGTGCTCACTCATGAGTTCGGTCATGGGCTCGGGTTCCAGACGTTCACGGACGAAAGTGATGGCACTTACTACTTCGGAACGCGCTCGGTCTGGGACCATTTCATGCGCGACACGACGCAGAACCTGCTCTGGACGGAAATGACCGATGCGCAGCGCAAGGCATCGGCGATCAATCCTCGCAAGCTCGTATGGACAGGCGCGAACGTGACGGCGGCGGCGCCCAGCGTTCTTAGTTTCGGAGTGCCTCAGCTGCGGGTCAACGGACCTGCAGCCGGAGCGGCCACCGGCAGCTATGAGCTTGGCACCGCTTCATTCGGCCCGCTGCTCGCGAATCCGGGTGTGACCGGCGAGGTCATGCCGATCAGCACCGCGACATCAACGGCTGGCGATGGCTGCGCTGCCTTCAGCGCGGCTGACAAGCTCGCCGTCACGGGCAACATCGCGCTCATCAGTCGCGGGGTGTGCGGCTTCACCACCAAGGTGAAGAACGCGCAGAACGCGGGAGCAATTGGCGTGATCATCGCCGACAACCTTCCCGGGGGTCCGCCGCCCGGCCTCGGTGTGGGTCCGGCCGATCCGCTCGCGCCGACCATCACGATCCCGTCCGCGCGCGTCACACTGGCAGATGGCATCAAGCTCCGGGCTTCGCTCAACAAGCGTTCGCGCTCGAAATCGGGCGTCATCGGCACTCTGGGAGTGAACCCCGCGCAGCTCGCCGGTGCCGACCCGATGGGCTTCGTGCAGCTGTACACGCCGAATCCGGTGCAGCCGGGATCCTCGGTGTCGCATTACGACACGGGCGCGTTCAAGAACCTGCTGATGGAGCCGGCGATCAACGGCGACCTCACGCATGAAGTGACGCCACCGAACGACCTCACCTACCCGCTGTTCAAGGACATCGGCTGGTAAGCGACAGGTAAGCTGCGAAAGCACGAGGGCGCCGGGTTTCGATCCGGCGCCCTTTTTCTTTGTAAGGAAATTCGTGGCGCCCCCGGCCGGAGTTGAACCGACGACCTACCGCTTAGGAGGCGGTCGCTCTATCCACTGAGCTACGGGGGCAGGCGGCGAGCCTATCAAAACTCCGACCACACCTCGATCCGCCCTGATGAAGTACCCTCGCGTCCATGATATTCCAGCTCGTTTCCATCGCTCTGGCCGGTGCAGTGGCCACGAGCCCAGTCGCACCGCCTGCGGCGAGCCCTGCGCCGATTGGCACCTACGAACAGTGCCTGGCGTATCCGGTTCCCCAGGGCTATCGCTGGTCGCGCAAGACGATCGAGGCCTTCTGCACCGATATGTTCACGCACTCATTGAGTCGTGGAGACATCAACAAACTGATCGATGCGGGTCAGGGCAAAGCGCTGGATGCCCGCCTCGACAAGATCCTGAACGACTACCTCGCGGGAAAGTTGCCCGAGGGCACGGCGTTCTACGTCTACGCGAATTTCAATCGGGGCGATGACGCCACCGCGCGGCTCATCGCGCGCTGGCTCGAGCAGTCGCCCCGAAGCGCGCACGCGCTGGCGGCGCGCGGCGTTCACCACCTGGGGCGCGGCTCCGACGCGCGCGGCACGGATTTCATCAAGGACACTCCCAAGGCCAATCTCGATCGGATGGAGCAAGAGCTCAGGCTGGCGCGGACCGATCTGACGCGAGCGATCGACCTCGATGCGAGGATTCTCTACGCCTATGCTGCGCTCATCGACGTGGCGCGCTTCGGTGGCGGCGGCAAGACGTTCGGTCCGACGACACTGGTGCGCGCGCTCAAGGTCGACCCGAAGAATTTTTACGTGCGTGCCGTGTATTCATTCATGTGCACGCCGCGCTGGGGCGGCTCGATCGAGTCCATGGACCGCCTCGCGGCCGAAGCCAGGCCGTGGCTCGACGCGAATCCGCGCCTGGTGAATCTGCGCGCCATCGCCCTCTCGCATCGAGGCTTCGAGGACTTTGCCGCGAAACGATACGAGCCGGCTCTTGAACAATACGAGCGCGGATTGGTGGAAGGGCCCGTCGGCCACAACTTGTTCACCGCGGGTTTCATGGCCGCGAAGTTGGGGCAACATTCGCGGGCCATCGAATTCTTTTCGCAGTCACTGCGTTTCGCGCCACGAGACTCGAACCTGCGCCAGCATCGCGCCGGCAGTTACGTGCAGCTCCAGAGGTACGACGCAGCCAAAGAGGATCTGGACGTCATCCTCGAAGATGTTCCAAACGACGGTTTCGCGCTGCGCCAGTACGCATTCCTGCTGCTCGAGCAAAAAGACTACCAAGCCGCCACGTCGAAACTCGAGCGGGCACGCAAGTCAGATTCCGCGGACCTGTGGGCGACCGAGCGACTCGCGTGGGTTTACCTCTACGTCAAGCGCAGCTTCAAGGAAGCTCAGCCGCTCGTGGAGCAGTTGCTGCAGAGAAATCCGAAGAGTGGCGCGGCCTGGCTGATGCGTACCGACCTCATTCAGAACCTGGGTGGCCCGGGCCTGCATGAAGCGGCGGAAAACTTCGTGCGCTATGCGGACCCTTCACTCGAACAACAGCGCATTGCGCTGCCGAAGGTGAAGGTCTGGCTGGCCTCGCACGCAAAGGACTAGCTCGTGAAATGGTGGAGCGGAAGGGGATCGAACCCTCGACCTTCGCATTGCGAACGCGACGCTCTCCCAACTGAGCTACCGCCCCACACCTGAAAACCGCTCCGGACGGGGGGTCCGGAAGGCGCGGAATTCTAGCAGTTGAGCTGGCCTGGGCAAGCGATTCACATATCATCCACCCATGCTTGACACCGATGACAAAGCGCCCCAGTTCACGCTCCCCGACCAGGACGGCCACGACATTTCGCTGACCGCGCTGCTGAAGGATGGTCCGGCGATCCTCTACTTTTACCCGGCGGATTTCACCCCGGGCTGCACGCGCGAGGCCTGTTCGATCCGCGACCTGCATCGTGAGCTCACGCTGGCGGGCATCACCGTGGCCGGCATCAGCCCGCAGAGTCCCGAAAGTCACAAGCGCTTTCGCGAAAAGCACAGCTTGCCGTTCACCCTGCTCGCCGATGAGACCAAGGAAGTCATCAAGATGTTCGGTGTGAATGGACCGTTGGGGTTCTGGGTGCAGCGGGTCACCTACCTGGTGGACCAGAACCACACCATCCGTGGCCGGGTGAAGGCGCATTTCTCGATCGCGGAACACGAAGCGTTCATCCGCCGCGCCATCGAGTTGCGCAAGACCTAGTATTTCAGACGAAGCACCGACACCTTGCCGATGGTGGGCACGGTGACGACGTACATCGTGTCGTATTCCTCTTCGCCCATCGGCGGTACGTCTTTCATGTGTGCCAGCGCCGCGACGATTTCGGGCACCGTATTGCCATGGCCGACGATGAGCGCCCGACCACCGCGATTCTCGCGCACCACGCGGCGCGCGAGCTCGGTCGAGTCGACTTTCGCATCCACTACTTCCGGAGTGAGCCCCAGACGTTGAGCGACACCGGCGGCGGTCTGCTGGGTACGGCGCGAGTCGGTGACATAGAGCTTGTGGATCCGGCCGAACGGCTCGTTGTCACCGAACATCTGGCCGAGGCGGCTGGCGCGCACCTCGCCCTGCGGCGACAGCGGTGCGTCGCTGATTGCTCCGACCTGCTTCTCGGCATGGCGCACCAGCACGATCGTGGTCGTGGTGGCGGAATTCCAGTAAGCGAAGGCCATCGCCAGGAAGAAGACCCCGACCATCGCTAACAACCACAGCGGCGCGAGGAAGGTACGGCGCCGGCGCGTGAGCGACGGCGACTCGGGTGGCGATTCCAGGGAGTCGTTCATAGCGTGGCGGATGATAGCGGAAATGCCGGCGCTGCTAAGCAAGGCCGCTCAGAACGGCCGGTGCTCGATCTCCGTCGCCACGAAGAAATCGCGCGTGAAACGCAGGGCGGCGTTCACGTCGAAGCGTTTGCAGGTAAACAGCACGGCGGCAAAAAACCGCTTCTGGCTCCAGACGTACAGCGAGATGCCGGAATCGATCAGGGGAATGAACGCATCGAAGCCCTGGTTTTCGGCCTTTCCGGCCTCACCAGGCACGCCAACGGTTGAATGAACGATGGGCTTTCCGTAGGTGCGCAGACCCAGGTGCGCCGCGATGTCGATGAGATACCTCTCGACGACCGCCTGATCAACGTCCCTTGAATACAACCCTTCGATGAGCAACCGCTGCCGGACGATGTCAGGGGCGAGATCCCTCATGCCCGATTTCCTGGTTGTACAAGCAGAAAAAAGGGGACGCGGTTTGAGCCGCGTCCCCATTTGCTAGGAAACAAGGAATGTCCCCATTTCAGTTGGTGGCGGGCGCGGCAGCCGGTTCGTTCATCGTCTTTGCTTGGCTGGCGGCCGGAATATCGTCGCCGAGGTAGGCATCGATCGGCTGGATCGTGCCGTCTTCGTTGTACGTGATCTCGATCGGCTGCTTCACGTTGCGCAGGTGGTTCACGCCGTTCGAGCGCTGGGTGTCGTGATAGAAGATGTACCACTTGCCATCCACTTCCACGATCGAGTGGTGGTTGGTCCAGCCGAGCACGGGCATGAGAATGTTGCCCTTGAAGGTGAACGGGCCGTACGGTGACTTGCCCATCGCATAGGCGATGAAGTGCGTGTCGCCGGTGGAGTACGAGAAGTAGTAGTTGCCCTTGTACTTGTGCACCCACGAGGCTTCGAAGAAGCGGCGGTCGTGATCCTTCGAGAGCAGCAGCTTGCCGTTCTCGTCCAGGATCTTGACGTCCTTCGGCTTCTCGGCGAGCTCGACCATGTTCTTGTCGAGTCGCGCCACTTTCGGCAGCAGCGCGGGCTTGTCATCCGCCGGCTGCGCATCGTCCTTCGGGTCCCACTTGCCCGTCTTCCAGTGCTGCAGCTGCCCACCCCAGAGGCCGCCGAAGTACATGTAGTACTTGCCGTCGTCGTCCTTGAACACGGCCGGGTCCATGCTGAAGCTGTTCTTGATGGCTTCCGGCTGCGCCTTGAACGGACCTTCGGGCGCATCGCCCACGGCCGCGCCGACGCGGAACACGCCTTCCTTGTCCTTCACCGGGAAGTACAGGTAGTACTTGCCGTCTTTCTCTGCGGCATCCGGCGCCCACATCTTCTCGCTGGCCCACGGCACATCCTTGATGTCGAGAGCGACGGGATGAACCGTGACCGCCCCACCAACGCTGTCCATCGACAGCACCTGGTAGTCCTTCATGGCGTACTGATTGCCCAGATCGTCGCTCGGAATGCCCGAGTCGAAATCGTGCGAGCCGTAGATGTAGATCTTGCCGTTGAACACGTGTGCCGACGGATCGGCGGAGTAGGCCTCGATGGCCAGCGGCTGGGTCAGGAATTTTGCGGGGTCGGCGCCCGTCGGGGCCGCAGGCTTCGGCGCTTCAGCGACCGGCGGCGGCGGCGGTGGCTCTTTCTTCGCACAGGCGGCGAGGAAGGTGGCAGACGCGGCAATACTCGTGATTGCCACGATGACTTTACGTTGCATGGTTCGCGCTCTCTTATAAGGGAAGGGTCCGCGCGCGGAAAATACCACTTCGCTCAAGGATTGGGCATTACCGCAAGGGCTACCTTGGCCGGAGGCGCCGCCGCCTGGAACACGCCGCTGCCCTCGGGCTGCCGGATCCACAGGTAGCCGGCCTCCGCCGCCACGATGTCGAATCGCAGGCTGCGCCCCTCGTACACGATGTCGCCGCGCACCCGCGCCGGACGATCCACGTATATCAGCATGAGCTTCGCGCCGGTGTCGGCGTCTAACCACTCGCTCATGCCCACGGGCGCGATGCCCTCGGCCGGCAGCACGAACGGCGACAGCCGCGCGATGCGCGCCTGGGCGGGTTCGATGGCCATCCAGTGCTGGGAAAACGCGGTCGGAACCAGTGCCTTGGCGAGCTTGGGAATCGCCTGGTTGAGGTCCAGCGAGAAGCTGAGGTCGGGCTCGAACGTGGCGGGCACCACCTCGCCGGCATTCGGCGCGCCGTAGATGTCGCCGACCACGTACGGCATCCACAGTCGCAACGGTTCCTTGGGCGCGGCCCGCAACGTCTTGCCATCCGCCTCGAGGAACGTAACGTGCGAGCGGATGATCCAGTCCGCGCGCTGCGGCTGCGTCTCCTCCTTGGGCCCTCCCCCGCAGGAACCGAGCACGGCACCCAACAAGACGGCGAACAGGGAAACGGCGGTAAGGCGGACTGTCATGGCCGGCGATTCTACGGGGACGGACATGTTTCGGCTCGATCGGCTATATATTTGCGACGCAGTTATATCCCCTGACTACCGCCGGAGCTCTCCTATGGTCCTTCTCGTTCTGTTAGTGCTCGCGTTGTTCGTTATGCAAACTCTGCTGCCCGGACGATTCCGCGATCCATCGCCCGAGGGGGTCAAGGGGGTGCTGGCGGAGAATCTCGGCAATCGGGATCACATGCGGCCGCTGACCGTGATTGGGCAGCGCGCGGCGCGCGCGCTGGCGAACATGCAGGAAGCGCTGCCGGTATTCCTGGCGCTGGCCTTGATGAACATGATCGTCGCCCCATCGGCCGGACTTGCCGTCACCGGAGCCACCGTATTCCTCATCGCGCGCGCGGCGTATGTCGCCGTCTATCTGTCAGGCCTCGCGGTGGTGCGCACGTTGCTGTGGGTCGTGGCCTGGGTAGGCCTCGCGATGATGATCGCTCCGCTGCTCGACCGGATCTGACAGCCGGACCTGAAAACGAAAAGCCCCCGGCCCTTGTCGGACCGGAGGCTTCCCGACCACTAGAAAACTATCGGCTCAGGAAGTCTTCGATTCTTCCGGCGGCGGCGGCGCGGGCTTCTTCATCTGTTCGCGCAGCAGCTTGCGATCTGCCTTGAGCTGCTTCGTGTCGAGCGGCCGGATCTCGTTGATGAGACACCGATCGCGACCCACGATGACTTTCTCGAAACGGTCGACCGTGTTGGCGGTGGAGGTGACGGCGATCGCGTTCGCGAACTGCAGGTCGGGGCAGTAGCCCGTGACCGTGAGCAGATAGGCCTTGTTCATGCCGGACCACACCACGAGCTGGTCTTTCGACACGGCGGACCAGCCGTCGAAATTGCTCATGTAAAACGACTTGACCGGTTCGCCAGCGTAGTCGGTGTAGTCGAGCTTTGGGGCGGTGGCGCAGCCGGCGCACATGGCTGCGGCAACGAGGCTGGTGACGGCACCAGTGACCAGTGAAATCTTCATAAACACCTCTTGCGAATTACGACTCACATGCGATGAGTGGAGTTCCCGCTGCGCAGGGTTCCTCAAGAAACGTTAATAGTCACCTAAGCCTTGGTATTGACTGGCCGTTCACTCGCCATTCAGCTTGAGCTCTCGAGATCCAGCTTGTCGCCAACCATACGCCGGATGGCCGCGTAAAAAACAGGTGCCAGCAGCACACCGAGTATCGCCGCCGACAACATGCCGCCGACGACGCCCGTACCGAGCGCCCGGCGCGCGTTGGCGCCTGCACCCGTGGCGAACACCAGCGGCAATACGCCCAATATGAAGGCAAAAGACGTCATCAGAATGGGGCGAAGTCGCAGGCGCGCGGCTTCGATGATGGATTTATAAAGACCCGTGCCCCGCTTCTGTTCCTCGAGCGCGAACTCGACGATCAGGATGGCGTTCTTGGCCGACAAACCGATGATCGTGATCAGGCCCACCTTGAAGAACACGTCGTTGGGCATCTTGCCGAGCTTGGCCGCGAATACGGCGCCGATGATGCCCACCGGCACCACGAGCAGCACGGCGAGCGGCGTCGCCCAGCTCTCATAGAGCGCGGCCAGACACAGGAACACCACGAGAATGGACAGCGCGAACAACATCGGCGCCTCGGCACCGGAGAGCAGTTCCTGGAAAGACTGCCCCGCCCAATCGAACCCGAAGCCCGGTGGCAGATCCTGGCGCACGATCCGCTCCATCTCTTTCATGGCCTCGCCCGAGCTCTTGCCCGGCTTCGGACCGCCGTTCAGCTGGATCGCCGGGAAACCGTTGAAGCGCGCCTGCGATGGCGCCGCCACCGTCCACTGGGAACGCAGCACCGACGACAGCGGCACCATGCCGTCCGACGCGGTGTCACCGGCGAAAGAGAAACGGTTCGTATCCGCGGTGGTGCCCGCCGGTAGATAGAAGCGTCCCAGTGATTCCTCGTTCATGCGGAATGGCGCGTCCGCCTGCATGGTCACGCGAAGCACGCGCCCTTCGAAGACGAAATCGTTCACGTACACCGGTGCAAGCATGAGCTGCACCGCGGTGTACACATCGCCGATGGGCAGTCCCATGGACTGCGCCTGCTCGCGGTCGAGCGTGAGGTTGAGTTGCGGCGCGGGGGGCAGTTCATTCGGCTGCACACTTCCGAGGACCGGGTTGTCACCGGCCTTGCCTAACAACGCTCCCATGGCGCCATAGAGCGCCGGCCGGCCCACGGACTTGCGGTCCTCGAGCCAGAATTCGAAGCCGCCAAAATTGCCGAGTCCGGGAATGGTGGGGAAATTCACGAAGATGCCGATGCCATCGGCCTGGCTGAATCCGAGGCCCTTGGCAAAGTCGTTGAATTCGGTAGCCGTGGCCTTGCGATGGCCATAGTCCTTGAGCTTGATGAAGAACATGCCGACGCCTTCACCGCTGCCGATGAAACTGAAGCCGGTCACTTCGAACACCGAGTCCACGGCTTCGTGCTTGCGCAGCTGCTCGCTGACACTGCGCATGAACTCGCGCGTGCGCGGCTGACTGGTACCGGGCGGCATCAGCACCATGCCTATGGTGAAGCCCTGGTCTTCCTCGGGCACGAAACTGCCCGGCAACTTGAAGAACAACACGAAGAAGCCGACGACAAACAACACGAGGCAGCCGGCCAGCCAGAACCGCTGATGACGCATCGAGAACTTCACCGAACGGATATAGGCGTTCTGCGTCTTGCCATAGCTGCGATTGAACAAACCGAAGAAGCGGTTTTCCTTGAGGTGCTCGGGGCGCAGCAGCGTTGCGCAAAGCGCCGGTGTCAGCGACAGCGCGAGGAAAGCCGAGAAGCCCATGGAAATCGCGATGGTCATCGCGAACTGCTTGTAGATCATGCCCACCGAGCCCGTCTGCAGCGCGCTCGGGATGAACACCGCCGCGAGCACCACGGATATCGCGATGATCGGGTTGGTGATCTGCGTCATCGCCTTGCGCGTCGCATCCTTGGGCGAAAGATGCTCCTCGCGCATGATGCGTTCGACGGACTCGATGACCACGATGGCGTCATCGACCACGATGCCGATGGCCAGCACCATGCCGAACAACGTGAGCTGATTGATCGAGAAGCCGAACACGGACATGCCGATGAAAGCGCCCATGAGCGCCACCGGCACGACCAGCGTCGGAATGAGCGTGGCGCGGAAGCTCTGCAGGAACACCAGCATCACGATGAACACCAGTGTCACGGCGATGCACAGCGTGATCACCACTTCGTGAATGGCGGCATTGATGAAGATAGTCGCGTCGAATGGCAGGAACCACTCGACCCCGGCGGGGAAACTCGGCGCCAGCTCGTTCATGCGCTCTTTCACCAGTCTCGCGACTTCGAGCGCATTCGCCCCCGGCGACAACAGGACTCCGAAGCCGGCGACGGGCTGGTTGTTGAGGCGCACGTCGAAGGAATAGGTGTTGAGACCGAGATTGACACGCGCCACGTCCTTCAGTCGCACGCTGGTGCCGTTGGCTTCAGTGCGCAGGATGACGTTCTCGAACTCCTCCTTCGTGCTGAACTGCGCCTCCGCCGACACCGGTGCCACCACCTGTTGTCCCTGCATCGCCGGCTGTTCGCCGAGCGCACCGGTTGCGAACTGCACGTTCTGGCCGCGGACCTTGGCCAGCACGTCCGCCGCGCTCAGGCGGAAGGCACGCAGCTTGTCCGGGTTCAGCCAGATGCGCATCGAATATTCGGCGCCGAACTGCTGGGTTTGACCCACGCCAGGAATGCGCGAAATCGGATCGAGCACCTGGGCGGCGACGATGTTGTTGAGCACGTCCGAGGACACACTGTTGTCCTTCGAACGGATGCTCACGGCCATGAGGAAGCCCGAGTTCACCTTCGCCACCTGCAGGCCCTGCAACACCACTTCGCGCGGCAGGCGTGGTTCGGCCAGCGTCACGCGGTTCTGGGTCTGCACGGCGGCAGTGTCCGGATTCGTGCCGGACTCGAAATACAGCGTGATGCTGCCGCCGCTGTTGGACGACGACGACGAGAAGTACATCAGGTTGTCGATGCCGGTGAGCTGCTGCTCGATGACCTGGATGACGGTGCGCTCGACCACGTCGGCGTTGGCGCCGGGGTAGGTCGCGCTGATGGAAACCTGCGGCGGCGCCACGTCCGGGTACGCCTCCGCCGGCAGTTCACGAATGGCGAAGAGACCCGCCAGGGTGATGATGATTGCGATCACCCACGCGAATACCGGGCGATCGATGAAGAATTGCGGCATGGCCTGTCCCGGGGTCGCTAGTTAGGTGGCGGCTTTGTCGCTGGCGGGCTTCTCGGGCGCTGGCGCGGCCTGAGCATCCGCCGCGCCCGGCTGAACCGGCTTCGCCTTGACGGGCATGCCCGCTCCGATCTTCTGCAGATTGTCGACGATCACCTGGTCACCGTCGGCGAGACCGCTCGAGATCACCCAGTCGTTGTCGACAGTCGAGGCGGTGACGATGCGTTTCTGCGCGACCATGCCATCCGCGCCCGCGACCAGCACGAACGGACCCTGGCCGTCACGCTGCACCGCCAGCTGCGGCACGCGGAATCCCTTGTTCAACGTGCCGACGGACAGCCGCACCTTCACGTACATGCCAGGCAGCAGCACGCGGCCTGGATTGGCCACCCTGCCGCGGAACGCGACCGCGCCGGTGGTGGGGTTCACGCTGTAGTCGGAGAAATCGAGCGTGCCCTTCTCGTCGTAGAGCGAGCCGTCGTCGCGCAACAGTCGCACTTCGGCGAAGTTGCCCTGCGCGAGCGTGATGGCGCCCGCCGCCTGCGCGCGCTGCAGGCGCTCGAAGTCGGTCGCGGGCTGATCGAAGAACACGTAGATGGG
>DASYKM010000232.1:0-5906 GCA_035995425.1 Steroidobacteraceae bacterium
GTTTGACTCGCAAGTCCCAGCTGCCGAAACACCCGGCTCTATACGTGTCATTGCGCGCGCCGCGACCAACATCGCCGCGTTCATCGGCCGCGCGCTCAAGGGTCCGGTCAACGAGCCGGTTCCGGTGCGCAGCTTCGCCGATTACACGCGCGTTTTCGGCGGCCTGTGGCAACCCTCCACGCTGAGTTACGCGGTCGAGCAGTTCTTCGAGAACGGCGGACGCTGTGCCGTCATCGTGCGGGTGATCAACGGCGCCCGGCCGCCCACGCTGACCCTGCCGACCGCCACCGGCAAGCTCATCCTGCGCGGCGTGGGTGCTGGTTCGCGCGAATTCCTGCGTGCCTCGGTGGATTACGACGCCATCGAGGCTCGTGAACCGGATCGTTTCAACCTCGTCGTGCAGCGTGTGCGCACGGCGGGCTCCGAACAGATCGAAGAACAGGAAATCCTGCGGCGTCTGTCGGTCACTCCCGGCGCGGATCGCTTCATCGCCGATGCATTGCTCGATTCGCGGCTGGTGCGCGTGCAGGGCAGCGTGCCGACCGAACGCCCCGTGCGCACGCCGGCGGCGGCTACCGGCGCGGTGATCGGCTACACGCCGTCCAATCCCGACGGCGACGATGGCGGACCCATCACCGACTACGACGTCATCGGCTCGGCGCAGCGAGGCACGGGCATTTTCGCGTTGCAGGCCGCGCCCGACATCAACCTGCTGTGCATTCCACCGCTGACGCGCGACCACGACGTCGGTCTGTCGACCTTGCTGGTCGCCGGCCGGTTCTGCCGCGAACGCCGCACCATGCTCATCGTCGATCCGCCGTCGTCGTGGGCATCGAGCGCCGCCGCGCTCGATGGCATGCGTCACTGGCCGTTCCGCAGCGAAGACGCGGCCATGTTTTTCCCGCGCGTGGTCGCCTTCGATCGACTGCGCGGACGATTCGAATTGTTCGCGCCCTGCGGTGTAGCGGCGGGCATGATCGCCCGCTGTGATGAAAACTGGCCGGTGTGGGCCGCCGCCGAGGGCGACGACGCCATCCTGCGCCCGGGGCTGCGGCCCGCATGGAACGTGCAGAACGCCGATCGCGCGCGACTGGTGAACGCCGGAATCAACCTGTTGCAGTCGGTGCGCATCGCGCCGAAGTTCGCGGCCAGCCCGCGCACGCTGGCGAGCGGGTCCGCCGCGGTCAGCGACTGGCGGTATCTGTCGCCGCGGCGGCTGGCGTTGTTCGTCACGAGCAGCATCGAACGCGGCACGCGCTGGATGCTGTTCGAGCGCAATGCCCAGCCCACCTGGCTCATGGCAAAGGCGCAGGTCGAGGCATTCCTCGATTCGCTGTATGCCGAAGGCGCGTTCAGCGGCCGCAGCGGCGAGCAGAGCTATTTCGTGGTGTGCGATGAACGCATCAACACCGAGGAGACGATACGCGCCGGCAAGGTCAACCTGGCTTTCGGCTTCGCGGCCACCAAGCCCGGTGAATATCACGCCTTCGTCGTCACGCATCAGCCGAGCGGTTCACGCGCGAAGGACATCAGCGTGAACCGATTTGCGAACTATTCACCGAGCGTGGACCTGGAAATCGAGTCGAGCATCCTGCGTGGCCTGGTACCGCTCGTGCCACCGGCACCGCTGGTCGCTGTCGCGCCTGCAGCCGTGGAGGACGACACGGTGCGCATGCCACGCGTCGAGGAAGAGACGGTGCGCATGCCTCGGCCCGAAAACGCGGACGCGTAGACCTGCCGCGAGCCCCGGGCTCGCCGGGCGGCAACTCAGCAAGAAGCGGAATGATCCGCCGCGGTCGCGCCGCTAAGGTTGCGGCCATGAACACACACATCCATTTCGACATCGGGTCCAGCACGCTCGGACGCGTGCTGGTGGCCAGCAACGACCGGGGTGTCTGCGCCATTTTCATGGCCGACACCGACAATGAGCTGATCGCGCAGCTGCGCGAACGTTTCCCGGAGGCCGAACTCACGCCGGACACGCGACGGCTGGCGCGGGCGCTGCCTCGCGTGATCGAGTTCATCGAATCGCCGACCGGCGAGCTCGACTTCCCCCTCGATCCCACCGGCACGGAATTCCAGCGCCGCGTCTGGCAGGCGCTACGGCGCATTCCGGCAGGCGCGACCGCGAGCTACGCGGACATCGCGCGCCGCATCGATGCGCCGAAATCATTTCGCGCGGTCGCGCAGGCCTGCGGCGCGAATCCGATTGCGCTCGCGATTCCCTGCCATCGCGTGGTGCGCAATGACGGCGCAATCTCGGGGTATCGCTGGGGCGTGACCCGCAAGCGCGCACTGCTCGACCGCGAAGCGGCGCGATGAACGCAGTCATCGCGGGTTTCAGGCCCGCCGGCCCGGCGGTGCAGCGCGTCGCCGAGCTCGGGCCGGCGCTGGACGATCAGCTCGATGCGCAGGGCAGCGCGGTCATAGATCGATTGCTGACGCCGCATGAGTGCCGCGCGTTGGCTGCGCTCTATCCCGAGGACCGGCTGTTCCGCAGCCGCGTGGTGATGGCGCGCCACGGATTTGGCAGAGGCGAGTATCGATACTTCGCTTATCCATTGCCGGCGGACATCGCCGCGCTGCGCGCCGCGCTCTATGCGCGCCTGGCGCCGATTGCCAACGCGTGGAATGAGCGGCTCGGTCTCGAGCTTCGCTATCCGGCCGGTCACGCGGAATACCTCGCGCGCTGCCATGCCGCGTCACAAACGCGCCCCACGCCGCTGTTGTTGAAATATGGAGAGGGCGATTACAACTGCCTCCACCAGGATCTCTATGGCGAACACGTTTTTCCGCTGCAGGTGGCGGTCCTGCTCTCGCAACCGGGGCGGGATTTCTCCGGCGGTGAATTCGTGATCACCGAGCAGCGGCCGCGCATGCAGACACGCGCGGAGGTCCTGGGCCTGCAACAGGGGGACGCCGCAATCTTCGCAGTGAGCCATCGTCCGGTGCGCGGCGTGCGCGGGAACTATCGCGTGAACCTGCGGCATGGCGTCAGCCGGCTGCGCGGTGGCGAGCGCCACACGCTCGGGATCATTTTTCACGACGCCGCGTGAGTTTCCAGCGGGCATACGCGGCCGGCATGCACACCGCGCAGGGCCGGTAGCCGGCGGCGATCGCGGTGGACTCATCGCGGAAGAACACCCGGTTCTTCACGTAGCCGCCACGCTCGATCGCCTGCAACGCGGCCCGACAGTCGAGGCGGCCATAGATCCTGGTGCGGCGGTGACCGCCGATCTTGCCGGGAGTTGAGCTCTGATGGGGACGACCATCGCTCCCGACGAGCGTCCAGGAACGCGCGGGCTTCATCCGCCCCGGTTCATCGACCTGGAAAACCCACCATTCGGCCCAGGTTTTCGTCCCAGAGCTTCATCCGTGCACACGCCAGGCTGTCGCGCAGCCCAAGGCGGACGCGGGCACGCAGCGACGGCGTGGCCTCGTAGGCGGCTCGCAGGTGGTAGTTAGGGATGCGCGGCGCCAGGTGATGGATGTGGTGGTAACCGATGTTGCAGGTGATCCAGCGCAGGACCGGCGGCAGATCGTAGAACGAGCTGCCGTCGACCGCGGCGAGGTACGGGTTCCAGTCGGGGCGGCGCACCCAGTAACTCGGTTCGAAGCTGTGCTGCACGTAGAACAGCCACACGCCGAACGCGCCGGCGATGGCGACGACGGGAATGTGCACCAGCAAGAGCGTGCGCCAGTCGAGCAGCAGGTAGAAAAGGCCGCCGACAGCGAGCAGTGCGAGATTGTTGAGGGCGACGCTGCGCCATTCTTTCTTCCAGCTCCACGGCATGCCGAGCGGCAGGCGGTGCTTGGCGACGAACTGGTACATGGGCCCGATGCCGAGCATCACGGGCATGCTGCGATAGAACCGGTAACAGAAGCGCATCCAGCGCGAAGAGGCGCGGTATTCATCCACGGTCAGCGTGCGGATGTCGCCGAGCTCGCGCTGGTCGAGGTTGCCCGAGGTGGCGTGATGCACGCCATGGGTTTTTTTCCAGTATGCGAACGGAAACAGCGTGAGCAGACCCAGGGCCGCGCCTAACCACCGGTTGGCGCGCGCGTTGGCGAAGAACGAGCCGTGGCTGCAGTCGTGTTGCAGGATGAACAGGCGGACATACAACGCCGCCGTCGGCAGCGCCAACAGCAGCGTCCACCAGTAGCTCCACCCGGCGTGCCGGCTCCAGGCCATGGTCACCCAGAGAGCCAGGAAAGTCGGCAGTGTGTTTGCGAGCTGCCAGAGCGCGCGGGGCAGGGAGGATTTTGCGTAACGGGCGAGCGAGGCGCGTTGCGCAGGGGAGGGGCCGGACATCATGGCCGAGTCTGCGCCTTTCGCATCGCCAAGTCTGTTCGCTCGCGTACCAAGCTGGGGCGGGCGGGGCTTCAATCGGCCCGTTTCGGCGAGACGTACATGCTTATGACCGCGCGCACGACTTCCTTGCCGGCGGTGTCGGTGACCGTGACCGGCACGCCGATGTTCTCGGGGCCCGTCCATTCCGTCTTGTCGAGCCGGGCGGTGGCCGTCACATCGGTCTCGGCTTTCGCGAGGTACTCGATGGTCATGCCGCGTGGGATCCAGCGCATGCCGACGGGAATGGTGACTTCGGTGCACATGCCGGCCGCGAGCTCGCACAGATTTCCCATGGCGAGTGCGTGCACGGTGCCGATGTGATTTTCGACGGCGCGGCGCTTTTTCATCGAGACGCGGCAAAATTTCGGCTGCAGGTCGAGGAACCTCGGACGGATGGTGCCGAAGTAGGGCGCGCGCTTCGACACCGTGCGCGCAAACAACCAGCGTCCGAATGTGGAACTCCGCGCACGCGCCCACGCTCGAAGCGTGGGTCCTGCGATGGTCGTGTCGGTCATGGTCAGCCAGTCCATCTGCGGACGGGTCGAATGTACGTCGGTTGCTACTCGGGCCATCGCGTGATCGAATCCCAACGCTGCGGGGCAACGACTGTAATCGCAGCAACATCGATATGAAAGAGACTCTGACAACCGCCACCGCCGATATCCGCGCCGCTGCAATTCGCAAGGTCGTGTGCGCCATCAAGCGCGGCACCTTCGCGAGTTATGGCGAAGTGGCGCGGCGTGCAGGATTGCCGGGCCGCGCGCGTCTGGTGGGTCAGGTACTGCGAGATTCGGAGAATGCTCGATTGCCCTGGCATCGGGTCACCGGCGCGGGCGGCCGCATCGCCTTTCCCGCCGGCTCGGGCAATGCACGCGAACAGTTGAGCCGTCTGGCTCGCGAAGGCGTCAAGACCCGCGGCAATCGTGCGCTGGTGAAGCGCACACCCGCGGCCGCGCGCAGTCTCGACGCGCTCTTATGGAAGATGTGAGGAAGCATCGGTGGACCGTTACGTAGTTTTTTCGCACGGTAAGGATGCCGGGCCCTGGGGCGTCAAGATCACCGCGCTCGCCGGCAACGCGCGCAGCGAGGGCTATGAGGTCGAGTCCGTCGACTATCGCGGCATCGACGATCCGCGCGAAAGAGTCAACAAACTGGTGGAATTCTGCAAGGAGCTCAAGGGCGACCTGGTGCTGTGCGGCTCGAGCCTCGGCGGCTATGTGTCGGTGGCCGCGGCCTCGCTGCTGCATGCGCGTGGCGTGTTTCTCATGGCGCCCGCGCTGACCATGCCGGGCTTGCCGCCACTGCGCGAAAAACTGCTCGATTGCCCCACCACCATCGTGCACGGCTGGAAAGACGAGGTCGTGCCCGTGGAGCAGAGCATGGAATTCGCGCGCCGCCATGGCTGCGCGTTGCACATCCTCAACAGCGACCATCGGCTGCAGGACGAAGTGCGTTTCCTCAAATACCTGTTCGAGTACTTCCTGATCTCGCTCGATCTGCCAGTGGACGTTTCTTGAGTGGTGCCGGGGAAGGAAAAGGGGACATTCCTATTTTC
>DASYKM010000233.1:0-11056 GCA_035995425.1 Steroidobacteraceae bacterium
AACGGAGATCCTTCCATGGAAGCTGTCGATGTGCGTGGCCGATTCGTCTGGCACCAGCTGATGACGCGCGATGTGCCGGGCGCAAAAAAGTTCTACTCAAAACTCACGGGATGGAAAACGCTGCCCTGGCCGCTCGATCCCGCCTACACGGTTTGTCATGCCGAGGCGGGTCCGGTCGCCGGCATCATGGAAATCACTCCAGACCTTCCCGCCGAAGTGCCGCCTCACTGGCTGCAGTACATCGGTACACGCGATGTTGACGGCACGGCCGAAGCGGCAGTGCGCGCCGGCGGTTCGATCGTCAAGGCGCCCGGCGACATGCAGGGAGCCGGGCGTTACGCACTGCTCAAGGATCCGCAGGGTGCGCTGTTCGCCATCATCGATCCGGAAAATGCGCGGCCCGAATCCGCGGGTGTACCACCGCTCGGCACGTTCTCGTGGCACGAGCTCGCCACCAGCGACAACGAAGCGGCATTCGCGTTCTACAGCGGGCTGTTCGGCTGGGATGCCATGGCCCGCATGGACATGGGGCCGGCGGGCATCTACCTGATCTTCGGCACGAACGGCGTGCAGCGCGGCGGCATCTACATCAAGCCGCCGGACTGGCCCGCACCGCCGAACTGGATGCCGTACGTGCACGTGCCGAGCGCCGATGAAGGCTTCAAGCTCGCCACGAGCACCGGCGCGAAAGGACTGGTCCCGCCCATGGATGTGCCCGGCGGCAGTCGCATCGCCTCGTTCGGCGATCCGGCCGGTGCTGCCGTCGCAATCCACTCGTTCCCGCCGGCGACCGCGGCAAAACCCAAGGCCAAAGCCAAGGCCGCGACCAAACCAGTGAAGGTGAAGGCCAAGGCGGCGAAGAAGAAAGCCGTCAAGCGGGTCGTGAAGAAGAAATCGAAGATGAAAGCCAAGGCCAAAGTGAAGGCCAAGGCAAAAGCGCGTGCGCCGGCAAAGAAATCGAAAAGTGCACGGAGGAAGAAATGACGGGACGCCGGGACGTCATCAAGGCTGGGCTGGCGACGCTTGCGGCAACGCGGACACTCAGTGCCTGGTCCAAGGACGAACCGAGGCCGGCGCCGCCGGCACCGTTGATGACCAAGGCCGTGCCTTCGACAGGCGAACGCCTGGCGGCGATCGGAGTCGGGACTAACAACTACAGTCCGTCCACCGCCGAGGAGCGCGCCGCGCGGCGCGAAGTGCTGGCGGGGTTGACCGCCGCGGGCGCCTCGATCATCGACACGGCTCCGGTCTATCGCCTGTCCGAGCAGACGATCGGTGAATTGCTGGCCGACATCGGCAATCGCAAGCAGGCTTTCATCGCCACCAAGGTCACGGCGTCCGACGGCAAGCTCGCGGAGGGCGTGGCGATGATCGAGGAATCGCGGCGTCGCCTGCGCACCGACGTGCTCGATCTCGTGCAGATCCACAATCTCACGGGCGTCGACGTCCTCTTCCCGCATCTCAATGAGCTCAAGCGCAAGGGCCAGGTCCGCTACATCGGCATCACCACATCGAGCAGCAGCCAGCACGACCAGATGGTCGCGCTGATCAATTCACAGCCGCTCGATTTCGTGCAGGTGGATTTCTCGCTCGGCAACCGCGCCGCGGCCGAGAAGGTGCTGCCGGCGGCGTTCGCCAAGCGCGTCGGCGTGCTGGTCAACATGCCGTTCGGCGGCCGGCGCGATGGCAATCTGTTCTCGCGCGTCGCGGGCCGTGACGATCTGCCGGACTGGGCCGGCGAGATCGACGCGAAGAGCTGGGGCCAGGTGTTCCTGAAATACGTCGTGTCGCATCCGGCCGTCACGGCGGCGATTCCCGGCATGACCAAGCTCACGCATCTCGAGGAGAACCTCGCAGCGCTGCGCGGACGCATGCCCGATGCGTCGATGCGTGCGCGCATCGAGAAGTACTGGGATCAGAACTTCGACGCCTGAAGGCAGGCGCGAAAACGACAACGCCCGCGAACCCAGGCTCGCGGGCGTTTCTTTTCGGCTAACTACTTGCCAACGGCGTAGTGCAGGGCGCCGGTGATCAGGTTGACCATGTACGGCTCACTGTATGACTCGGCGGTGTGACCCAGGGCGCTATAGATGACGCGACCGCCACCGAAGTCGTGGCACCACACCACCGGATTCGGGTTCACGTCGGCTTCACCGTCGCCGATGGTCGCCGGATCGACCGTGACGAGCACGCGCACCGTCGGGTCGAAGTCCTTGAAGTAGTACCACTCGTCGTTGCGCTCGATGGTCTTTGGCAGCTTGGCGGTGGCCGGATGCTTGGCATCGACCACCGTCGCCACGCCCTTCGGCGTGCCTTTCGGATGGCGCTCGAAATATCCGCCGATCATCTGACCGTACCAGCCCCAGTGATAGTGCGAATCGCCCGCCGCGTGCAGCGCCACGACACCCTTGCCGTCCTTGAGGAAACCCTGCAGCGCGTCGCGGCGCGCGCCCACGAACCATTCGGAGTCGGGATTTTTCGGGTCGGTGCTGGTGCTGACCAGCACGATGGCCTTGTATGCCTTGAGCTTCTCGGCGGTGAACACTTCCGGATCTTCCGTGGCGTCGACACCGTAGCCAGCCTTGGTAGCCATCGCCTTCACCGCTTCGACGGCGGCGGGAATGGAGTCGTGGCGAAAGCCCGTGCTGCCCGAATACACCAGCACGCGCGCTTTTTCGGCGGCGGCCGCGGTCACCGACAGGCACAACGCGGCGAGAACGATGGCAATGGAACCGATCAACGGTCGGCGTGAAATCATGGAATCCCCTCGTGAAAGAACCCGGGCTTGAAAGACTAAGGACTGACCGGCAGCGGCATACCCTTCGTCAAAGTGCGCATGCGCAGCACGCGATGGTTGGCGGTGATGAAGAGCGTCGAGCCATCTTCACCGAACGCCACGTTCGCGGTCGGCACGTCCGTGATGATGCGGCCGAGCCGCGAACCATCGGGCGCGAAAACGTGAACTCCACCGGGACCGGTGGCGAACACATTGCCGTGAATGTCGACCTTGAGCCCGTCGGGCACGCCATCACCCTCTTTTACGTAGCTTCGGGCCTCGGCGAATAGTCGACCTTTGTCGAGGCTGCCATCCGACTTCACCGCGTAGGCCTTCCAGATCGGTTCCTTGGCCGTGGCATTGGCGACGTACAGAGTCTTGAAGTCAGGCGAGAACCCGAGACCATTCGGTGCTTCGAGCTCGGTGGCCACGGCGGTGATCGTGCCGCCCTTGCCGACGCGGAATACCGCGTTGAAGGGCAATTCCTTCTTGGGATCGGTGAACGTTCCCGGCAGGCCGAACGGCGGATCGGTGAAATACAGCGCGCCCCGATTGTCGTAGACGAGGTCGTTCGGGCTGTTGAGTTTCTTGCCGTTGAAGCCCACGGCCACCGGAACCATGGTGCCGTCGGCCTCACGCCGTGAAATCCGCCGGTCGCCGTGCTGGCACAGGGTGAGACGCCCTTGTGGGTCGAACGTGAGGCCATTGGAGCCGGGCTCGCGCCCAGTGAAGGGCTCTGCACCCGTGTAGCCGCTGCGCTCCAGGAAGCGCGACACTCCCTTGTCCGCGTTCCACCGCATGACGATGTTGTTCGGGATGTCCGAGAAGAGCAGGGACTTGGTTTTCGCGTCCCACAGAGGCCCTTCCGACCACTTCAGGTCATCAGCGATCTTTTCGATCGAGGTACCTGGCGCGATCAGCGCGTCGAAACGTTTGTCGAGCGATTCGAGCCGCGCGTAGGGCGACTCGGCGGCGTTGGCGTTCAAACAGGAAATCCCCCCGATGAGCCCGGTCGCAAGCCATGCGAGCGAGCGTCGCTTGTTGAACATTCGAATCCCCCCCACGAGATGCCGAGAGAATGCGCGAGGCCAATGCGCGGAGCAACCGTTACAGGATCAGCAAGCCGCGCATCGCCGGAATCTCGCGCGCGAGCTCGCGCGTGATCATGGCGGCGAAATAGTCCGAACCCTCCCGCCCGAGATGCGTGTAGTCGAACGTCAACTTCGCTTGCGCCATGCCGGGAAACTCCGCCATCTGCGCCGTTTCCGTTCCCGGTGCGGATGGTTCGTTCACCTCCGTACTGGCCGGGATCGTCGTGCCGCGCTGCGCAGCCTCCGCGACGGCTTTGGATGGCGGCTTTTGCGCGTAGGTATTCGCTGCCGACGGCCCCATTGCCTGCACGGCTTCGACACTGTCGGCGAACAGATCGAGCACCGGCACTTTGAGTTCAGCGCCGACTGCGCGAGTGGCCGCGGCCCACGGCTCGAGATCCGTGCGCAGTTTCCCGTCCTTGAACATCCGCCGGGTCAAGGGCGTCACCAGCACCGGCTGAGCTCCCGCGGCGCGGGCCTCGGCGACGTAGCGCCGCAGATTCGCCGGGAACTCGGTGGCGAGATCGGTCGAGCGGCCCGGTTTGCCCGGCTGATCGTTGTGACCAAACTGAATCAGGATCCAGGTTGATGCGTAACCTGGTACGCGCGCTTCCGCGACCGCCAGCGCCCACGAGCCCTCGATTCGATAGCTCGCGGAGCTGCGACCACCACGAGCCAGGTTTATGCAGGCGGCGGTAGAGGTCACGTGCTCGGCGCAAAAGCTGCTTCCCCAGCCACTTTGCACAGCCACGGTCGAATCACCGACCAGGATGATCTTGGAGGCGCGAATCGGAGGCTGGGCAGTGGCGCTGTTTTGCGCGTGTGCCACGCTCAGCAGCGCTGACAATCCGCAGGTGAGGGTAATCAACCGGAAGCCGCGGGCGGTTTGCATGATGACCATCTCGAAGGAGCTGTCTGGGGTGCGGATGAAAACAGGCCCGTGCGGGATCATCTATAAGTATCGAATTCACCATAATATACATTATGCGTAGTACGGCGTTCCTCCAGTGATTTTTGGGGCCTGCGTTCCGGTCCTGGTTATTGAGGAACCCTTTTGCCCTCCGGTCACCACAGAATCCCAGTGGCCACGCTGTGGTGTTAGTCGGGAATCATCGTCATGCGCTTGCTGAAGGCTGCAGTCCTCCTGACCATCGCCGCATTGTCGATGCCGGCGGCGCTTGCCGATGGCGAACACAATCCGGTTGCACGTGAACCTCATGCGGCTGCCGGCATCGCCGACGCCACCCAGCTTTCAGTCATCGTGAAGCTGCGCAAGGATGGCGCCGGTGCGGCCATCGCAAAGCTCGCGAACGGCGCGGACCGCGCTGCGGCGCTCGCCAAGCGCACCGGACTCACGCTCGGGCTCAGGCGCGAGATCTCGGAGACGCTGCTGGCCAGCAGCGTGATGCTGGGCGATGGCACGGTTGCGCAGACTCTCGAGCGCCTTCGAGCCGACGCCGCGGTGGAATACGTCGCGATCGATCATCGGCGTTTCCCGCATTCGACCAGCCCGAATGACACGCTGTTCGCCAACCAGTGGTACCTGAAGGACACCGAGGTGTCGGCGGTGAATGCGATCGGCGCCTGGGACCGCGAGCTAGGCTCGGTCGGCGTGGTCATCGCCGTGCTCGATACCGGGGTGCTCTACGACCATCCGGACCTCGGCCGCGGCGACCATGGCGGCAAGCTGCTGCCCGGCTACGACTTCATCGGCGCCACGCACATTTCCAACGACGGCGACGCCCGCGACGCCGACCCCTCCGATCCCGGCGACTGGATCGACGCCACCGACAAGGCGAACGTCCTCTACGACGATTGCGATACTTCCGCGAGCTCCTGGCACGGGACCCGCGTCGCCGGAATGATCGGCGCGCTCACTAACAACTCCGCCGGTGTGGCCGGCCTCGACTGGAATTCGTTCATCCTGCCGGTGCGCGTGCTCGGCAAATGCGGCGGCGTCGACAGCGACATCCTCGCGGGCATGCGCTGGGCGGCCGGCCTGCACGTCGCGGGAGCCGCGGATAACCCGACGCCGGCGCGTATTCTCAATGCCAGCTTCGGCAGCTCCAGCGTCTGTGAACCTTCCTACCGTGACGTCATCGCCGAGCTCACCGCGCGCAAGGTCCTGCTGGTGATTTCCGCCGGTAATGAAGGCACCGTAGTGTCGTCACCCGCCAATTGTCCCGGCGTCGCCGCGGTGGCGGCGATCCGCCATGCCGGCAGTAAGGTGGGATTCAGCAACCTGGGATCCGAAGTCACGCTGGCGGCTCCAGGCGGCAATTGCGTCAACGTCAATGGCGGGCCCTGTCTGTTCTCGCTCGACACCACGTCGAACAACGGCGCCACCGTACCCGGAGCCTTTACGTTCACCGACCAGATCAACAGCAATCTCGGCACCAGCTTCTCGGCGCCGATCGTCTCGGGTATTGCCGCGTTGATGTTGTCGAGAAACGCGAACCTCTCGACGAGCCAGTTGCTGGCGCGGCTGCGCGAGGGCGCCCGGCCCTTCCCCACCACGGTCGCCGATGATCCGACCATCACCACGGTCTGTCATGTGCCGGCCAACGATCAGGATTTCCAGCTGGCGCAGTGCCTGTGCACGACCAGCACCTGCGGCGCCGGCATGGCCAATGCAGCCAATTCCGTCGAGGCCGCGGATCGACCGATCGCCGCGGTGGCATTGCCGGCAAGCGTCGCCGCCGGTCAGAACGTGGCGCTGAACGCGTCCACCAGTGCCGCCGCCTGCGGCAAGAGCATCGCGAGCTATGCGTGGACGGTGACCGCGCCGTCCACCAATCCGCCCACGATCCAGGGCGCCAACACGGCGGCAGCCACCGTCATCGCCCCGAGTTCGGGATCAATCACAATTCGCCTCACCGTCACCGACAGTCAGAACCGAATCGACACCGCCGACATCCAGCTCGAATCCAACCGCGCGAGCACGACTGCGCCGGCCACGGCAGGAAACACGCCCTGCGCCACTCCGGTCAGCTCTGGGGCCACCCCTGGAGCGGCGACACCCACCCCAACTCCCACGCCGACTCCGACTCCCACCACCCCGAAAAAGGGTGGCGGCGGGGGTTCGATCGAGCTCGCCACCCTCATCTTGCTAGGCGTCATGGGTTCGATGCGGGCGCGGCGTCGCGGCCATTCGCATTTTTCTCGTTGCATTTGAGAGATGTCGCGCTATATTTGCGTCGTACACCATTGACGGATCAGGGTCTCCGCTACAACAACAACTAAGGCGTTACGTCAGGTTTGCGACGCAGAGAGGGACTCGCGCCGCGCTCCGAGTGATAACGAAACATTTCATGTCGCGTGTATACGATCGGCTCGAATCAGCCACGCTTCTGCTCGCGCGCGCGGGCGCCATCAAAGACCGCCTGAGCGGTGCCTGGCGTCAATGCCTCGCGAACATCGAACCCGACGACGTACCGCGAGACCTGCGTCTGCAGTTCCTGGAGTTGAGCAATGCCATGCAGCGCGAACGGCCGTTGCGCGGCGAAGACGCGGTACGGGCCACCATTCGCAAGATGTCGAACGAAGAAGCCGAATCGCAGGCGGCGCTCATCGTGCGCTTGTTCTGCCGCATGACTCGCCAGCAGGAACTCGAGCTGGCTTTGCCTTCGCAAACCGGCGCCGCGGTCGTACAACTGTTCGCGGCCGAAGGCTGACTAACTAGTCGAGCTTGAATTCGATCGTGTCCCAGCGATTGGATTCTTCGTGGCGGGCCTGCGCCTTGATCGCGTCCACCAGGGCGCGACCGTCCCATTCGACGATCTGATCCGACAGCGAGGTAATTTCCTTGGACAGGACGGCATTCGCGCCGAAGGGTCGCATGAGAATTACGGGTTTGTCCGAGGCCTTGGCGAAAGCCAGCTCGAACAGCATGAGATCGCTCTGCTGGCGATACATTCCCGGCAACGCGATGATGCACTCCGCCTGCGCCATCTGGCGCCGCAGTTCCTCGCGATCCGCCTCTTTGCCGCCGCCGGCGGGTGCCTTGTCGGGCGCCGACAGGTTCTTGTAGAAGAAGTTCCGGGCACTCTCGAGGTACTCGAATATCCGGAGATATTCGTCGGATGTGTCCCACGCATGGGTGACGAACAATCGAATTGGATTGTTTTGTGACATGTCGACCGATCCAAAACCTGGGCAGGAGTGTAGTTTAGACGCGGAGATTGCGCGCCCTCTCCACATTTGTGCGCCGCAACGTTAGCATCAATCCTCTTGCGCCTGCTCGTTTACAACATTCGCTACGCCACGGGCATTGGACCAGCCTTCCATTTGCCGTTCCCGGGCGCCGGCTATCTACGATCCAGCCGCAAGGTGCTCGACGGCATCACCAGCTTCGTCAAGGCGCAGGATCCGGATATCGTCGGCCTCATCGAGGTGGACATCGGTTCGATCCGCAGCGGCATGCGCAACCAGGCGCAACACATCGCCGATGCGCTCGGCCACTACACCACCTACGAATGCAAGTACGGCAAGAGCTCGATCAACAACCACATGCCCATCGTGCGCAAGCAGGGCAACGCATTCCTGGCCGCGCCGCGCGTCGAAGGCGAACGCTTCCACTACTTCGACACCGGCATCAAGCGGCTCATCATCGAGCTCGAGCTCGATGACGTCTGTATTTTTCTCGTGCACCTGGCGCTCAAGTATCGCCATCGCCAGTACCAGTTGCGTTACCTGCACGACCTCATCGCCAAATCGCACAAGCCGGTGATCGTCACCGGCGACTTCAATACTTTCTGGGGTACCGACGAGATCTACCTGTTCATGCGCGCCGCCGGGCTGCGCAGCGCCAACGAGAAAAATGTCCCCTCGTTCCCGGCCCGCATTCCGCGCATCGAGCTCGATTTCGTGCTGGTGAGCAAGGAAATCGAGATCACCCACTTCGAGGTACCCGACGTGCGTTGGTCAGACCATCGCCCCGTCCTTTGCGACTTCAACGTGCGCGGAGCGCTCGCTTCGCAAACCGCCGTCGCCTGACACCCGCGGCCATGACCACTCCCGGCGCCTGGGCGCTCGAAACCGATGCCGATGGCATCGCCTGGCTCAGTTTCGACAAGCCCGGCAGCTCAACCAATGTGCTCTCACACGACACGCTGCTCGAGTTCGATGCTCAGTTGCAGAAGTTGGCGCAGTCACCGCCGCGCGGCGTGGTGGTTCGATCCGCCAAGCCATCGGGTTTCATCGCCGGAGCGGACGTGCGTGAATTCTCGCAGCTCACGAGCACGGCACAGGCATTCGACATGGTGCGCGCCGCGCAGGCCATCCTCGCACGGCTCGAAGCCCTGCCCTGCCCGACCGTGGCCATCATTCACGGCTTCGCGCTGGGCGGCGGTTTCGAGCTCGCGCTCGCCTGCCGCTACCGTGTCGGCGTCAAGAGCGAGAAATTTTCCATCGGCCTGCCCGAGGTGATGCTGGGCATTCATCCCGGTTTCGGCGGGACCGTGCGCACGGTGCGGCGCGCCGGCGTACGTACGGCCATGGAGATGATGCTGACGGGAAAGACGCTGCGCGCCGACAAGGCCAGGCGCGCCGGCTTCATCGACCGGCTCGTTTACCCGGCGGACGCCGAGGCGAGCGCCCGTGAGTTGATCACTCGTCAGCCGAAGCCGCGCAAGCCGCCGCTGCTCGACCGTCTGCTGTCGTGGCCGCTGGTGCGCCCGTTGGTGAAGAAGCAGCTCATCGCGCAGGTGCGCGCGAAAGCCCGCAAGGAACACTACCCCTCGCCGTACGCCATCATCGACCTGTGGTCGAAATACGGCGCACACGGCGAAGCGGCCTATGAAGCGGAAGCGCGATCGATCGCCGAACTGTTCCTGAGCGAGACTTCGCGCAATCTGGTGCGCGTGTTCCTGCTGCAGGAGCGGCTCAAGAGCCTCGGCGGCAAGGGCAAGCCGACCGTGGAGCGAGTGCACGTGGTTGGTGCCGGCGTCATGGGCGGCGACATCGCCGCCTGGTGTGCGCAGCGTGGCCTCAACGTGACGCTGCAGGACCGTGAGCTCAAGTTCATCGAGCCAGCCATGAAGCGTGCGCGCGACGGATTCGAGAAGCGGCTCAAGGACGCCGGCAAAGCAGCTGAGCTGATGACGCGCATGACCGCCGACGTCGCCGGCGACGGCGTGCCCGGCGCCGATGTGATCATCGAAGCCATCTTCGAGAATGCGGACGCCAAACATGAGCTGTTCGCGCGCGTCGAGCCGCGCATGAAAGCGAGCGCCATCCTCGCCTCGAACACCTCATCGATCATGCTCGAACAACTCGACGACCGGCTGCCCGATCCCGGCAAGCTGGTCGGATTGCACTTCTTCAACCCCGTGGCGCAGCTGCCGCTGGTGGAAATCGTTCGCGGCGAGACCAGCAGCGAGGAGTCGATTCAGAAAGCGATCGCGTTCACGCGGCGGATCGACAAGCTGCCGTTGCCCTGCAAGAGCGCGCCTGGATTCCTCGTCAACCGCGTGCTCGTCCCCTATTTGTACGAAGCCATGTTTGCGCTGCAAGACGGCATTCCGATCGAAGTCATCGACGAAGCGGCGTTGCGCTACGGCATGCCGATGGGCCCGGTGGAACTCGCCGATGTCGTCGGTCTCGACGTATGCAAACACGTGGGTGACATCGTGTCAGCCGCGCTCAACAAGCAAAAGCCGGACACCGCGCGCATCGATGCCCTGATCGCCGCGAAGAAGCTCGGGCGCAAGACCGGCGAGGGTTTCTATGTCTGGCGCGATGGCAAGGCGGTGAAATCCGCCGGGCCCACACCGACGCCACCGCCCGATCTCGAGGACCGGCTCATCCTGGCGCTCGCGAACGAATGCGCTGCGGCACTGCGCGAGGGCATCGTCGCGGACGCGGATCTCGTCGATGCCGGCGTGATTTTCGGCTCGGGTTTTGCGCCGTTTCGTGGCGGACCGCTCACCTACGCGCGCAAACGCGGCGTCAACGCCGTAGTCGCGCGACTCGAAGAACTCACGAAAGCATATGGAACCCGCTTCACTCCCGACATCGGATGGTCTTCCTTGGGCACGGGAACCTGAGTCGCCTCGTTGGCGTGCTAGCATTTCCGCATGTCCGATGCCCGTGAAGTCAGCGTTGAACTGCTGCGAACATTGACCCCGCTCGAAGGAATGAAGCGGGAAAATCTGCATGCGCTCGCCAAGAAGGTCACCGTCAAACAGAT
>DASYKM010000234.1:0-7814 GCA_035995425.1 Steroidobacteraceae bacterium
TCGAAGCGCTGCTGCACGAGCTTGCGTTCGTCCGGCGCCAGGTCGCGAAGCTCGACCATCATCGCGCCACCAGCTCGAATACGCTGACACGACCCTGCTTCTCGCCGACCATCACGTGCTTGCCGTCGGGCGACCACCGCACCACGCTGATCTCCGAGTCGAGCATCTGCACGTCGATCGGCTGCCTGGCCTTGGCCGGCCGCCACAGAGTGAGGCGCCAGTCGCGTCCGGCCGTGACGAAGTGTTCGCCACCGGGTTGCCAGGCGAAGCTGTCGACGCGCTCTGTGTGCCCGTTCAACACGATGGGTTTGGTGCCTTCCGGCCCTTTGCCGCCGAAGTCCCACAGCACGACTTCGTTGCCCGCGCTCGAGGCGAGGTAACGACTGTTGTCGCTCCACCCGACCAGCTCGAGCCTGCCGTCGTAGCCGCGCATTTGCGAATCTTTGCCGGTCGAGCGATTCCAGAAATGCAGTGAACCGTCCGCCATGCCACTTGCGAGAAATCTCCCATTGCCGCTGAAGTTTACCGTGAGGCAGGCGGCCGGCCACTTGTAGCGGCGGGTTTCGTAGCGGGAATTTTCGAGGCGATGCACCGCAATCTCGCCGTTCAGGGCAACCCCGAGATCGCTGCCGGGCCGATCGAATGCCAGCGCCGCCGCCGAGGTAGCCGCCGGCGCAAAGGCGTGGATCTTTTCGCCGGACGCCGACCACAGCGTGACGACCTTGCCCGCGGCGCTCGCCAACATCTCACCACTCGGCGCATAGCTCAGCGACTGCGTGGGCGTCGGCGCGGGTTTCCAGCGCTCGAGTTCCTTGCCGGTGGCGGCATCCCAGAGCACCACCGCGCTGTCCTGCCCCGAAGTCGCAAATGAGCTCGACCGCGGCCGCCAGGCAACGCACAGCGTGCCTAGCAAATGTTCGCCGACCACTTCGAGCGTGAGCGCGCCGTCCTCGACGCGCGCCACGGCCACCTTGCCTTCGCCGCCGGCGATCGCCAACGATTTGCCGTCGGGCGCCCAGGCGCAGTCGACCACGTAGTCGTCGAACGCCGCCGTGGCGCGCGGCTCGAGCGCGAACGACAACGATTGCTTCGCGGCCATCTACTTGGCAACCGCGGATTCGAATCCGGCTTCGAGCTCCGCCCGATCGAGACCACGACCGATGAATACCAGGCTGTTCATGCGCGGCGCGTTGCCCCACGGGCGCTCCGCCTGGGCGTCGAACATCATGTGCACACCGTGAAACACCTGGCGCCGGTCCTCGCCTTTCACGTTCAGCACGCCCTTCATGCGGAAGATGTCCTGGCCGCTGGTCTTGAGTAGATAGTCGAGCCACTGGTTGAGCTTGATGGGATCGAGCGGCCGCGGATCGCTGATGCCGATGGAGCTGATGTCGTCTTCGTGATGATGCGAGGCGAAACGCCGCTCGGCCGCCGGCCGCTGGCCGACCAGGTGCAGGCCGAACTCGAGCGGGTGGTGCTCGCAGAACAGCGCATAGGCGCCGGCCTGGTCGATGCTCACCGTGAAATCCGCGCCCGGATGCGAGATGTCGAGCGCATTGTGTGACGGCGCCGCATCGAGCGCTCCGTGGCAGGCAACCACCGTGGCGGGCTCGGCGAACGCGCGCACCGCCGGTTCGATGGCCGCTTCGAGCGCGGCCAGCGTGGCGGCCGGCAGTGGCAGCACGACGATATCGAGATCCTCGTGCGCGTGACCTGCATGGCCGTGCTGGTGATGGTCGTGGTCATGCCCATGATGGGCGTGCCCATGGTCGTGCTCGCCGTGATCGTGCTCGCCGGCCGCCTTGAGTAGATAGTCCCCGGGCGCGAGCTGGTACACGCCGCCCCACTCGAACGGATACTCGGGTTCGAGAAATGCCCCATCGACGGCCAGCGCGCGTTGCAGGTCGAACGCGCCCACATTCAGGACCTTGTCGACGGGTGCGTCGGCATTCTTCGTGCGCAGGATCTTCGCCGTGCCGTTGATGCCGCGGATGCGGCTCTCGATGCGCTCGAGCGCCGCGGCGTCGACGAGATCGGTCTTGTTGAGCAACACCAGGTCGGCGAACGCCACCTGTTCGGCGGGCTCGTTGAGCTCGTCGACGTGCTGTTCGAAATGCTTCGCGTCGACCATCGTCACGATGGCATCGAGCGAGAACTGGCTCTTCAGCTCATCGTCGAGGAAGAAGGTCTGCGCCACCGGGCCCGGGTCGGCCATGCCGGTGGTTTCGATGATGATGTAGTCGAACCTGTCCCGCCGCTTCATGAGCTGGCCCAGGATGCGGATCAGGTCGCCGCGCACCGTGCAGCAGATGCAGCCGTTGTTGGTTTCGAACAGCTCCTCCTCGGCGCCGATCACCAGCTGGTGGTCGACGCCCACCTCACCGAATTCGTTCTCGATGACGGCGATGCGCTTGCCGTGTTTCTCGCTGAGGATGCGGTTCAGGAGCGTGGTCTTTCCCGAGCCAAGGAAGCCCGTGAGTACCGTGACCGGTACACGTGAAGGTGTGACTGACATGGGGCCGAATTATAGGGGCTTGGACCCCTAGCCAGCCTGGTAAACCCACTCGATGAGGGCATCGTGTGCGCCAGTTCCGCGCCCTGCATTGGGGTGGTTGATGATGGCCACCACCACGTAGCGTTTGCCGCTCGCCGCCAGCACATAACCGGCCACGGCGCGGGTGTCCTCTAGCATGCCGGTCTTCATGTGGGCCACGCCCGGCGGCACATTGCGCGCCTTCATGGTGCCGTCGACGCCGGAGATCGGCAGCGACGCCATGAGCTCCGGCATCCACTGGCTCTTCCAGGCATCGCCGAGCACGTTGCCGAGCGTGGCGGCGGTGATGCGCTCGACGCGTGAGAGTCCGCAGCCGTTCTCGAGCACCAGCCCGGGCACCTCGATGCCGCGCGCCGACAGCAGGCCGCGTACCGCGGCGGCGCCGCGCGCCGGGTTGCCGGGCTCACCCGAGGCCGCGCCCATGGTCAGGAACAGCTGCTGGGTCATCACATTGTTCGAGAACTTGTTGATGTCGCGGATGAGCATGGCCAGGGGCGGCGATTCCTGCGCGGCGATGAGCCTTGCGGTGGTCGCGACCGCTCCCTCGCGCACCTTGCCGCTCCACGCACCGCCCTGCCGCTCCCACAAGGCGCGGAACACCGCGGCGAAGTAGTTAGTGTGCTCGAGCGCGCCCAGGTAGATGGCCCGCTCGCCGCAGGCGGCCGGGTAGGTGCCACGCAGCCGCACGTTCATCGGGTCGTTGATGTCCGCCTGCAGCCGGCCGCGCCAGTCACCGCAGCCGCCATCTGACAGCGGCACGCTGCGCGGCACCTTCATGCCGGCCACTTCCGGCACGACGATGACCCGCGCAACCCTCGCTGCCGTGTCTGGCACCAGCGTGATGGCCACGGACTTGAAGTTCACCAGCAGCGCATCGGGCCCCACGTTGTAGGCGCGCCCCTCCTCGCCGTCGAACTCCCCGGGATCGTGCTTGATGGGTTCGAAGAAGGTCTTGTCGAGCACCAGGTCGCCGCGAATCTCGCGGATGCCGAAGCCACGCAGGCGATTGACCAGCAGCCACAGGTCCTCGATGACGAGCTCGGGGTCGCCACCGCCGCGCACGTACAGCTCGCCGCGCAGTACATCGCCCGCCACCGGGCCGTCGGCCAGCACCTCGGTGCGGAACGTGAACGCCGGGCCTAACAAGTGCAGCGCCGAATAGGTGGTGACGAGCTTCATCGTGCTCGCCGGGTTCATCGGCTTGTTCTCGTTCGCCGACCAGCTGAGCGCGCCCCCGTCGAGCGGTTTGATCACGACGGCGGCGGCCTCGGCGGGAATGCGCACCGCCGCCAGCCGCGCGAGATAGACACTCGGCACCGGTGCACCGGGCGGCGTGGGATCGGCGGCCGCGGCAAAGCTGCACGCCAACAGCGTGCAGACGCCGGCCATCAAGATTTCCGTGGCTCTCATGTGCTCATCCAGCTGATGATTTAGTCGAGTGTAGCGGCATGAGGCGCTGGCTTCGGGTAGATTCCGGACTCCGAATCGGGGGTGGATCTTGTCGAGCCTCAGTCGCCACACCATCGTGGCCTGTCTTGCCGTCGCTTTTTTGTCTTGCGCAGGCCAGGCCGGCGCACAAGCGCAATCCCGTCCGGAAGCGCTGCTCAAGAAGATGACGCTCGATGAAAAGCTCGGCCAGCTGGTGCAGCGCGCCGGCGGCCGCAGCAAGGCGTTGAACTCGAAGCTGGACGACACGGAGCTGGAGCGAGTCCGCGCCGGCCAGGTGGGTTCCTATCTGCACGTGGCGGGCGCCGAGCCCCTGGCCAAGCTGCAGAAGGTGGCCGTCGAAGAGTCGCGGCTCGGAATTCCGTTGTTGTTCGCCATGGACGTGGTCCATGGCTATCGCACGATTTTCCCGGTGCCGCTGGCGCTTGCGGCGACCTGGGCACCCGAGAGTGAAGAGCGTGCCGCGCGCGTGGCGGCCGAGGAAGCCACCTCCGCGGGATTGCACTGGACCTTCGCGCCCATGATCGACATCGCGCGCGATCCGCGCTGGGGCCGCATCGTCGAAGGCGCGGGCGAAGATCCGTACCTCGGCAGCCGCATGGCCGTCGCCGAGGTGAACGGCTATCAAGGTGGCAACGCGCTGCGGCCCGGCTCGCTCATGGCCACCGCCAAGCACTTCGGTGCCTACGGCGCCGCCATCGGCGGCCGCGACTACAACAGCGCGGATCTGTCCGAGCGCACGCTGCAGGAAGTCTATCTACCGCCGTTCTATGCCGCGGCGCGCGCCGGCGCCGGCTCGTTCATGGCGGCGTTCAACGACATTGCCGGCGTCCCGACCACGGCCAACAAAGACCTGCTGCGCGGGCTGCTGCGCGAACGCTGGGGCTGGCAGGGCTTGCTGGTGTCAGACTGGGGCGCGATCGGTGAGCTCATCAATCACGGCGTCGCCGCGGATCGCGCCGCCGCGGCCACGCTGGCGCTCGATGCATCGGTGGACATGGACATGGTGGGCGGCGTGTTCGCCGACGACCTCAAGGACGCCGTGTCGAAAGACCCCGCGCGCCTCAAGCAGCTCGATGAAGCGGTGCTGCGCATCCTGCGCGTGAAGGAACAGCTGGGTCTGTTCGATCACCCGCTGCAATACGACGACGTCGAACGCGAAGCGCGCGAGCTGCTGTCTCCCGAGCATCGGGAGGCGGCGCGCGCCATCGCGCGCCAGTCGATCGTGCTGCTCAAGAACGAGGGCAAACTACTTCCGCTCGATGCGGACAAGCTGCGCAGCGTTGCCGTCATCGGCGCGCTGGCCGACGACGGACTGTCGGCGCTCGGGTCCTGGCGCGCGCAGGGCAAGGCGGAGGAAGTCGTCACGATTCTCAAGGGCATCACGACGGCGGCGCCGAAGACCCTGAAGGTGCTGCATGCACCGGGCGCGGATCCGCGAACCCTCGATCTCGCCGGCATTGCCGCCGCCGTGAAGCTCGTGAAAAGCGCCGATGTCACGGTGCTGGTCATCGGCGAGGACTACGACCTCTCCGGCGAAGCGCGCAGCCGCTCGGATCTCGAACTACCCGCGAGCCAGCTCGAGCTGGCGCGCCGCGTGCTCGCCACGGGCAAGCCCGTGATCGTGGTGCTGGCGAATGGCCGGCCGCTCGCCATCCCGTGGCTCGCCGAGAACGCGCCGGTGATCCTCGAGACCTGGATGTTGGGAGTGGAGAGCGGCAACGCGGTGGCGGACGTATTGTTTGGACGCTATTCGCCCGCGGGTCGGTTGCCGGCGGCATTCCCGCGCGTGACCGGCGCCGTGCCTTTCAACTACTCCGCCAATCCCACCGGCCGTCCCGCCGATCCCGATCTGAAGAAAGATACGGTGCGCTATCACGATCTGCCCATCACACCGCTGTTCGCCTTTGGCCACGGGCTTTCCTACAGCGAATTTCGCTACAGCGATCTGACGCAGAGTACGCAGGCGATGGCGCCCGGCGAGCGCATCGAGATTTCCATCACCGTGGAAAACATTGGCGGCGTGGCGAGCGATGAAGTGGTGCAGCTCTACGTGCGCGACCCCGTCGCCTCGGTAGCCAGGCCCGTGCTCGAGCTGCGCGGCTTCAAGCGCCTGGAGCTGGCCGCGGGCGCGCGCAAGCGCATCACCTTCAGCCTGACTCCCGAGCAGTTTGCGTTCTGGAGCCCGCGCGGACAGTGGCTCATCGAAGCCGGCCGCATCGATTTCTGGATAGGCGCATCGTCCGCGGACCTGCGCTCCAATGGTTCTTTCGAGATCACGAAAACACATGCGGGCACGGCGCCGGCGGCGGCGCTGCCCACGCGGGTCATTGTCAGTTCAAATTGATGAGGGGAATTTCATGAGGATGTTTTCAGCCACTGGAATGATCGTCCTGGCGCTCGGCGCCGTGGCCTGCGCGGCGGCGCCTGCGCCCACCAAGATCGACGATGCGCGCATCGATCGCTGGGATCCGGCGATGGATGCCATCGTCCCCAAGGACTGGAAGGTCGAGAAGGTCGCCGAGGGCTTCGGCTGGGCCGAGGGCCCGATCTGGATAAAGTCCGGCGGCTATCTACTATTCAGCGACGTCCCCGGCAACAAGACCTGGAAGTGGTCGGAGAAAGGCGGCCTCGAGAAATTCCTCGATCCGTCCGGCGCACCCTCCTTCGACGCCAACATCTGGCGCGAGGCCGGCTCGAACGGGCTCGGCGCCGATGGGCCGAACAGCATTCTCATGGCGGACTCGGGCAATCGCGGCATTCAACGCCTCGATCTGAAGACCAAGAAAAAGACGCCGGTGGCCATGACCTTCGAGGGCAAGAAGTTCTCGAGTCCGAACGACGTGGTCAGGATGAAGAATGGCGTGGTGTTCTTCACCGACCCGCCGTATGGATTCAAGAAGTACGATGACGCGCCCGAGAAGGAAATTGCCTTCAACGGCGTCTTCCGCGTGGGCAAGGATGGCAAGGTCACGGCCATCGAAAAGGAACTGACGCGTCCGAACGGCGTGGCGCTGTCGCCCGATGAGAAAACTCTCTACGTCGCACAGTCCGACTCGGCCAAGGCGATCATCAACGCCTACACGCTCGACAAAGACGGCAATGTCACCGCGAAGAAACTGTTTCACGACACCACCGATCTCGTCAGCGACCAGGCGCCGGGCGCACCCGATGGGTTGACGGTCGCCGCCGACGGCACGGTGTTCACCAGCGCGCCGGGCGGAATCCTGGTGCTGTCGAAGGAAGGCAAGCGTCTCGGCCGCATCTGGGACGGCAAGCAGACCGC
The DNA here is from genome assembly GCA_035995425.1 of Steroidobacteraceae bacterium. Lineage (GTDB taxonomy): Bacteria > Pseudomonadota > Gammaproteobacteria > Steroidobacterales > Steroidobacteraceae > CADEED01. The sequence continues at coordinate 7,287 of DASYKM010000234.1, forward strand.
CAACTGCAAGTTCGGCGACGATGGCAAGACGCTGTACATGACCTCGTCCAATTTCGTCGCCCGCATCCGCCTCAACATCAAAGGCCAGGGTTTCTGAGTAGCTAGGAGAGGCGCGGCATGGAAATCTGGTACGTATTCGCATCGATCATCCTGCTGGTGCTGCTCATCAGCTGGGGCAAGATCCAGCCGTTCCTCGCCTTCCTGGTGGCGTCGTCGGTGGCGGCGATCCTGCTCGGGCTGCCCATCGACAAGGTGCCGGGGGTGCTCGAGAAAGGCGTGGGCAACATCCTCGGCGGGTTGCTGGGCATCGTGTGCATCGGCGCCATGTTCGGCAAGCTCGTCGCCAACAGCGGCGCCGCGCAGAAGATCGCCATGGTGCTCATGCGAATCTTCGGCGAGAAGCACCTCACCTGGGCGCTGATGTTCACCGGCTTCCTGGTGGGCATCCCGCTGTTCTACAACGTGGGCTTCGTGCTGCTGGTGCCGCTGGTGTTCTCGGTGGTGCAGCAGACCAAGCTGCCGCCCATC
>DASYKM010000235.1:0-2755 GCA_035995425.1 Steroidobacteraceae bacterium
CGCGTCGCACCGGCGCTCGCAGCACGCGCAAGAACGAGTGGCCGGTACAACTGACGGCGTCGCGGACGCCCCCCGACGTTCGCGACGCCGTTATTTTTCGCTCGCGCGGCCGACAGGTGCCGGGTTCAACCCGGCGCCGCCCCGTTGGGGAGTTCGGCAACCAGAAGCGGGTTGCTGACCAGGGCTCGAGCCTCGTGCTTCCATGTGCGTCTTGATCCCAAACGCGACGCGCAGCACGGCGAAACGACGCAGCAGGAATTCATAGAGCAATACGCAAGTGGCAAGTGTCGCGCCGAGCACAACCCAGTACTTGCTCCATGGCCGCCAGGGCTGCTGGATGACTTTGTACGCAATCACGATGATCACGGTCTGATGCAGGATGTAGACCGGGTAACTGGCATCACGCGCCCAGGTAAGCAAGCGATTGCCGAAGCTCAAGTGCTGGCGGCCGTACCCCAGGAAAGCCAGCACTGAAAACCACGTGAAGACATTGGCGAACATGTAATCAGTTGCGGTGCCACGACCAATGACGCCGGCTGCGAAGAGCGTCAGCAAACCCACCACCACCGTGAGGCCGAGCGCGAGCGACCAGCGCCGGCGTTGCGCGAGCCAATCCCACGCGCCCGGCATGGAGGCCAGCATGAAGCCGTACACCGTGAGCAGTAGATAGTGAATGAAGATGTACCAGTCGCTCACGAGGTTGTGCGTCTCGGGGAACAACGGTTTGAGCAGGGCCTCGTTCAGGCCCAGCGGCAGCGCGAGCGCATAAATCCACGCGCCCGGACGGATCACGGGTTTGGCGCGCCGCCACCATAGCAACAAGGGCATGAGCAGCAGGACGTAGACATAGAGATAGATGATGAACCACAGGTGATGCCAGCTGAAATCACCGGCGGGGTAGGGCTGAAACTGGAATACGCGTTGCGTCATGAAATCCAGATAGCCGCCGGACCATTGGCCGTGCGCAATACGTTCCACGAACACCTGCGGTGGAACGATGAGGAACATGCCGATGATGGCCGGCACCAGCAGGCGCAGCGTGCGTTCTTTCACGAGCGCGGCGCCGGCGCGCCGCCGCAGCGCGAACCACAGCCCGGCACCGGCGATGACGAACAGCAGCGGCATGCGCAGCCGGTGCGCGAGATCCATGGGCCACTGCAGGCTCGGGATCGTCTCCGCGTTCTGGATGTGCCAACCCCAGCCGACGAACAACATGCCGGTGTGGAAAAACAGCAGCACGAAAATGGCGATGACGCGCAACCAATCCAGAAATTCGTAGCGCGTGTCCGGCTTGAGGTTCGATTCCATGGACGCGACCTTCACGCGGAATCGACGGGTCTGCCACGGAGATGTGGCAAGCGGGACAATCACCCTCCCATGAGGGCGAACAACTTCTCCTTGTATCGCCGGCTCAAGCGCAGCACCGCTCCGCTGCGCAGCGTCACTTCATGATCGCCCTTGAACAGTGGCGAGAGCGTCTTGACCTCGGCGATGTTCACCGCCGCGGACTTGTGGATGCGCACGAAGCGCTGTTCGCCGAGCTGCGCAAGAAGATCCGCCAGCGTGCGACGCAGGATGAAGCGCGCCCGTGCCGTGTGCACGTGCACGTAGTTGTCGTCGGCCTCCAGCCAGTAAATGGCGGCGGCATCGATCAGTTGCAGGTCCTCGCCCTGAGGCACCAACAGCCGGTCGCTCGATCCCGTCTGGGCGCGCGCAGCCTGGATTGCCGCCGCGGCTGGCCCCGCGCCATGCCGCTCGCGAATGCGCCCGAGGGTCTTCTGCAGACGATCCTTGTCGTAAGGTTTCAGTAGATAGTCCACCGCGTTCAGGTCGAAGGCCTTGATCGCGTGCGCATCGAAAGCGGTGACGAACACCAGCAGCGGGGCGCCCGTAGGTTCGAGTTGCGCCGCGACTTCCAGGCCGCTCAACCCCGGCATCTGGATATCCAGGAACACCACTTCGGGCTGCAGCTTCGAGATCGCCGCCGCGGCCGCGAGCCCGTCGGTGGATTCACCGACGAGCGCGATGTCCGGCTGTTCGGTGAGCCAGCGCCGCAGCTTGTCGCGCGCCGGCGCTTCGTCATCGACGATGAGTACCCGGATCATTCGTGGGTGTAGGGAATAGTGAGACGCGCGGCAACCCCATCCCCATCTTGCGCGAGCTCGAGATTTGCGCGTTGACCATAGATGACCTCGAGCCGTTCGCGGCAGTTTCGAAGGCCAATCCCCATTGCAGTCGTCCCGGCCAGCATTGCGCCGGAGTTGTGGATTTTCACGTGCAGCGCGTCCTCGCGGCGATTCGCCTCGATGCGGATCGCCACCGGCACGCGACTGCGTTCCACGCCGTGTTTGAAGGCATTTTCGAGCACCGGCTGCAGCAGCATGGCGGGGATCGCGCCATCGAGCGCATCGTCTGCGATATCCCAGATCAGCACCACGCGTCCGGCGAAGCGTTCCTCCATGATTTGCGCGTACAACTCCAGCAACTTCAATTCGTCGCGCAACGAAGTCATGTGGCGGGCGCCTGTTTGCAGGCTCGAGCGGAGCAGGTCGGCGAGCCTCGTCAGCAGCCGATCGGCGCGTGCCACGTCTACTTGCATGAGCGCCGATATGGTATTGAGCGAGTTGAACAGGAAGTGCGGCTGCAACTGCGCCTTGAGCTGCGCGAGCTGCGATTCGGCCAGGTGTTTCTGCAGCGCCAGCAGCCGCTCACGTTCCTGCCGCCAGAGATTGAAGCTCGCGAAACCAAAAATGAT
>DASYKM010000236.1:0-25854 GCA_035995425.1 Steroidobacteraceae bacterium
GGAAATAGTTCCAGACGGGCTTGGCGGCTACATGGAACGGCCTGCCTCGCTTGCCTTGAATTGAAGATCCACGCCAGGGAGTAGATGCGAATGAACAAGATCACCATCCGTCAGTTGACCGCCTCGACACTGTTGTGGCTCACCGCGTGCGTCATTGTGGCTTTCGCCAGCAAGGCCGCATACGCGCAGGGCACGCCTAACAAGCTCGAGTCGATCGACGTACAGAACATTTCCGGTCAGCAGGTACAGCTGACGCTGCATCACTCGTCGCCTCCGAGCGAACCTGTGGCATTCACCATCGACAATCCCGCGCGTATCTCGCTGGACCTGGCGAACACCGCGCTTGCGCTTCCTTCGCGCCGCATCGACGTGCGCTCGGGCGGAGTCGACTCGGTGCTGGCCGCCGAGGCCGCCGGCCGCACGCGCCTCGTACTGAATCTTGATCGTCTGCTGCCATACCAGACCCGCGTCTCTGGCAACGACGTGATCGTCCTGATTGGCGGTGCGAGCACTTCGCCGACCGCCGCAGCGGCCGCTTCGAGCGGTGCCTCGGGCTCGCCCGTGGGTCCCTCGTCCGCGGCAGCAGCGCCTTCCGGCCCGCGCGCCATTCGTGGCATCGATTTCCGTCGTGGTGCTGGTGGTACGGGCCGGGTGATCGTGCGCCTCTCCGACCCGCACACGCCCGCCAGCCTGCGTCAGCTCGGCAATCAGATCGTCGTCGATTTCGCTGGAGCCGAAGTGGCCAGCAATCTGGCGCGTCGTTATGACGCCGGCGACTTCGCGACACCGGTTACCGGCTTCGATGTGGTTCGCGTCGGCGACGGCGTACGCCTGGCAATCAGCGCCAGCGGCGACTTCGAGCACCTCGCCTATCAATCCGACGATCAGTACGTCGTCGAAGTGCAGCCGGCGCGCAAGGCGCAGGCCAAACTGCAAGAGAAACGCATCTACACGGGCGAGCGACTCACGCTGAACTTCCAGGACATCGAAACTCGCGCCGTATTGCAGCTGCTGGCGGACGCCAGTGGTCAGAACATCGTGGTCTCCGACTCCGTGCAGGGCAGCGTGACGCTGCGCCTTCAGAACGTGCCGTGGGATCAGGCGCTCGACATCGTCCTGCGCACCAAGGGTCTCGACAAGCGTGTCAACGACAACGTCATCATCGTCGCGCCGACCGAAGAACTCGCGTCGCGTGAAAAGGCCGAGCTCGCCGCGCACGCCGACGTGGCGGATCTTTCGCCCCTGCGCTCCGAATATCTCCAGGTGAACTACGCGAAAGCCGCGGATCTGGCCGGCTTGATCAAGGCGGGTACGGGGGGTGGCCTGCTCTCCAAGCGCGGTACGGTGTCGGTCGACGAACGCACCAACACGCTGCTGCTCCAGGACTCGGCCGATCGGCTCGATGACATTCGCCGGCTCGTTGGCACGCTCGATATTCCGATCCGCCAGGTTCAGATCGAAGCGCGCATCGTGATCGTCAGCGACGACTTTTCGCGTGAGCTCGGCGCCCGCGCCGGTTTCAGCGGCTTTGACACGTACGGCTCAGGCACGGGCCTCGGTTACACCAGCGGTTCAGCGCTGGCGAACGACCAGGCCATCAGCGACTTCCTCGAACGCGCCAACGACACCGACCCGACCAATGACGGCGTGCCGTTCGTATTCTCAGAGAGCGCTGGCCAAGCGCCGCCGCGCTACAACGTGAACCTGCCCGTGGCCAGCCCGGCCGGCAGCCTCGCGTTCATGCTGCTGGGTGCCGACTATCTCGTCGACCTCGAAATCTCTGCCGCCCAGGCCGAAGGCCGCGGCGAAGTCATCTCGACGCCCCGCGTCATCACCGCCAATCAGCGCGAAGCGAGCATCGAGCAGGGCGTTGAAATTCCGTACCAGGAATCCGCTTCCTCGGGCGCCACCACCATTCAGTTCAAGAAAGCCGTCTTGTCGCTCAAGGTTACCCCGCAGATCACGCCTGACAACCGCATCATTCTCGACCTCAACGTCAAGAAGGACAGCGTCGGCCAGGTGATCGTCGGTGGCGCCGGTCAGCAGGTGCCGTCGATTGATACGCGCGAAATCACCACCTCGGTGATCGTGAACGACGGCCAGACCGTGGTTCTCGGCGGCATCCTGGAAACCGAGCGTCGTGAAACCGAGAAGAAGGTTCCGTACCTCGGCGACGTTCCGGTACTCGGCCGCCTGTTCAAGACCACGGGCAAGACCAACAACAAGGACGAGCTGTTGATCTTCGTAACGCCGAAGATTCTGCGCGAAGGCGTCAGCGTCTACTGATCCGTCCTGCATTTGTATAGAGAGCGGCCGCCTTCGGGCGGCCGCTTCATTTCCGCTATGCTCGTTACGAGATGTCGTCGCGTAAGACAAATGTGTTCCTCATCGGGCCGATGGGGTCGGGGAAAACGGCCGTGGGCAAGCATCTGGCGCGCCTGCTCAGGGCTCCCTTTCGCGACAGCGACGCCGAAATCGAAGCGCGCACGGGCGTCGACATCTCGTACATCTTTTCGCGTGAAGGGGAGGCTGGGTTTCGCCAGCGTGAGCGCGAGATCATCGACGACGTGACGCGCGAGAGTCCGATCGTACTGGCCACAGGCGGCGGGGCGATCCTGCTGGCCGAGAACCGCGTGGCCCTCCACGAGCGGGGCTTCGTTGTCTATCTTGAAACATCGCTCGAGCAGCAGGCAGAGCGCGTGCACCAGGGAAGAAACCGCCCGTTGCTGCATGACGTGGATCCACTGACCAAGCTGACTGAGCTCATGGTTACGCGCGCGCCGCTGTATGAGGCGCTTGCCGACTTCACCATAGCAACTGACGGGCGCAAGGTGCGCGCCGTCGCCGATACCATCTACGCCGCGTTCATGGCCGCCCGGGAAACGGCTTGAGGCCGCATATACTTCGTATCCGCCGGCGGTAGAGGCCGGCCGACCCATGGACTCCACGTGAAGCGAATCGAAGTAAATCTGGGAAATCGCAGCTATCCGATATTCATCGGCTCGGGAGCAATGCACCTCAACGCCGAATTTGCGCAGGCGATTCCCGCGCGCGACATTCTCCTGGTCACGAACACAACCGTAGGTCCGCTATACGCCGCGAAACTCATCGACGCCCTAGCGCCGCGGCGCTGCGTGGAGATTGCGCTGCCCGACGGCGAGTCGCACAAGACGCTGGCAAATATCTCGCGAATTCTCGACGTCCTCATCGCCAATCGATTTGCGCGTGATGCCTGCGTCGTTGCTCTGGGCGGTGGCGTCGTCGGTGACATGGCTGGTTTCGCGGCGGCTTGCTATCAACGCGGAATCGCCTTCGTGCAGGTTCCGACCACGCTGCTCGCGCAGGTCGATTCTTCGGTGGGCGGAAAGACCGGGGTCAATCACCCCGGGGGCAAAAATCTCATTGGTGCGTTTCATCAACCCGTCGCGGTATTTGCCGATACCGATACCCTCGCCACCCTGGCGGATCGCGAGCTTCGCGCCGGACTTGCCGAAGTGATCAAGTACGGCCTCATTGTAGATGGCGATTTCTTCACCTGGCTGGAGAAAAACGCCGCTGTGCTCCTCGCTCGCGATACCGCTGCGCTTAGCCATGCCATCAAGCGCTCCTGCGAAATCAAGGCCGACATCGTGGCGCGCGACGAGCACGAGCGAGGCGATCGCGCGTTGCTGAACCTCGGGCACACTTTCGGCCATGCCATCGAGAGCGCCACCAACTACTCGGACTGGCTGCATGGCGAGGCGGTGGGCGCGGGCATGCTGCTGGCCGCCGATGTGTCGCAGCGTCTCGGCTGGCTGAGCGCGACCGACGTTGCGCGCATCGAGCGCGTGCTGCAACTGTTCGAATTGCGTACCGACGTGGGCTCGCTGTCAGCGGCGACGATCGCGGAAAAAATGAAGATAGACAAGAAGGTGGCAGCCGGAAGGATCCGGCTCGTTCTGTTGAAGGCGATCGGTAAATCCGTGGTCACGGGTGACTACGACGACGCGGCGCTGCGGGAGACGTTGCGCGTGCGCTGCGGGTAGCAAGATGGATCAGGCGCTCGCGTCTTACGCCGCGCTCGACGAGCTGAGTCGCGGCCGACGTTTTCCCGAACCGCCGCCGCGATTCCGCAGCGAGTTCCAGCGCGATCGCGACCGCATCATTCATTCAAACGCGTTCCGCCGGCTCGTATACAAGACCCAGGTTTTCGTGAATCACGAAGGCGATCTATATCGCACACGCATCACGCATTCTCTCGAAGTGGCGCAGATCGGACGCACCGTGGCGCGGGCATTGAAGCTCAATGAGACGTTGACCGAAGCGATTTGCCTCGCACATGACCTGGGGCACACACCGTTCGGACACGCCGGCCAGTATGCGCTGAATGAATGCATGCGCGAATACGGTGGGTTCGAGCACAACCTGCAGTCCTTGCGGGTCGTCGACGAGCTCGAAGAGCGCTATGCGGATTTTTCCGGACTCAACCTGACATTCGAATGCCGGGAAGGCGTGCTGAAACACTGCTCCCCGCAAAACGCGCGGCTACTCGGTGAAGTTGGTGAGCGATTCCTCAAGCGCACCCAGCCTGGGCTCGAAGCCCAGCTCGCCAATCTTGCCGACGCAATCGCGTACAACAATCACGATGTGGATGACGGCGTCCGCGCCGGATTGATCACAGTCGAAGACTTGGTCGACGTTCGCGTATTCGCGCGCTTTCATTCCGAGGTGGTTGATCGATACCCCGGGTCACCGCCGCGGCGGCAGCTCTACGAGACCATCAGACGGATGGTCGACTACTTGGTCAGCGATGTGATCGTGCAGTCGGAGAAGAGCATCATCGCCTCGAAGGTCGATACCATCCAGGCTGTTCGCGCCCGATCGACGCCACTGATCTCACTAAGTGAGGATGTCCTCGCGCAGCACCAGGAACTGAAGCGTTTCCTCCGGGCCAAGCTCTACAATCATCCCAAGGTGCGGGAAGTCATGGATGAAGCGGGCGCCACGCTGAAAAGCCTGTTTGAGGCGTATATGAAGGATCCATCTCGCCTGCCACCGGAACATCAGTCGTTGGTCGCGCGCGCGGAAGCGGCAAGCGGAAAGGCAGCTGCTGCGCGAGTAGTGGCTGACTACGTGGCGGGGATGACGGATAGGTTTGCTTTTCTTGAACGATCGAAAGTACTGGCTGCAAATGTCTAGTCAGGAAATTGCGAATTTCGACCCGCTACTTGTTAGGCGAGAACGAAGATGACTGAAAGTTACCGAGAGCAGCTTGTGCATACTCTCCGAAACGTCCTTCGACCGCTAGCACGGATTCTCTTCCGTGCTGGCGTGAGATTCGATGAATTCGTTGAGCTACTGCGCGGCATTTATGTCGAGATTACCATTCGTGATTCGCTCGATTCGGGCCAGAAAATAAGTACCGGCCGTATTTCGATACTCAGTGGCGTTGCAAAACGAGATGTAGATAGGCTTATTAGCACTGATGACTGGCTGAAGATCCCTAAGCCGACAGATGCAGCTGCACTTGCTGCGGTACTTCACCGTTGGCATACGGACTCCGTCTTCTTAGGCCCGTACGGAGTTCCACTTGAACTTCCGCTCACTGGGCAGGGCGGCCGCAATTTCACTGAATTAGTAACCGGATCCCCGATTCCCATCGATGCGACAAGCGCGTATGAACAGCTCTTGTCCGCGAACATGATCGCCAAGTCTGGCGATACACACGTCAAGGTTCTGTCTCGGTCATATGTGATGCCGGAGCCTCTTTCGTCGGCAATGCTTGAGCATTTTGGAAGCGCGATGACGAATCTCGCCTCAACACTCAATTTCAATATGACTCCTGCCCAAAAGACGAAACTTTTGGAGCGATCTGTTTTCCCTGATGACGGACTGCCTGAAGAATTGCGCCCCGAATTCGAACAGTTCGTACGTGAGAAGGCGCAGGAGTTGATCTCTGACGTGGATGACTGGCTTGCTGCGGCAGCCCGTCGACCGATAAGGAACCCGGAACAGCGCACTAACACGGGCGTGAGCGTTTTCCAATACATCACCCCGCCTGACCAGCGTATTGATCTCGAGAAACATGTCATCTCAACGTCTTAGTCCTGCGCTTACCCCCGGAAACTAGGCTTTCAGGGGAGATGATCCCCGAATTTCTTTGACGCATTCCATGTTCGCTTGTTAACTTATGTGCGCCGCGGCAAGGAGTTAATCCGAAGTCCGTGAACTGATCCACAGATCCGCGTGTTTTGTGCGACTTATGTAACAGGGAGAGTGCCATGTTGCTCAAAGCAGTCCAGCCAAGAGATCTAGCCGGAAGACTAGCCGCACTAATGTGGCTTATTGCTATTGCCCCGGCGCATTCCAGCGATACGGAGATTTCCGTCGTCGGCGCAATTGAGGCGGTTAGTTGCCCAGCGCGAACGATCACAGTTCTCGGGATACGTTTTGCTGCAACTGATGCTGGAACCGCTGCTGCAATCTGTCGTGTAGGAAATCCGTCGGATCTTGGTTTCGTTGCCGTGATGGGGACAGTGGGATCGAGTGGGAGCGCAGAGCTGAGAAAGCTCGTTAGCTTGTCAACAGGCCAGTATGTCCCAGGCGCCACCCCGATTTACATTCGAGGGACGGTCTCCGATTCAAGCGTCAAGACGGGCATCGTAGTTCTGAACGGAGCCGCCGTGTCCGTCCTGAGGGGCGACATCGGTCAAGGAAGCGTAGTCGAGATTCTGGGCACCCAGCCGGTCCTTGGCGGTGTCGTACTTCCGGCGACGATTCGAGTGATTAATGCTCACGTAGTTAGAAATGCAGATTCGACTTTAGATAGCTCAATCGGCTCGGGAGCCACCGCTAATAGTTCGATCGGTTCCGGAGCCGCGCTCGAAAGCTCGATCGGCTCGGGAGCGACCGTTAATAGTTCGATCGGTTCCGGAGCCGCGCTCGAAAGCTCGGTCGGCTCGGAGGCCACCGTTAATAGTTCGATCGGTTCCGGAGTAGCACTCAAGAGCTCGATCGGCTCGGGAGCCACCGTTAATAGTTCGATCGGCTCGGGAGCTGCGTTCAAGAGCTCGATCGGCTCGGGAGCCACCGTTAATAGTTCGATCGGTTCCGGAGCTGCGCTCAAAAGCTCGATCGGCTCGGGAACCACCGTTAACAGTTCGATCGGTTCTGGAGCCACCGTCAACAGCTCAATCGGCTCAGGCGCAAGCATGAAGAGCTCAATTGGTTCCGGCGCAACTGTTACGAGTTCAATTGGATCCGGCATCAACTGATTTGAGACCCATTGGTCCGTTATGCGCCTTGCGTAGCGTTGTAAGTAGACGATGGCGATAGCTCCTTGTGCTATCACGGCTCATCGCGATTCAAAATCTCTATTTCTGGTGAATTGCAAGAGTAAGTCGTTGAGTTTCATCGAGGCCGGCGTGGGAAAGTGCTGCGCGGAAGGAAGATGAAACCATCCAAAGAGCACGCCGCTGAGGTGGCGTTAGCCGCGCTACTCGACGTCCTTGCTTCGATACTGGTCCCGCTTGAGATCACTCCGGCGCGACTGAGTCAGATTGCCCGAACTTCCTTCGTGAAAGCAAGCGCAATTCATGCGCGAATGCGAAGTTCTGGCAGACCACATCTCGCTCGAATCGCCGCGTTGACAGGCTTGAGTAGGGCAGAGGTTAAGCGCGTCGTCGCGGCGAACTACAGCATTGGACCACGCGAGCTAGAGAGTTCTCCGAGAGCGCTTCGCGTGCTTCATGCTTGGAAACGCGCAAGCGGTTACTCGCAGGGAGGCCGCGCGAGGTCGTTGCGAATCAATGGACCATTTCCGAGTTTTGAATCTCTCTGTCGAGATTTCAGCGGCGACATCCCGCATAAAGTAATCCTCACGGAACTAGAACGCCGAAGTCGGATCAAGCTCATAAAAAATCAGTCGTGGGTTTCGGCGACCGGTACATCTAAACAACGCGAAGGTTTCAACAGCCATCTCCCAAATCTGATCTTTGCCGCCTCGTTGATCGGAGAACTCTCAACAAGCGAAAAAATACTAATAAGGCGCAAAGTGAAAATTGCATCGTCGGCTGAGGTTCAAGAATCATATGTTGAGAATGCGATTGAGAGCCGTCTTACCGGGCTGCTTGACAATCTTCCTGAATTGTTTGTATCGAAAAAGAACGCTCAAAAGAATACGAACTGTGTGAACGTATACACGCTCGTTTCCGCAAACAAACGAGTTCGCAAACCGCGGAGCTGAAAGTGGCAACAAAGAAACAACAGGTTAACTACTTCGCTGGGGCAATGACCACTTTGTGCGAAGTGATGTGCACGTACGGCATCACAAAAGAAACCGCGAAGGAGGAGTTCAAGATTGCGATTGATAGAGGGTATGCAGAAGGGAAATTACCCCTAAGCCGAGAAACTCGCCCGCTAACAAGCATGGCGGATCTATGCAAGCGTTGGCATTTCGAGAAGGCGTACGTAGATAAATCTGGAAAACCGAGGCCACTTACGTGGAACGGAAGAACCGGAAGCTTGCTAAAACTTGCCGAACGGATAATCGGAAAGAAAGACGCGAGAACAGTCATCGAAGGCCTAATAACACGCAAACTCCTACGCCGCACGCGCGACGGCGCATGGCTACCAAAAGCGCAAGTGGTTGCTCCGTCTGGCCTCGATTCCGCGCAAGTTCTTAGAACCGCGACGATGCTCGAACGTTTGCTTCGAACAGTGGCATACAACAGCGAGCGCAACTACCGAGGTGAAGTCTTGCTTGAAGTTCTCGCTCAAGTGCCCCGACTACCAGCACGCTATATCAGCGCGTTCAAGAAATTTTCCAAAGCACAAGGACTGACATTTGTCTTGTCTGTGGACGACTGGCTCGAATCACGGAATATTCCGCGATCTAGTCGGAAACGTGTGCCGACACGTGAAGTTGGCGTCATTGCCTTTGCATTCGAACAGTCGTCGGCAAGCACATAAACTTAGGAATTCCTATTTCGGCAACTCTTCCCTCAACGCCCTCCTCAAAATCTTCCCGACATTCGTCTTCGGCAGTTCCGTCCTGAAATACACGTGCTTCGGCACTTTGTACCCGGTGAGCGCTTTGCGGCAGTGATCAATGATCTCCTGCTCAGTGAGATTTGGATCCTTCTTCACGATGAACAGCGCAACGACCTCTCCTGACTTTTCATCCGGCTGCGCGATCGCCGCTGCCTCGAGCACTCCTGGATGCGTGACTGCAACGCTTTCGACTTCATTCGGATACACGTTGAAGCCGGAGACGAGAATCATGTCCTTCTTTCGATCCTCGATGAACACGAGTCCGCGCTCATCGATCCGCCCGATATCGCCGGTGCGCAGCAGATCGTCGCCGATCATCACCTTCGCGGTTTCGTCGGGCCTGTTCCAATAGCCGGCCATGACCTGCGGACCGCGCACGCAGATTTCTCCGACCGCATTGATGCCGAGCTCATTGCCGTCGTCATCGCGAATGCTGATTTCCGTGGAGGGAAGCGGAAAGCCGATCGAGCCGTTGAAGTCTTCGCCCGGTAGATTGATGCAGGCGGCGGGCGAGGTCTCGGTCAGTCCCCAAGCCTGCGTCAGTATCTTCCCGGTGACTTCCTTCCATCGCTTGGCGACTGCCTCTTGCACGGCCATGCCTCCACCGAGCGTGATACGCAGGTTGCTGAAGTCCACGGTTTCAAATCCGGGTGTATGCAGCAACGCGTTGAACAAGGTATTCACGCCACTCAGATAAGCGAACTTGTACTTGCGCAGCTCGGCGACGAACGCGGGGAAGTCACGAGGATTCGTGATGAGCACATTGCGCCAGCCGAGAATCGTGAACAGCAGGCAGTTCGCGGTGAGCGCGAAGATGTGATACAGCGGCAGCGCCGTCACCAGTATGTCTGGATCACGCGGAAAGACCGGTCGTATCCACTCGAGCGCCTGCAACACATTCGCCACCATGTTGCCGTGCGTGAGCATGGCGCCCTTGGCGACGCCGGTAGTGCCGCCGGTGTATTGCAGAAACGCGATGTCCGAATGAGTGAGCTTGGCCGACTGCAGGCGGACTGCGCTGCCTTCTTTCAATGCCTGCTTGAATCTCTTGGCACCGGGCAGGCTGTATGGCTTCACCTGTTTGCGCTTGTGGCGCACGACGAAGTCGACGATGTTGCCCTTCGGAAAGCCGAGCATCTCGCCGACACTGGTCAGCACCACGTGCTTGATGGGCGTGTGCGCGATCACTTCCTGCAGCACGTGCGCGAAGTTCTCGACGATCACGATGACGGTGGCGCCGGAATCGCTCAGCTGGTGCTCGAGTTCGCGCGCGGTATACAGAGGATTGGTGTTGACGACGGTGAACCCGGCCCGGAGCGCGCCCAGGATGGCGATCGGGTACTGCAGGGTGTTAGGCATCATGACGGCGACGCGGTCGCCTTTCTTCAGGCCGCAGCTGTGCTGCAGGAATGCGCCGAATTGCGCCGACAGGATGTCGAGTTCGCCGTACGTCATGGCCTTGCCCATCTGCACGTAGGCGTCGCGCACGGCGTGGATCGCTAGCCCCCGCTCGATGAGCTCCTTGAGCGAGGGGTACTCATTTATATTGATCTCAGGCCGAACACCTGGCGGATACGCCTTGAGCCAATGTTTTTCCACGACCACCCCTAGAATGCAGTGCCGCAGGCTAGCTCGCGGGTTTGCGCGGGGCAACTAGCAGCGGCTTGAGCTTGGGCCAGACGTTTTCGAGCAGCCGCGGCTGTCCGTCGGCGTTGGCGTGGATACCGTCGCGCTGCATGAGTTTCGGGTTCAGCGCCACCTGGTCCAGCAGGAATGGCACCAGCGCAATGGAGTACTTCGACGCGAGCGTCGTGTACATGTCGCGGAACTCCTGCGCATACCGCTGGCCGTAGTTAGGTGGAATCATCATGCCGACGAGAATCACCCGCGCCTTCGCCGCCCGTGCGAGCTCGATTGCGCGGCGCAGATTCTCGCGGCTCGTCGCCAGCGGTAATCCGCGCAAGCCGTCGTTGCCGCCGAGCTCGATGATGACGATGGTTGGCTGGTGCAGCTGGAGCACGCGTGGCAGCCGCGCGAGTCCGCCTTGCGTGGTTTCGCCACTGACGCTGGCGTTGATCACCTTGTATCCGTACCCTTCGGAGGCGATCCGCTGCGCAAGCAGGTTGACCCAGCCTTCCTGAATTTTGATGCCGTATCCGGCACTGAGACTGTCGCCAAGCACGACGACGGTGCGGGACGCGGCGACTTCGGCCCCGGCAGGGTTTACCAGCGCGAAGACCAACACCAACTGAATGAATCTGATGAGCGTACTCAAAGCCGAAAGCCTCACAAAAAAGGTTACCAGCCCGGAAGGGATGCTGACCATCGTGGACGATGTTTCGTTGGACATCGCCGCGGGGGAATCAGTTGCCATTGTCGGCGCATCTGGCGCGGGCAAATCCACGCTGCTCGCGTTGTTGGCGGGCCTCGACACGCCAACCTCCGGACGCGTGACGCTCGCGGGCGCCGACTTGACGGTGCTCGATGAAGATGGACGCGCGCGCCTGCGTGCCGAGCGCGTCGGCTTCGTGTTTCAGTCCTTTCACCTGTTGCCTTCGCTCACGGCGATCGAAAACGTGATGCTGCCTCTGGAGCTGGCGGGCCGTCGCGACGCGCGTACCGCCGCCGCGGAAACGCTCGGCCGCGTCGGTCTCGCGCAGCGAACCGGCCACTATCCGCGCCAGCTCTCCGGCGGCGAGCAGCAGCGCGTGGCAATTGCACGCGCCTTCGTGACGCGCCCCGCGGTGCTGTTCGCCGATGAGCCCACCGGCAACCTCGATACTCACACGGGCGAGCGCATCGTCTCGCTCCTTTTCGACCTCAATGCGGAAGCGCACACCACACTGGTGCTCGTGACCCACGATCTGGCGGTGGCGACGCGCTGCGGGCGCGTATTGCAGATGGATTCGGGATTGCTGAAGTGAGCGCCGCCCCATGAACGCCCTGGCGCTCGCGTTGCGAACCTTGCTTCGCGAATGGAAGTCGGGCGAGCTCGGCGTGCTGGTGCTCGCCATCACGGTTGCCGTGGCGGCGCTTACCGGTGTGGGATTCCTCGTCAACCGCATCGGCATCGCAGTCGACAACCAGGCGGGTGAGGTTCTTGCAGCGGACCTGCGCCTGGAATCCGGCCAGGCCATGGACGACCGCGCGATCGTCGAGGCTCGTCGCCGGGGTCTCGAAGTGGCGCGCATCGCCGGCCTTTTCAGCGTGGTTTTCAACGGCGACATAAACCAGCTGACCTCGCTGCGCGCCGTTTCGGACAAATATCCGTTGCGTGGGCGCGTGATGCTCTCCGATCAGCCATTTGGAGCGGCGCAGGCGGCAGCAGGCAATCCGTCGCGGGGCGAAGTCTGGCCAGACTCGCGGCTCGCTGCTGCGCTCGGCGCGGGCGTGGGCACCGAGCTCAGCATCGGCGCACGCACCTTTCGGGTGGCGCGCATCCTCATCACGCGCCCGGACCAGGGGGCGACATTCCTCGAGTTGGCGCCGAGCCTGATCATGAACGAGGCGGATCTGGATTCCACGCAGCTCATTCAACCGGGAAGCCGCATGCGGCTCGCGCAGTTGTTCGCGGGTCAGCGAAACGAGATTGCGGCGTTCAAGGAATGGCTCGAAGCCAACAAGAAGCAGGGCGAAGAGATCGAAGATGTGGCGGACTCCGCCCCGCAGATCAAATCGGCGATCGACCGCTCGGCACGCTTTCTGAGCATCGCGAGTCTGGTCGCGGTGCTGTTGTGTGCCATTGCCGTGGCGATGGCCGCGAGGCGCTACGTGCACCGGCATCTCGATTCGGTCGCGCTGCTGAAGACCCTGGGCGCGACGCGCGGTTTCACGCTGACCGTAAGCCTGGTCCAGCTCACGATCGTGGGGATACTGGCCGCGATCCTGGGTTCGATACTCGGCTTCGGGGCGCAGGCATGGCTCGTGAAGGCATTGGCGGGTCTTCTGCGCGGCGATCTGCCGGCCCCCGGACTCGCGCCCCTCGGCATCGGGTTCCTCACCGCCATCGCGGTGCTGGGTGGTTTTGCGCTGCCGCCGCTGCTGCAGTTGTCGCGAACGCCGGCGCTGCGCGTCCTGCGCCGTGACATCGGGCCGCCGCAGCCGCTCGTGGTGCTGGCGTTCGGGCCGGCGGTCATGGCCATCGCCTTCCTCATCTACTGGGTGCTTCGCGACCAGCGCACTTTCCTGGTGTTCGTCATCGGCCTTTCGGTGTTCGTCGCGGCGGTCGCGGGCGCCGGCTGGCTGCTCGTCAAGCTAACTACCCGTTTTCGTGGTGGCGTCGGCGTTTCCTGGCGCTACGGCATAGCCAACCTCGGCCGCCGGCGCACCGAGAGCGTGGTGCAGCTCACGGCCTTCGCGCTCGGCATCATGATGCTGCTGTTGCTCGCGGTGGTGCGCAACGACCTGCTCAATGACTGGCGCCGCAGCCTGCCCGCCGACACGCCGAATTTCTTCTTCATCAACATCCCGCCCGACGAGCACCAGGCGTTCACCGCGTTCCTGGAAGCGCGCGGCGCGCACGATGCGCGCGCGCGGCCGATGGTCCGCGCGCGCATGACGCGAATCAACGGCAAGCCGGTCGACGACATCAAATTCGCCACGCGTCGCGGGCGCGAGTTCGCCAATCGCGATCAGAACATCACCTGGGCGGAGGTGCTCGGCACCGACAACACGATCACGGCCGGACATTGGTTCACGCCCGATGAGTTCGCCAAACCGCTGGTGTCGGTGTCCACGGAATACATGGAAGAGATGAGCCTCAAGCTTGGCGACAGCCTGGAATTCGACATCGCCGGCGAGACGCGCACTGCGACGATTTCCAGTGTGCGCGACGTGAAGTGGGACAGCTTCCAGCCGAACTTCTTCCTGATGTTTGCGCCGGGCCTGCTCGAGGGCTCGCAGGGAACCTGGATGACGGCGGTTCATCTGCAGACCAGCGATCCGAAGACCATCGCGGACCTGGTGCGTCGCTTTCCGAGTGTGTCGGTCTTCAATGTCGACGACCTGCTTCGACAGGTGCGTTCCGTGATCGACAAGGCCGTCGCCGCGGTACAGAGCGTGTTTCTGTTCACGCTGATGGCGGGACTGGTGGTGCTCATCGCCGCGGTGCAGGCGAGCCGCGAGGAACGTCGCTATGAGAGCGCCATGCTGCGCACGCTCGGTGCCAATCGCGCGACCGTGCTCAAGGGTCTGCTGTCCGAGTTCGCGGCGCTCGGCGTGTTGTCGGGCACGCTGGCCGCCGCCGGTGCGTCGATCGCCGGGGTATACATCGCGAGAAGGGTCCTGCAGATTCCCTACACGCCGGATCCGTGGGTGTGGTTCTACGGCCTGGCGGGTGGTGGTTTGTTAGTCTGCCTCGCGGGCTGGCTCGCCACGCGGTCGGTGGTCAATCAGCCTCCCTTGCTCACATTGCGGAGTGGGTGATGACGCAGGACAAGATGCCACGGCGTCGCGCGATGGTGGGTTGGTACGATCCGCGGGTGCTGGCGCATTCCGCCTACCAGGTGGCCATCGCCAATATTTTCGGGCGTCACTCGGATACGCGGCTCATCGAGGCGCTCGCCACCCAGCCGCAGAACGAGTTCGATTACTCGGCAGCTCAAGGCGACTTCTGGTTCGACTATGCGGCCGACATCGGCGACGGCTTCAACTCGACGTTTGCCATCGCCGATGCGATGGCGCGGCCCGAACTCGTCGTCGAGCACGCCGGCGCAAATGAAAATACCCAGGCCGGGCGCGTTCTGGTTTTTGGTGGCGACGAGGTATACCCGTACCCGACGCGCGCGGAATACGACGTGCGCACGGAAACTCCCTACCGGCTCGCATTCGCCGCGCGTTCGCGGCCGGACGTGTTCGCGATTCCCGGCAATCACGACTGGTACGACAGCCTGGTCGCGTTCTCGCGGACCTTCTGCCGGCCGGAGCGCGGCTTCGCCGGATGCCCGACGCGGCAAACGCGCAGCTACTTCGCGCTCAAGCTGCCCGCCAACTGGTGGTTGTTAGCCATCGACCTGCAGTTGGGCGCCGATCTCGACGAGCCGCAGGTGCAGTACTTCCAGAAAGTCGCCGGGCGCATGGACGAGGCCGCGCGCCTCATCTTCTGCGTGCCGGAGCCGCGCTGGATTCTCGAAGACGCGTATCCCAGTCATTCGAGCTATGAAGAGCTGTCGAGCACGCGATTTCTCGAAGAGCAGGTGTTCCGGCGCAAGGCCCGTGTTTTTCTCACCGGCGACCTGCACTTCTACAAGCGGCACGAGAACGCGGAAGGAATCCAGAAGGTCACGTCGGGCGGCGGTGGAGCGTTCCTGCATCCGACTCACGCCCCGGCGACGAAGAATCTTCGCAATGGCTTTGTCGAACGCGCGGCATATCCCGATGCGCGTACTTCCGCCCGACTGGCATGGCGGAATTTCCTGTTCCCGTTTCTCAATCCGAAATCGGGCTGGCTGTACGCTTTTCTCTATGCCATGTCGGCGTGGCTTGCGTCCGCCAGCCTCGAAGCCTCCGACATCATCGATCTGCCGACGGCGCTCAGTGCGGCGATGAACGCCGCGATCCGCGATCCGTTGAATGGCATGTGGCTGGTGACCATCGTCGGCGCGTTCATTTTCTTCACCGACACGCACGTTCGGTCCTGGCGAATCCTCGGCGGCGCATGTCATGCGTTGTTGCACCTGGTGGCGGCATTCATGGTCGGCTGGAGCGCGCTGCTGCTCACGGTGCAGGGCTTTGATCTCGCCTACGGCAGCATGGCGCAACTGCTCATCTCCGGCCTCGTCACCTTCGTCCTTGGCGGACCGGCGGGCGCGTTCATCCTCGGCGTCTATCTATTCGTGTCGATCCAGGTGTTCGGGCGCCATGGGAACGAAGCCTTCGCCTCGCTGCGAATCCAGGACTTCAAGCAATGGCTGCGATTGCGCATCGATACCGCGGGCAACCTCACGATCTTCGCGATCGCCATCGACCGTGTTCCGCGGCGTTGGCGGCCGGCTTTGCGGGGTGGCGAAGACAGCATCGAGGCGGATGACGCGCGCGCCACGGCACCACGCCTGATCGACAAGTTTGAAGTGCGCCCCTGAGGGCCGATCGATCCTCAGCGCGCGACGCTGAGGCGGAACCAGCCGACCGGCAGGCTCTCGCGGCGCATGTTGAGACCTTCGATGGTCACCATGTAGTCGCCCGGTCCGAAGGCCCCCGCATTCAGCGAAATGCGCAGATGACCATTCGAATCCTTCTCGACCGCATCGAGCACCGCGACGCGCCCCTGGTTCACGCGGTCGATCGACACCTTGAACGCGCCGAACCGTGCCCACGACAGGTCGGCCTTTATTTCGGCGAACTCGCCATAGCTGATCGTCAGCGTGGGCTGCACAGGCGGACCGTTGCGCGCGACACCCACGACGATCGTTCGTTTGTGCGTGGACGGCGCGATCGGGCGTTCGATATTTTCCGCCTTCTGCCTGGCTATCGTCCCGTTTCGTGCCGACACCTGCATCGCGAGAATCGCGCAGCCGATCAAGGCGACCGCCGCGAGTGCCGCGGCGCCCATTGAGAACGCTGGTTTCTGCCAGAAAGTTCTCGGTGCCTCGGCCCAAGGTTCGGCGATACCCGCCGCGTCTAACAGGCGCAGACCCGCGTTCACCTTCTCGGCGAGCCCGAGCTCGTCGATGAGCTGCGGACGCGAGCGAATCAGTTTTTCAAAATCAGTGACGCCCTTGGGCGGCAGACGGCCGGCGAGGTACCGCTCGACAATCTGGTTCTTTATGATGAATTCACGATCCATCGCAGGCGCAGCCATGCCGGGCGCAACGGCGCCACCGTTTACAGGTCCCTGGTTCACACCAGAGGATTCGAGACGACTCGCAGCTTCCATCGTGGTTCAAAGTTCCGCACATTCAGGGCCGAGCGGACCTCACGGGTTGAGCCAAGACGCACGCGCCGCAAAAATGCCAGGCGCCACTCAGGCTGGTATCTGCCGTTGGTCCTACAGGATCGCACGTGCTTATGCTGCGATTCTTATGTCCGCAAGCCGCTGCGCCGTTTCACATTCCGCGCACCGGTTCCCGGGTTTCTTGCGACGCAGTTCGCAGTTTGTCGCTGGCGGCGCCATAGACCGTCCGTGGCGCCTCCGTCGTTAGTCTCCATGTCCGTCCACTCGAGGTTTGCCAGTTCATGAAGAAATTCTTCACGCCGCTCGCCGTCGCCGTTTCGTCCGCTTGTTTGGGTCTCGCCGCGCACGCGGCGTCGGCGGCCGACGCCGAAACCGCCATCACTATTTATAGCTCCGCACAACCAGGCGCGATCTCGCCGGAGTTCTATCGCCCGATACCGGGCCAGGGCGTACCGAACGCGATGTCGGTGCCCGGATATGCGCTGGTGCGTGACGACCGCGACGTGGCCATCAAACAAGGACGCTCGCAGCTTTCGTTCACCGACGTCGCCGCGCTCATCGATCCGACCACGGTCACGTTCACCTCGCTGACGGACCCGGCCACGCGTGTCCTCGAGCAGAATTTCCAGTTCGACCTGGTGAGCACGCAGAAGCTCCTGCTCAAGTTCATCGACAAGCAGATCACGGTCGACAAACCCAACGGCAACAGCGTCACCTCGATCACCGGCACGCTGCTTTCCGCCACCGACGGCATCGTATTGCGCGGTGGCGATGGCTCCATCTATTCAATCCCGAGCTATGCCTCGGTACGCTTTCCGGATCTGCCCGGCGGTCTCAACACGCGCCCGACGCTGGTCTGGGATATCCAGTCGCCGAGCGGCGGCACGCACAAGTCGCGCGTCACCTATCAGACCGGCGGCATCACCTGGTGGGCCGACTACAACCTGATCTTCAACGAGGGCGCGGACGCCAACAGCGGCATGCTCGACCTGTCGGCCTGGGTGAGCGTCATCAATCAGTCCGGCGCCAGCTACGCGGACGCCAAGCTCAAGCTGATCGCCGGCGACGTCAACCGCGTCCAGTCCGAGATGGACTCGGGCATGCGGCGCGAAATGCTGACCATGGCCGCCAATGCGCCCGCCAAAGCGGGCGGCTTCACGCAAAAGGATTTCTTCGAGTTCCACCTGTACACGCTCGGTCGCAAGACCACGCTGCCTAACAACTCCACCAAGCAGATCGAGCTGTTCGACCAGGCGCGGCAGATTCCGGCGAAGAAAGTGCTGCTGTATTACGGCGTGCTGCAGCCGTATTTCTATCCCAGTCCGTACACCGACCGGAACATGGGCGTGACGACCAACAAGAAGGTCGACGTGTACCTCGAGTTCAGGAACGACAAGCAGTACGGGCTCGGCGTACCGCTGCCCGCCGGGCGCCTGCGGGTCTCGCAGCTCGACAAGGCGGACGGCAGTCTCGAGTTCATCGGCGAGGACAAGATCGATCACACGCCCAAAGACGAGCAGGTGCGCATCAAGCTAGGCTCGGCTTTCGACGTGGTGGGCGAGCGCCGCCAGGTGAGCTTCAGCGTCGACACGACCGCGAAGACGATGGAAGAAGAGATCGAAGTGAAGCTGCGCAACCACAAGACGCTGCCGGTCGACGTGGTGGTGAAGGAAAACCTCTACCGCTGGAGCAACTGGACGATCCTCACCAAGACGCACCCGTTCGTGAAGCAGGACGCGCGCACCATCAGTTTCCCGGTGAAGGTGGCGAAGGATGGCGAGACGGTTGTCAGGTATCGCGTGCGCTACACCTGGTAGACATCAGTGCGGGCGCGGACGCTTGAGGAAGTATTCGACCTTGTCGCGGTAGGTGCGCGACAACTTCAGTTCCTGTCCGCCTTCGAGCCGCAGGAAATATTCGCCGTTCATGTGCGCGCGCAGACTCTTGACGCGCGTGAGATTGACGATCGTCGAGCGATGCACCCGCTGGAAGAGCCGCGGGTCGAGCAGGTTTTCCATCTCGCGCATGGTGGCGCGCAGGATGTGAGTGTGGCCACTGGCGTGAATGCATAGATAGTCGCCCGCGGCGTCCACCCACTCGATGGCCTGCACCGGCACGCGCACGGTCTCGCGTCCATTGCGGATCGGCAGCCAGTTCGGAGCGCGCTCGGGCGTTGCCGGCTGGTCCGGTTCAATCTCGCCGCTGCCGCGGAGCTCGGCGAGCAGGTTCACCAGCTGGTCTCGTTCGGCGGCGGCGGTGCGTTGCTCCATGAGTTCGCGCACGTGCAGCAGCGTGGCCGCGAGCCGCGCATCGTCGACCGGCTTGAGCACGTAGTCGATGGCGCGCGCCTCGAAGGCCTGCACCGCGAACCGGTCGTAGGCGGTGACGAAAACGATCATCGGCAACTCGTGCGGCTGAAGCTGGGCGAGCACGTCGAAGCCGGAGAGCCCGGGCATCTGGATATCGAGGAACACCAGGTCGGGACGCTGGTCGCGAATGGCAGCGAGCGCTTCACGGCCGTTGCTGCACTGGCCGACGATGTCGATGTCGCTGGCAACGCGCAGACGCAGCTCGAGCCCGCGCCGCGACAGTGCTTCATCGTCGACCAACAAGGTCCGCAGTTTGCGCGATGCGTTCACTAGGGTGCCGCCATTTCCAGAGGCAGCCCGAGCTCGATTCGCAATCCGGGCTTGTTGTCCAGCGTCGCGAACCGATGGCGATCCTCGTAAAGCACCGCCAGCCGCTCGCGCGTATTGCGCAGACCGACACCGCGGCCGGCGCCCGGGGCCGCACCCGTGTTGAGACCGGGACCGTCGTCCGCCACGGCGAGCTCGAGCATGACTCCGCGCGCGCGCCCCTCGACGCGAATGGTGCCGCCCTGCTCGGATGGCGATACGGCGTATTTGATGGCGTTCTCGATCAGGGGTTGTAGCAGCAGGCTCGGTACCAGCGCCTCGAGCGCGCGCTCTTCGACGGCGAATTCGAGCCGCAGGCGATCGCCGAACCTCAAGCGCTCGGTGGTGAGGTACAGGTTCATGGCTTCGACTTCCTGCCGCAGGGTGACCTTCTTCATCGGATCCTGGTCGAGCGTGTATCGCAGGAACTCAGACAGGCGCATGACCGTCTGGTTCGCGGTGCGATTCTCGTTGTCGAGGATCAGGGTCGAAATGGCGTTGAGAGTGTTGAAGAGAAAATGCGGGTTGAGCTGGTAGCGCAGCATCTTGAGTTGCGCTTCCTGCGCGAGCGTCGCCGCGCGCAGGGTCGCCTCACGCTGCTGCTGCAGGGACTCGTAATATTTGATGCCGAAGTAGATTCCGGTCCAGCAGAGCAGCAGGTAGGTGGACGACATCGCCTGGGCGAAGAACTCGAGCGGCGACTGCATCTCCCATTCCATGGTGTCGCTGGTGAACTGCAGGTACGCCGAGTTGATGATCACGCGCCACACCAGCGCGAACAGGTAACAACTCAGCAGCGCCACGAAGATGATGAGGCGCGGCGAGCGCGTCCACAGCCGGCGGTAGATGTAGCGCAGCTCGAGGCTCAACAGAAAACCGCTGACGGCCGCGATCAGGATGACCGTCAGGTAGCCGCGCATGTGCTCGTACTTGGAGTCGTAGAGCAGCGTGCCGAGGTACTGCGATACCGCGTACGCCAGCCAGCCACCGATGTGCAGCGTCCAGAACAGCGCGACGCGGTTTTTCAGCAGCGGATCGAGGCTGACCATGCTGCAAAGGTACGGGAGCTGGCCGCGGTGAACAAACGTCCTGGCGCGAAGCGCGCTCGCCTCGTCTGATCGGCGGCGGAGTGGGTTACTTGGCCTTTTCGGCGACGAGCTTGGTGAGCGCCCGCGGCTGATCGAGCAGGAATCCCTGCGCGTAGTCGAGGCCCACCGCCGAGAGCCAATCACGCACGGCCGGCGTGTCCACGCGCTTGGCGACACAGGAAAGTCCGAGCACCTTGCACGCCTGCGCGATCGCCACGACCAGCGCCTGCGGCACGCGGTCTTTCATCGCGACCGCGGTGATCTTCGGGTCGAGCTTGAGGAACTTGAGCGCCGACGAGCCTAACCAGCGCAGCGAGTTGTGATGCAGCGTGAAGTCGTCCAGCACCAGGTGGCAACCGATCTTCTCGCAAGCCTGGACGAACATGTCCACGTCGCGCACCTGCTCGACGCAGGATTTCTCGGTTATTTCGAAGCCGATGGCCTTGGCGGGCACCTTGTGATTCTTGAGCGTGGTGGCGACGAAGCTGGCGAATTTCGGATCGGCGATCGTTCCCATGCCGACGTTGATGGAGAAACTGGACGGCTCGCCTTCCCAGGCGCCGCGGTTTTCGCCCATCCAGATGACCAGTTGTTCGACCACGATGCGATCGAGATCCGAATTGGCGCTCGGATCATTCACGTCCTGCATGACGCGATCGGGAGCCACGCCGAATTCATTGTCCGCGTGGGCGTCGCGTACCAGCACTTCGAATCGGCGGGTGCCGCCGGTGCCCTTGAGCTTCACCAGCTGCTGAACGTGGAGCTCGAAAATCTGGCCATAGAATTCGAACTGGCCGGCGCCGACCTGCAGCTGCGGCACTTCGTCGACGAACTCCGGCTCGACGTTCATGTCGGCGTCGGGTTCCAGGGCTTCGACCTCGGTGGTCTCTTCCTCGCCGTCGACTGGGTCGGCGTACATGGGCTCGAGCTCGATTTCGGCCGCCGGCGCCTCGTCCTGGATCAGCTCCGGGATGGGATCCGCCTCGAGCTTCAGTTCGAGCTTGGGCAGGCGATCGGTTTGCACCACGCGCAGATCGGGGCGCTTCGGTTCGGGCTGCGCCTGGCGCGCGGTGCCCTTGAGCAGCGACTTCGGATCGATGTCGGAGATCTCGAAGGCGATCGAGTCTGAACTCGCATTGCCACTGGGGCGTTGCTGCGCGGCGGGCTTGGCCGGAGGTGCGGGTCGCGCCGCGGGTGCGGCGGGTTTCGCCGCGGGCTGCGCGGCCCTGGGCGGCGGTGCCATCGGAGGTTTGGCGGGAACAGCCGGGCGCTGGGCAGGCGGTGCGGGAGCGCGAGCCTGCGGAGCGGCGGATTGCTGCAACGGCGCTGCCGGACGCGCCGGGACCGGCGCACCGGGGCGCGCTGCTGCCGGTGGCGGCGGCGCGCCGGGCCGCGGCGGCGGCGGCCTGGGCGGCTGCGGACTAACTACTCGGCCGGCGGCCGGCGCCGAGGGCGGCGGCGGCGTCACCGGGGCGGCGGGTGCCGACGGCTTGCGCAGGAACGCGAGCCGGCGCATGAGATTGGTGGTGGTCGGCGTGACGAACTTGGCCGCGCCCTTGCTGTCGAGGAATTTCGCGTCGGCGATGATCATCGCGAGGCCGAGCAGATCGTTGAGCGGCGAGCGCGCCGGCAGGAAAGCGGCGGCGCGGCCATCGCCGATGCTCTGGAAAACGTAGGTGCGGTCGGCGCCGGCCGACAGGGCGGCGGCGGCTTCGACCACGAGGTTGTGCTCGTCGGGGCCGAGCGCGCCTTCATCGAGCCACAACACGTCGCCACGTTCATCGTGCAGCGAAATGGATTGCAGACGGTTCCCGGATAGCGCCTGCTTCAACGCCTCGCCGATTGCGGCTTTCGAATCGCCGCTAGCTGTGACACTTGCGCTCGCCTGCATTCGTGAAATTTCCCCGGACTGAGCCTGCAGACTCGCAAATCAACGCATGTCACGCCGTGACTTAGCTCCCGTTCCCCGACGAGGTGTAGCGGAGAATTGACACAGTTATGTTCAATTCGCCCGCGCTTCGCGCAGTGGGTCACATCGCGGGACCCACTGAAATTTCCCGGGAAAAAAGCTCGACTTTGGTACCGCTACCGTTTTTGCATTTGTTGGGCTAGATTCGGGCCGTCAGACAGTGATCACACTGCGTTTATCAATGGAATGAGGGGGAATAAGGAATGAAATCTTCAGCGAGCGCGCTGCTGCGCGCGTGTCTTCTTGCGTCCGTGTCGATCAATGCCTTCGCCCAGACCGAGCCGGTCATCGTCGAAGCTGAAAGCGGCACTTTCACCAATCCATCACAGCTATCTACCGCGACGCTCAGCGGCGTCACCTACATCACGATTGCCTCGACCATCGGCGGCGGCAGCCCGCCGACCGCCGATCGCACCGCGACCTACACCGTCACCTTTCCGCACGCGGGAAATTACGAGCTGTACGCGCGTTTTCGCGTCGGCCCGACCAACGGCGGCGCCGACGACGACAGCTTCTTCATCGGCAACGGCTTCGGCGCGAAGTCGCCGGCGGTCGACGCGCAATGGACTAACAACAACAACGTGAACAACGGCGGCTTCACGGTGCCCGACACCACGGTGGTGGTCGGCGGTACGGCCACGACCAACGTGTTCAAGTGGTTCAAGCTCACGGGTTCCGGCAACGGCAATCCCGCGGTCTGGGTGGTGCCGGACGGCGCGCTCACGCAGACACTGTCGTTTGCCGGCCGCGAAGACGGCCTGTTCATGGACAAGATCGCCTTCGGCGTGCAGGGCGCGTTCTACCTGGTGAGCGATCTCGACAACGGTACCTCCGCGCACGGCACTCCGCCGCCGCCGGATCCGCCGGCGTACACGCGCACCGACCCACCGCTCGCGACTGGCAAGCCGAAATTCCTCGGCAGCGCGTTCAGCCCGAATGCGGCCTCGACCAACTTCACCGCTTACTGGAATCAGGTAACGCCGGAAAACGGCGGCAAGTGGGGCAGTGTCGAAGGCACGCGCGATGTCATGAATTTTGTCGGAGCGCATCAGGCCTACGACCTCGCACGGGCCAACGGCTTCAAGTTCAAGTGGCACGCGCTCATCTGGGGTAACCAGCAGCCGGCGTGGCTCAATGGACTGGTCAAGCCGCCCAACGATCCAGTGGCCGGCAAGGCCGCGCAGCTCGCAGAAATCGAGCAATGGATGGCGGCGATCGCGGCCGAATTCCCCGACCTCGAGCAGATCGACGTGGTCAATGAACCGCTGCACGATCCGCCGTGCACGGATGACAACGGCGGCGGATTCTATTGCGAGGCCCTCGGCGGCGCGGGCGTCACGGGCTGGGACTGGGTCATCAAGTCATTCGAGCTGGCGCGCCATTACTTCCCGAACGCGCAATTGCTCATCAATGACTACAGCATCACCAACGACGGCAATGCGACCACACGCTACCTGGAGATCATCAAGCTGCTGCAGGACCGCGGCCTGATCGACGGAATCGGGGATCAGGCGCACGCCTTCTCGACCACCGAAGCGGCGCCGATGACCAATCACAAGGCGAATCTCGATCGCCTGGCGGCGACCGGCCTGCCGATCTACATCACCGAGTTCGATGTCGACGGCAACCAGGACGAAGTGCAGCTCGCTAACTACCAGCGCATCTTCCCGACCTTCTGGGAGCATCCGGCGGTCAAGGGAGTCACCCTGTGGGGCTATGTTCGCGGCTCGCATTGGCGCAATGCGCAGGGCGACTGGCTCCTTTACCAGAATGGCGCGGAACGGCCGGCGCTGCAGTGGCTCATCAAGTACGTGGCCAATACCGCGCCGACAGTCGCGGCAGGTCAGAGCTTCAATGTCAGCGAATCCGCCGCCGCCGGAACGGGCGTGGGTACGGTGCTCGCCACTGATCCGGATGCGGCAACGGTGCTCTCGCAATGGCAGCTCACCGACACGAGCGGCAAGTTCGCCATCGACGCCGCCACGGGGACGTTGCGACTCGCGCCCGGCGCGACGCTCGACTTCGAAACCGGTACTTCGTATTCGGTGTCGGTCTCGGTATGGGACGGCTACACGCGTAGCGCCGCTGCGAACGTGGCGATCAAGGTGATCAACGAGAACGACAACGCACCGGCGATCACCGCAGGTCAGGTCTTCGACATCGATGGTGGCGCGCACAACGTCATCGACGCACTCGAAGTCTCCGACCCAGATGACGTCAATCAGCTGGGTTTCACCACGTTCTCGAACTACGCGCTCGTGAGCGGCAACACCAATTCGGTGTTCCGGCTGCGCGCGAATTCGGGAGTGCTCGAGGTGGCGCGTCCGCTGTTCGTCGACTGGCGCAAGACCTCATATCCGCTTACGGCCAAGGTGAGCGACGGGACGAACACGAGCGCCGTGCAAGGCGTGACCGTGAACATTCCGAAGCGGGTGAATTTCTGCCTGGTGAACTTCATCCGGGTCGAAGTGCCGAAGGCGACGGCGCCGCTGGCGGTTCTGCTGGGTGGCGAGCTCGGCGACTGCCGCCGGTCACTTTGATCGGCGACCGTTTCGCAAGCTGAGAAACGAAGAGGGCCGGCTGCAACCGGCCCTCTTTTTGTGTGCGCGGCTCGTGGCAGCCGCCGCGTCTGGTTCTATCCCCCGAGAAAGTCCCGCTTGCCGACATCGACGCCGTTATGGCGCAGCAGGTTGTAGGCAGTGACGTGGTGGAAGAAGAAGTTGGGGATCGCCCAGTTCTGCAGGAACCCGAGCCCTTTGAACTCCACCGTACGATCGCGCAGAGGGATCTTGATGTCGCGCGTTTCGCTGCCTTCGAGTGCGGCGGCCGATACCGTGTCGATGTAGTCGAGCGTCTTCTTCACGCGCGCCACCAACTCGTCCATCGTGGTCTCGTTGTCCTCGAATTTTGGCGGGTCGACTCCCGCCAGGCGCGCCATCGAGTTCTTCGCGAAATCACTCGTGAGTTGAATCTGCTTGGAGAACGGCAGCATGTCGGGCGCGAGCCGCGCGCTCACCAGCACGCTGGTATCGAAGCTGCGGGCCTTGGCATTCTCGACCCCTTTTTCCATGACGTGCAGCAGCTGCGTGAGTGCTTTCTTGAACACGCCGTGGCTCATCGCGTACATCGAATTGTTCATAGGACTTCCCTTTTTAATTCCTTTAGTGAAACAATACGCGCACCATCGCTCTCTTTGGTGCG
>DASYKM010000237.1:0-24586 GCA_035995425.1 Steroidobacteraceae bacterium
TACCCCTGATCCTGAACTCGCCCCTTGCCTCCGAGGTGAGAAATCTCCAACAGATCGAAAGGCTTGTAAGCAGCGAGGCACGTCGCCGTGACAGCAAGCAAGAGAAGCGCCCAGCGTGTACACATCATGCGCGCCTAACGGTTGAGCTGAGCGGCGCGCGCGCCGGGGTATGAGCTTGGCACTTTATCTAGCACGCGTCCGCTCCAGCGATTTGTTAGGCCAGGGGCCATGCTAGTGCTCTTCCGAGCCAACCATTCCCTCACACTCCTTTGCGGCGGCAATCAATTCTTTCGCACCCACCACGTTTCCACCCTGTGGGTCAAAAGCAGTGCCACCGAATTTTTCAACCAGCGCGGACGCGGAGTAGAAAACTGCGGCACATTCGTTGAGATCGCCACCGTAGCCGAGCGAATAGACCATTGGCTTTTCGACCTTGAGAGCCGCGACGGCGGGATAGTGCGCAGCAAGCTCTGGGAAAGATTCCAGCAGAAAGTAGAACCCAGTCTTCTTACCACCAACAGTGACTGGCAAAAAGCCAGTGTGCTTGGACAGGTCTATGTTCTGCGCTAACAAGGCGGGGGTATGCGCTTCTGCAAGCGCCCTGTTCCACGCGGGCGCGTCGGGAGCATGCCCTGCCGCGAAGATCACGAGTAGTGTCATGGACATGCGAGTTCTTCCCTGGCCTAACGGTTGAGCTGAGCGGCGCGCACGCCGGTGTATGAGCTTGGCACTTTATTTGTCACGCGTCCGCTCCAGCGATTTGTTAGCCGTCACACGGCACCCAAGCCCATGCGCCGCGCAAGCTCACGAACGTATGCGGGATGATGTCGGTTACCTTTGCTCTCTGACGCTTGAGCGGACATGAGCTCTCTTGCGGCATTGGGGTCGCCACGCCGCGCAAGGATGATGGCGCATACGATCCGAGGAACCGAGCAATGCTCCAAGTTGTTGCCCAGTCCGTTGAGTTCCGAAAGCACCAAATCGCGAGATCGAAAGCGTTCGAGGAACACGAGACCGAACGAGATAAGCAGGAGCTGAACGTCCTGAATCACTTCAGGAGAGGCGCGGGCTTGCCACCAAAGGTCCTTCGAACTACCACTGGCTGGCCCGAGACGATTCCGTACCGAACAGGTGTATTCCTGTACCCACGACTTAGCTGGCCCACCACCGTGTAGTTCAGCTACTTCCGGTATATAGACGCCCAAATTCACCGTGAAAAGGCCATGCAGATCTTCGCGAAGCCCAGGAAAGTATGTTGTGCCGGGTGGGTACGAAGCGCCCATTTGGAGGTTTACTACTTGAGTGAGCCCGTCGTCCGTCACGCGATTGAAGGTTCTTCCGCGAACTTTAAACCCGTGCTCTGTCAGCGCCGGCCGCAGGGCGCGCTGGATGCGGTCAAGCTCTTTGACAAACGGTGACGGTGGCACGCAGCTACCTGTGATGGCTAACGGTTGAGCTGAGCGGCGCGCACGCGGACGTATGGACTTGGCACTTTATCCTTCACGCGTCCGCTCCAGCGAGTTGTTAGACCGCCACACTTGCCCAAGACTCGGTTATTTCAGCCACGAGCTGCTCAGAGAAGCGAGGTCGGAGAGTTCCAAAGACTATGATTACCTCTCCGGGCACGTCTGACACGAAGCTAAAGGCTTTGCCTTGAAACGTGCAGCTCACCCCCGAAATGAAGTCTGCATCAGTGGGCACCGTCACTTCGAAATTGGGTTGTTCATTTAGTCTCGCGATCGCGCTCACCAAAGCGGATTGCCACCGGCGCCAGGAGGCCTGAGAAAAGCCATCGATTTTGACCACTGTAGTTGAAGCCCCGTGATGGATTGCGATGAGGTTCATGGCGGTCTAACGGTTGAGCTGAGCGGCGCGCACGCCGATGTATGAACTTGGCACTTTATCCCTCACGCGTCCGCTCCAGCGATTTGTTAGGCCGCATTCGCGGCAACGCTCTTCGAACCACTCAACCGCCATGTCCAGAAGAATAGGACGGCGGCTAGCCAAAGCACACCCACTGTAAATGCTTGGAGTCCGAAATGGAGAAATGGAAAGCTATTGGCGGGAGTCTGGCCGTGAAGTCGTGGCCAGACCTCTGCGTCGAGAAACGTGAATACACTCTGGCCGGAGAGCCACATGGGCAACAACCAGCCCGTCGAGAATATGGCGATAGCGACGCGGCGCATTGTGTGTACCTCTCCTGCGGCCTAACGGTTGAGCTGAGCGGCGCGCGCGCCGGCGTATGAACTTGGCACTTTATCCCTCACGCGTCCGCTCCAGCGATTTGTTAGACGACCGACCCTGATACATCGAAACGAGCTTCCATCCTAAGAACGCCCACAAAGCGGTGTACAGAATGGCCTCAAGTGGTCCCGTGACCACTGCCGTGAACGCTTGGTTACCACCGTCGGAATCGTACACCCACTGCCTCTGGGCCTCCGATGTCGCTAGTTCTGAGCGAATCGACCATTTCCGCGACACCGCCAAGAGGCAGAGCCAGTAAGTGGTGGTAACCGAAGCGAGCGCAGCGATTCCGCTGAGCCACCACTTGCGACCGAGACTTGCGGCGAGCATGACCACGGCCGGGACAAGGAGCGAAAGGAACCAGAAGACATTGAATCGCGCGCTGTCCATGTGCTGATGCTGACAGTCGTCTAACGGTTGAGCTGAGCGGCGCGCACGCCGACGTGTTGGCTTGGCTGTTTATCTTTCACGCGTCCGCTCCAGCGATTTGTTAGGCAGCACGTGGGTGATCCATGCGGTGTCATTTCTTTTGCCCTCTACCGCGCTCATCTTTATCGCTCACGACGACCTGATACCTAATACCCAGCGGTTCACCAATTGCGATGAGCTTCTTTGTGCTCGCAACAAATGAGACTTGGTCAGCTGCTACACTGCCAATGTCATTGCTATGACGTTGGTCTGGCTGATATGCCCCAAGATCAGTCACTCTAAACCCCTCCACGCCCAAGACTTGGTATCCCTCGATAATGCAACGCTCTAAAAGCGCCAAAGCGTCTTGGGCGGAAAGGAGACAAAGTGTTTCTGGCGCCAACGCTCGAGGCGCGAATTCAGCGTGCAGTCGTGGAGGTAACACGTGCGGCCTAACGGTTGAGCTGAGCGGCGCGCACGCCGTTGTGTGAGCTTGGCACTTTATCCTTCACGCGTCCGCTCCAGCGATTTGTTAGACACCGTGCTACCCAAGCCATTCGGCAAGTGCGTCAGGCGATGCGAAGCCGAGAAGCCCGAGGGGCATGGACTCAGCGCTTCCGTGCGCAAGCGAAAACGTTCCAGAATTTGGGTCGAAGAGCAGCCACTTCTCCTCATGGCGCGCGACGGCAAGGAAGGACCTAACTGCGCCATCGGTATCGGGAACGTACTTTTGCGCCCAGTCGTTTGCAACAGCCCGAACCGTGACCGGCTCAATGACCCTTTCGAGCAGAGCGGCGGTCTGCTCCGCGATATAGACGTCGCGATCTTCGCGCCAAGTGCAAGGCGTTCCGGAAGGACGAGCTAGTGAGTCCTTAAGCGCCTGGATTGCGGAAACGTTGCTCACGATGTCTAACGGTTGAGCTGAGCGGCGCGCGCGCTGCTGTATGAGCTTGGCACTTTATCCCTCACGCGTCCGCTCCAGCGATTTGTTAGACGACCTGGCCGCGAGGCCTCTAGCCCTTGGGGGCATCGCCTCGGGGAAGAACTACTATAAATAGCGTCGCTATTGGGCCAAGTAGCAGGGAGAGCATCCACCACGTGAGTGCGGGCTGGCCCTTTGACTGAGCCAAGCCGGCGTTGACTAGTGATAGCGTTCCCCAACCCACGAAATAGGCATTGTTCACTTTGTTCTCCTTCGTCGGCGTGATTCATTGCGTGATGAGTATGGCGGCTTACGATTGAATCGAGAACCTTGCTGACTCGCGGGCGTGCGTCTCTGGTTTGCAAGTAGAGGACGCATGCCGTCATGGTCGTCTAACGTTTGAGCTGAGCGGCGCGCGCGCCGGGGTATGAGCTTGGCACTTTATCCATCACGCGTCCGCTCCAGCGAGGTGTTAGGCCGCAGCTCGTAGTCGGCGGCTCCTGTTGCTTCTATCGCCCGCTGCAGCATGCGACTGCCGTGGGGCATCTTTTCAAGCTCGGAAAGTATCTCTTCGATGTACGAACGCGGTAACAGGTCTACAACGTCTCCAAGTGATAGGCCATCGGGGCTCGTAGAGAGATCATCCGCCGTGGCTTCGAGCTTGGCCTTGAACCCTGCTCTCGCCTTGCTATCGCTGAGGCGTCGAACGCGTTGCACCACAATGACTGAAATCACGAGGAGCAACGCGGCCAATGCCAGATACTGGGGAAGTCGTGTCATGCGGCCTAACGGTTGAGCTGAGCGGCGCGCGCGCCGAAGTGTGAGCTTGGCACTTTATCTATCACGCGTCCGCTCCAGCGATTTGTTAGAACGCACCACCGCCAATATCGCCACAACCGCACCAATCGCGCTAGTTGCATCGAGCGCGGCCATATACATCGCCGCTTGCGCGCGAGACGCAAATACTGTTTCAGGTCCGGTTATGAGCGTCCCAATTGTGATTCCCACGATACCTCCAACAGCGGCTCCGATGAGCCCAGCCAGGACAATTCTGACTACCTTCGCAGGACGCCTGGGAAACGCTTTCGCAACAATGAACCACATCCCAATTCCAAGGGCAGCCGCAGTACCTAGAATGAGCGCGGAAAACATCGGGTCCATATGCTTCGACGTGGCACTAACTTGAGTGCGTTCTAACTGTAAGTAGACCGCAGAAATGCGGCGTTACAAAGGAGTGAAAGTGCGGGATAACGCATGGGCCACCGGTAACTCTTTGAATCGACTTCAACACTTTCCGCCTAACCAGTCAACGCACTGGATCTTCTTCCGCCATGCCCCAAACCCCTCGCCTGCTCGACGAAGTGCGGAGGGCGATACGCCTTCGCCACTACAGCTACCGGACGGAAAAGGCTTATGTCGACTGGATTCGGCGCTTCGTAATCTTTCACGGCAAGCAACACCCAAAACTCATGGGCGGCGTCGAAGTGGAGAAGTTCTTGAGCCACTTGGCCCAGGATCGAAACGTATCTGCCGCTACACAGGCGCAAGCCCTGGCGGCGTTGCTATTTCTCTACAAACGCGTGCTGAACGTCGATCTTCCGTGGATCGACAATGTGGTACGCGCGTCCCGGCCAAGGCGGTTGCCGACGGTTCTCAGCCAGCAGGAAGCTCAGAGTGTTTTAGCCAATCTGAATGGTGCCAACTGGCTCATCGGCGCTCTCTTGTACGGAAGCGGGCTGCGCCTCACCGAGGCGCTGCGACTCCGAATCAAGGATCTGGACCTCGAGAACCTGCGCATTCTGGTACGCGATGGCAAAGGCCGAAAAGATCGAGTCACGATTGTGCCGGCGTCGCTGGTTACTCACCTGCGTGCCCACCTGGAGAAAGTGCGCGAACTGCACAAGCAGGCAATCGAGCACGGGTTCGGCGGCGTTGAGTTACCGTTCGCGCTCGAAAGAAAGTATCCGCGCGCGCATCTGGAGTGGGCTTGGCAATACGCGTTCCCGGCCACCCGCCCTTCGGTGGATCCGTGCACGAGCGTGCGCCGGCGCCATCACGTTTTTGAGGACAGTGTGCAACGGCAGGTTCGGAACGCCGCTCGAGCTGCGGGCATCGAGAAGCCGGTATCTCCGCACACATTTCGCCACGGCTTCGCAACCCATTTGCTGGAAAATGGCTATGACATTCGCACCGTGCAGGAGCTGATGGGTCATAAAAACGTTTCGACAACGCAGATTTATACGCACGTCATGGCCAAAGGAACCAGCTCGGTGAAGAGCCCTTTCGATATCGGGAAGCCGCGCTGACTCGCATCAGCACAGCTTCAAAGCGCCTTCCATACGAACCCTTCAGACCGCCGGTAGTACACCGCGACCGCACGCCCATACAGCTCGCGCTCATCGATGAGCCCCCAGTAGCGCGCGTCGAAACTGTTGCCGCGATGATCGCCGATGGCGAGAAGTTTTCCGGGGGGAATCACGAGCTGCTTTATCTCGGGTCCGCCGCCGTCCGCAAGATTTAGCGTGGCCACGTGTGAAGCGAACACTTCATCCGCGCCTGCTCCATTTGGCGCCAGCGGCTTTCCATCGACAGTCAGATGACCTTCGTGCAGCGACACGACCTGGCCGCCAATCGCGACGATGCGCTTGATGAGCAAAATGCCATCGGCAGGCGAATCGAACACGGCAACCTCGCCCGGCTGCGGCCGCGCGCCTTCGATCACATCGATCTTGGTGTACGGGATGCGCCACCCATACGCGGTCTTGTCGACGACGACGCGGTCGCCGGCAAACAGAGTGTTTTCCATCGATCCGGACGGAACGTAGTAGTGATCGGCGAACGACGATCGCGCGGCGGTGACCAGCACCAATGCGAGCAACATCGGGGCGACTTCCTTGCGAAACCAAGCACGTTTGTTCTTCATGTTTGCTCCTTGTATACGTGCGACCGCGGCCGGAGCATTTGGTTCAGCGGGTCGGGCAGCAACAGAGATTCGCTGCCCTCGATCACGGCTCTACGCAGCACCGCCCGCGACGGTGGCTCGCCCAAACCACTGCAACTCCGCGGCGGTGGACGCCACATTGCCGATGATCAACATGGCCGGCGCCTTGACCTTCTGCATGACGGCATCGCGCTGCATGTTTTCCACCGTGGACACGAGCACGCGCTGCTCGGCACGGCTGGCGTTCTCGATGAACGCGATGGGCATGTCGCCCTTGACGCCGGACTGCAATAGTTTGTCGCGCAGCACCGCGAGCCGGCCGACGCTCATGTAGAACGCGAGTGTCTCGCGTCCGGCGGCCAGGTCCGAATAGTTGAACTGCGCGAGCTGCTCGTCGCTGTTGCCGGTCAGGAAGCGCACGGCTTGCGAATAGCGCCGGTCGGTCAGCGGCACGCCGGCATACGCGCCGGCTGCCAGCGCCGCGGTGATGCCCGGAACCACTTCGAATGACACGCCGTTCTGGCGCAGGAAGTCGATCTCCTCGCCGCCACGCCCGAACACGAACGGATCGCCACCCTTGAGGCGCACGACATATTCGCCGCGCTGCGCGTGCTCGACGAGTAGTTTGTTGATCTCTTCCTGCGTGGCGCCGCCACCGCCCACGAACTTGCCCACGTCGAAGCGTGCGGCATCGCGGCGCGCAAGATCCATGACTTCAGCAGACACGAGCCGGTCATGCACGATGACGTCGGCTTCCTGCAACGCTCGCAATCCTTGCAGCGTCATGAGTCCGGAATTGCCGGGGCCGGCACCGACGAGCACGACGTGCCCGTGCGGCATGGCGTCGGCATTCTCGAGCGCCTTGCGCGTGAGCTCCTCGGCCTGTGCGGTGCGTTCCGAACGTACGGCAGCGGCGACGGGGCCGGTGAGCATCCACGAGAGAAATCTGCGGCGTGCGCCGATATCGGCGAACTTGGCCTTCACGGCCACTCGCCAGCGGTCGGCAAATGCCGCCAGCGGTCCGAGCGAGCTATCTAACAGTGTTTCGAGCCGCTCGCGGATCAGCCGCGCGAGCACGGGTGAGGTGCCGCCGGTCGACACGGCGATCTGCACCGGCGAGCGATCGATGATGGCGGGCATGATGAAGCTCGACAGCTCACGATCGTCGACCACGTTGCAGGGAATGCGCGCGGCGTTCGCGGCGGCCGACACGGCGGCGTTCACCTCGCGGCTGTCGGTGGCGGCAACGGCCAACCACGCACCTTCGATATCGGCGCCGGCGAACTCACGCGCGTGATGCACCAACGCACCACGTGCCAGCGCCGCGGTGAGCTCGTGCCCCAACGCCGGTGCCACCACGGTGATCGAAGCGCCGGCATCGGCTAACAAAGAGAACTTGCGCGCCGCCACTTCCCCGCCACCCACGAGCAGCACCGGCTTGTCCTTGATGTCGAGGAACAGCGGGAAGTAACGCATCAGCGCGGCAGCCCCAGGCCCTGCGCGAGCCGCGCGCCGTAGGTGATGATGTACGTGGCGCCGGCGCGCCGCAGGTTGTACCAGCTCTCGAGCAACGCGGCGTCGAAGTCGACGAAGTTCTCGCGCGCCAATAGCGCGAGCGAGGTGTACTCGCCGCTCACCTGGTAGGCGCCGACGGGCAATCCGGTTTGCTCATGAATCGGGCGGATCAGATCCGCCGACGGTTGGCCGGGCTTGACCATCAGCAGGTCCGCGCCCTCTTCAGCGCAGCGGCGACTCGAAGCGAGCGCGTCGCTGCGATTGCGCACGTCCAGCTGATAGCTGCGGCGGTCGCCGAACTGCGGCGCGGAGTCCGCGGCATCGCGAAATGGGCC
Organism: Steroidobacteraceae bacterium; assembly: GCA_035995425.1. Taxonomy (GTDB): domain Bacteria; phylum Pseudomonadota; class Gammaproteobacteria; order Steroidobacterales; family Steroidobacteraceae; genus CADEED01. The sequence goes on from DASYKM010000237.1 coordinate 8,366, forward strand.
GTAGAAGTTGCTGGCGAACTTGGTGCTGTAACTCATGATGGGTGCGAGGTCGTACCCCGCCCCATCGAGCGCGGCGCGCAGGTGCGCGACACGGCCATCGTTCATGTCGGACGGCGAGATTCCGTTGGCGCCGGCCTTGATGTAGGTGAGGCCTAACACGGCGAGTGCGCTCAGCGTAGCGGCCAGATCCTGCTTGCCGCGCGCATCGTGCACGCAGCAGTGGCCGGACTCGGTGAAGCTGCAGAGGCAGGTGTCCACCCAGATGGCGGCGTCGTCGCCGGCGCGCTGGCGCATCTGGCTCAGTGCGGCGCCGACAAAATCGGCGGCGAAGTTGCGATTCGATTTGTGCGCAGGCACGGGGAAGAGGATGAACTGGCGCACACCGGCGCCGAGGTCCTTTTCGAACTGCGTCAGTAGTGAGGCCAGCGTGTGCCGCGAGGTGCCCTGCAGACCCGCGATCGGCTCTTCCTTGATGGCGGCCTCGGACAGGAACAGCGGCTGGATCAGCTGGCTCTGGCCAAAACCGATTTCCGACACCATGTCGCGCAACGCGGGGGTCGCACGCAATCGTTGCAGTCTCTTCATTGCTCCACTTCCTGTCGAAACACATCCACCGACAGAAAGGCGCGAACTCGCTCCTCACCGATGGCGGCGCGGATCATGCTGAATGTATTGCCAGGTCCGCAACCGTGCCACGCGCCACGGATTTCAGGATTGGCCTGCAGATAGTCGTGGAACTGGGCCCCGCTGCGCCAGTAGAAATGGGTCCGGCCGGTGAGATCGGCAAGGGGAGCGCAGCGTTCCAGTCGGTAGGTGGCCACTTTCTCGCTGAAAGGGGAGTCATAGCCCTGCTCGTGCGAGAACTTGACCCAGCTCTGCACGCGCGGAAACAGCATTTTCAGCCCGGCGGCGCCGCCTTCCCCGAGGCTCTCGTCGCTGCCGTGGACCCAGATTCCGCGCGCCGCGAGGCGGCGCCAGGTGTCGATGCCGGCGCACCAGACCACCTGTCCGGGACGCGCGGAATAGCCGTCGGGCCAGGCTTCGGACCGGGCCACGAACAGCGCCACGCGGGCATCGGCAAACTGGTCGTGCCGAACCTGCAGGGCGACGCGCCGGTAGCGATCGGCGCTGCCCTCATCACCGGTCCACACGGCGTGTTCGTTCTGCGCTGGCGGAAGCGGTGAGTCATGGCGGCGCAGCTCCGCGCTCTGGATCCACTGGCCCGCCTTCTGGCCGCGCGTGAATTCGATCTCGCCGCAATGCACGGGCACGATGGAGACGCCGAGCGGGTGGTCTTCATCGCCCGTCGAAGAAATGCGCGCGCGTTCGGCGATCACGCGGCCGAACGTGGCCTCGTCGTTCACCGGGGCTAACAACTCGGCGAGGTCGGCGCGATCGCGGCGAATCTCGAGTGCGAGCGCGCCCTGTCCGGGCGCGGTGGGATTCAGCGCCAGCGGCAGCACCATGATCTCGCAGGCATCGAGCACGGCGCGCAGGCGCTCACGGATGCCGGCGAACTCTTCCGTCGTGGATTCGAGCAGCCGATCGATGTTGGCCTTGGCGACCACGAGCGCCGCGGCCTCGCCGTCCATGAGCTGCGCCAATCGCGCTTCGCAGTCGCCGCGCGCCAGCACGAACGTGATGCGCGGCGCTTTGACCGGCAGCGCCCACTGCAGGAAGCCCGATAGATTGGTACGCCGCCGCGCGGACGAAGACAGCACGCGCAGCTCGCCCGGTGAGCTCTTCAACCAGGCGCGTTTCACCAGCAACAGGTCGCGCGCGTCGGCGCGCGGCAGCGTGGCGGCGATGTGCGTCACGGGGTTGGTGGCGAACGGCAGATCCTTCCACAGATGCACGGCGACATCGATGGCGTTGGCGCGCAGCGCGACACCGAGATCGCCGGTGAAGCCGCCGCGCCGCAGCAGCTCCGGCAGCGGAGTGTCGAGCTCGCGATCGGCGGGAGAAGTGAGGAAAGAATATTCGACTTTCAGCGCGGGATATCGCGCCGCCAGCGCCTCGCCGACCAGGCGCGCCTGCACCTGCGCCAGCACGCTGGCGCGTGCGCCTAACACGATGGGGCGGTCGAAAGTCATGAGCGCTGGAGGAGCAAGCCGCATGCCACGGCACATGACCGCGAACCGCCGCCAGCGGCGGTAATCCGGCCCGCAATGGTGCGCAGGTCAGGGCATGCGGGCCACGCCGGTGCAGAAGAAATCGGCACGCGCTTCATTTCCGGATGGCCTTGTCGGGGTCCGGCACCCCGAGCTCACTCAGCCGTTGCAGGAGTTGGTCGCTGCGCGACCCCAGTCGGTACACCTCGAGATAGAGCACGCGCGCCCGGTCGCGCTCACCCTTGTCATAGGCGATGTCGGCAAGCACCGAGCCGGCCGCTTCGTTTGGGTGAAGCTGTTGCGACTCGAGCGCATCGGCGAGCGCGCCGTCGGTGTCGCCGAGATTTACGCGCGCCGCGGCTCTTCCGGCCAAGGCGAGCCAATGCTTTTCGATCGCGAGCGCACGTTCGAACTCGCGATTCGCGGCCCAGGAATGGCTGGACGACAGGTACGAATACCCGAGATTGATGTGCCGTTCGACGTTCGCCGGATCGAAAGCCAGCGCCATCTTCATGTCCTCGGTCGCGCTCGTCTCGGAATTCGCGACCACGAGCCAGGCGATCGATCGAGTGGACAAGGCATCGGCCTTGTCCTTTCCCGTGGAAGCTTCGAAAAATGCCCGGCTGCAGTCGCCGATGAGTTTGGAGGAACCGGCTTTGTGAATGGCCGCAGCCTTGCTGCAGCGCTGCGCGGCGCGGGAACCGTGCGTGGCATCACGCCAGCGATTGATTCGTGACAGCAGGTCCGACGCGGAGCTTTGCGCGGCCGCTTCGTTGAAAGTTTTCGCCCGCGACTGCGCGCTGGTGGCATCCGCCGTGGCTTCATCGAGCCGACCGAGCCACAGCGCGGCCTCGGCTCGCGCGATCAACGATTGCAGCGAATCCGGCGTGAGCTCGAGCACGCGGGCGCGATCGTCGTAGGACCCTTTCAAGTCCCCATAATAGTGCCGTGCAAATGACCGCTCGCGATACCCGGAAGGCTCTTCGGGATGCTGCTTGATGAAGAGATCGAGGTCGGCGATTGCCTGCGCGAAGTTCGACAACTCCCCGTGCACATAGGCCCGCTCACGAAGATAGTCGGTATTTTCGGGGTCGGTGGCCAGTGCGGTGTTCAAGTCCGCAAGCGCATCGTCATAGCGAAAACGTTCCACCGCTCCGTAGGCCCGGCCGAACAGCAGTGGCGCGCGCTTCCTGGCATCCGTCTCGCCCGCGATGGCCGCTTCGCAACTCGCCAGCCATTCGGGAGCCTTCACATCCACATCTATCGCACAAGCTTGCTGTTCATGGGCTGCACATATCCGGGCGCTCGCGATGAGCGCGAACGCTGCAACGATGACGATTGGCCTTCCGCCGGACATCTCGAAATTCCCCCCGTCGCGCTAACCCTCGAGGCCGTGGATGCCGCACTCGCGTTTCAATCCGGAGAAGCGCAGCTCATCCGCGGATTCCACCTCGTGCAACGCCTTGGTGGAATGCCAGTCGCCGATGGACACGTATCCCTTGTCCCACAGCGGGTGATACGACAGCGAGTGCGCCTTGAGATACAGGTAAACGTCGCGATCCGACCAGTCGAAGATGGGGTGCACCTTGAAGCGGCCATCGCGCACTTCGAGTGGATTCAACGCGGCGCGGCTGGCGGACTGGCTGCGACGCAGGCCGGCGAACCACGTGGCGACGCCGAGTGTGGCGAGGCCACGGCGCATGGGTTCGACCTTGCGCAGCTCGAGATATTTGTCGAGGCCTTCGCGGCCCTGCTCCCAGAGCTTGCCGTACTGCGCTTCGAATTCGTCGACGGGTTGCGGGCTCGAGAAGGTCTGGATGTTCAGATCGAGCTGCTGCTCGAGCTGCTTGACGAACTGGTAGGTCTCCGGGAATAGATAGCCCGTGTCGATGACCAGCACCGGGATGTTCGGATCCGCCTGCGTCACCAGGTGCAGCGACACCGCGGCCTGCGCGCCGAAGCTCGACGACAACGCAAACGGACCGGGCAGGTTCGCGAGCGCCCAGCGAACGCGCGTGGCGGCGTCGACGGAACCGAGCCAGTCATTGATGCGCGCAGCGGCGTCTTTGTCGGCGGCAAATTCGGCCGCGGAGAGTCCGAGCGCCGGCGCGCCCGCGAGTGACACGGGATTTGCGCCGTTCTTCGGCAGGTCGCGGGCAACGGACTCGGTCACGCGTGCGACTCCTGCTTGAGCACGTTGGCACGCCACAGGAAGTCACCGAAGCGCTCGTCCGTGTGCCGTTCGGCAGCATACCGGCCGATGAGCTCATCGAGCGCACTGACGATGGAAGGTTCGTCGATGTTGTCGCGATACAGGACGTTCAAACGTGAGCCGACGGCATCGGCGCCGAGGCGCAGCGTGTAGCGGCCCGGGGCGCGGCCGATGAGCGCGATCTCCGCGAGGTATGGACGCGCGCAACCGTTCGGGCACCCGGTGATACGCACCGTGAGTGGAATATTGCGCAGGCCGTGCTTCGCCAGCAGTTCGTCGACACGGTCGATGAATCCGGGTAGATAGCGCTCGGCCTCGGCCATGGCCAGTGCACAGGTGGGTAGCGCCACGCAGGCCAGCGCGTCGCGGCGTACCGGCGACGTGGACAGCGCTTTGCCCAGGCCGTGATCGGCCACGAGCCTGTCGATGTTCATGCACTCGCTGGCCGGCACGTTGGCGATGATCAGGTTCTGGTTTGCGGTAAGGCGGAAATCACCCTGGTGAATGGCCGCGATCTTTTCCAGGCCCGTGAGGAACGGCGCGCCGGGGCGGTCGACGACGCGACCGGATTCGATGCGCAGCGTCAGGTGCCAGCGGCCATCGTGGCCGCGCAACCAGCCGAAGCGGTCGCCTTGCGTCGTGAACTTGTAGGCGCGCGCGGGCTCGATCTGATAACCCAATCGCTTGAACAGCTCGGCCTTGAACCAGTCCACGCCGCGATCGGCGATGGTGTACTTGAAGCGCGCGTGCTTGCGCTCGGTGCGATCGCCGAAGTCACGCTGGATCATCACCACGGTTTCGGCGACCTTGAGCACCTGGTCGGGGTTCAGGAAACCAATCACATCGCCGAGGCGTGGATAGGTCTGCGGCTCGCCATGCGTGGCACCCAGGCCACCACCGACAGTGAGGTTGAACCCGAGGAGCTTGCCGTCGTCAATGATGGCGATGAAGCCCAGGTCCTGCGAGAAGATGTCGACGTCGTTGTGCGGCGGCACCACCACGGCAGTCTTGAATTTGCGCGGTAGATAGAGCTGGCCGAGGATGGGCTCTTCTTCGGCGGGTCCCACGAGCTTCTCGCCATTCAGCCAGATCTCGTGATAGGCGCGCGTGCGGGGCTTGAGGTGCTCCGAGAGCTTGACGGACCAGTCGTAGACTTCCTGGTGTACCCGGCTCTCCACCGGATTGGTTGATGCCATGACATTGCGATTCACGTCGCCGCAGGCGGCGATGGAATCGATGAGCACGGCATTCATGCCCTGCATGGTCTGCTTGAGATCCTTCTTGATCACGCCGTGCAGCTGGAAAGCCTGGCGCGTGGTCAGGCGAAGCGAGCCCGTGCCGTAGGTGCGCGCCAGTTTGCTCAAGCCCAGCCACTGCGCGGGCGAGACGATGCCGCCGGGCAAGCGCGTGCGGATCATGAAGCTGTACGCGGGCTCGAGCTTCTGATGCTCGCGCTCCGCACGGATGTCGCGATCGTCCTGCATGTAGCTGCCATGGAACTTGATCAGCTGCGTGTCGGACTCGCGGATGGCGCCGGTCAGCGGGTCGGCGAGGCTCTCCACCAGCGTGCCGCGCAGGCCGCGCGACGCCTTCTTGATGATTTCAACCGGTGATGGCGGATCGATCTTGGCGGCCAGCTCGGGCCGATCGAGTATTTCAGTAGACATCGCGTAGATACCGTCCGTCAGCGGTGAGATCGGACACCCAGGCCTGGGCGTCATCGGCGTCCATGTTGCCCTGCTCGCGCACCACGTCCAGCAACGCGGCGTTCACGTCGGGCGCCATGGCCGAGGCGTCACCGCACACATAGAAATAGGCACCGTTCGACAGCCAGGCGAACAATTCCTTGCCGGCCTGCCGGATGCGATGCTGCACGTAGATTTTTTCCGCCTGGTCACGCGAGAACGCCACGTCGACGCGATGCAAGCTCTTGCGCTTGAGGGCCTGCTGCCACTCGAGCTGGTAAAGAAAATCGTGGTACAGCGAGCGGCCACCGAAGAACAACCAGTTGCGTCCGGAGGCGCCGGCGGCCTCGCGCTCCTGCAGGAACCCGCGGAACGGCGCCACGCCGGTGCCCGGTCCCACCATGATCATGTCGCGCGAGCCGTCGGCCGGCACGCGGAAGCGTTCATTGCGCTCTATCCACACCTGCACGTTGCTGTCCGCGACCGTGCGCACCATGAAATCCGATGCGGCGCCGGCTAACAACTTGCGGTCGGTGTCGCTGCCGACCACGGCCACGGTGAGATGCGCCTCATCGCCCACGGCCGCGGGGCTCGAGGCGATGGAATAGACACGCCCGCTCACCGGACGCAATGCGGATACCAACGCTTCCGGCGTCCAGTCCGCGGGGTAGCTGGCCAGCACATCGGACACCTGGCAGGACGCCGTCAACTTGGCCATCGCCGGGGCGTTCCCGAGCAGTTCGGAAATATCCACCTTCGCCTGGGCAGCAACCTGCACCAGCAGCGGACGCGCGATGCGCGTGAGCTCGCGCTCGTCACGCAGCCACTCGAGCAGCGTGTGCGTCTTGCCATCGTGCGCGACGGTCGCACTCGCATCGAGCTTGGTAGCTCTCAACACGGCATCGATGGCGGACTCGGGGTTGCGATGCACGACGCCCAGCGCGTCCCCTGCCTTGTAGAGATTGCCCAGTCCCGGGAACGCCAGCTCCACGTGACGCACTTCGCGCAACGCGCTGCGGCCAACGATGCGCTGATTGGCCAGCACTTCGGCAGTGGCGGGGTTGGCGCGAGTCAGCTCCGGAACGGCTGCCGCCGTGTGCGCGGCGGCGTTGGCAACCGGCGCGGCAGGCGCGGATTTGTCCTTGAACTCACGCATGCGCGCCAGGGCGTCGTCGGCCCAGGTCTGCGCCAGCTTCTCGAAATCCACGTCACAGTCGACACGCGGCAGCAACCGCTTCGCGCCGAGCTTGGCCAGGCGCTCATCGACCACGCGGCCCGCTTCGCAGAACTTCGGATAGCTGGTGTCACCCAGCGCCAGCACCGAGAACTGCAGTTCCGGCAGTTGCGGCGCGCGCTTGGACCCGAGGTATTCGTAGAAGGCACGGGCTTCATCCGGCGGATCGCCGTCGCCATGCGTGCTGATCACGACGTACAGCAGCTTTTCCTTGGCGATCTCGCGCGGCTGGTAGTCGCCGGCCTTGACCACGCGCGCCTGCACGCCAACGGCCTGAACGGCGGCGGCCAGCTTTTCGCAGATCTTGCGGCCGTTGCCGGTGTGCGAGGCGGAGATGATGGTGAGCGAAGGCGCGGCAACCGCCGCCGCCGCGGGTACGGCCGGCGCGGCCGCGGTAGCCGTCGCGAGTTGCGCCCTCGCCTGTCCGCCCAGCAAGTTGCCCTGGAACCCGGGAATGCTGGAAGGCGCGGCGGCGGCGGCACCGGCGAAGTAGCCAGACAGCCACATCAACTGCTCGCGGTTCAACTCCGTGGCGAGCTGCTGCAGTTGGTCGCGGCGATCCTCCGGGATCGGAAAGTTGCCTTGAAGTATCACAGCGCCGCTCACTTGTTAGTCCTCATAAACCCGGATCCGCCTGGTGGAGGAATCCCTTGTTTTCCAGATACCGCAGGATCTGATCCACCGTGGCGCCGATCTCCTGCTTCGAGGTGTCGATGGCGAGCTGCGGCGCGATCGGCGGTTCGTACGGCGAATCGATGCCGGTGAACTCGCGGATCTCGCCGGCGCGTGCCTTCACGTACAGGCCCTTCGGGTCGCGGCGCTCGCACTCTTCGAGCGACGTGGATAGATAGACCTCGATGAAGTTGTCGCCGATGCGCTCGCGGATGCGATTGCGGTCCGCGCGGAACGGCGAGATGAACGCCGTGATCACGATGAGCCCGGCGTCGACGAACAGCGCCGAGACTTCGCCGATGCGGCGAATGTTCTCGTTGCGCCCCGCGTCGGAAAAATCCAGGTCCTTGTTGAGGCCGTGGCGCACGTTGTCGCCGTCGAGCAGATAGCTGTGATGGCCGCGCTGCACCAGCGCCTGTTCGAGCGCGTTGGCAATCGTGGATTTGCCCGAGCCCGAAAGCCCGGTGAACCAGACCACGGCCGGCTTCTGACTCTTCTGATTGGCGCGAATCGCTGCCGTGACGCGCGTCGGCTGCCACACCACGTCGGTGCTGGCGCGCTGGCCGGCCGCGTTCGGCGCGATGACCATGCCGGCGCCCACGGTGCCGAAGTGCAGCAGGTCGATGATGATGAACGAGCCGGTGGCGCGCGATAGTTTGTAATCATCGACCGCGACGGGCTCTTCGAGTGCGATGCGCACACGCGCGAGACCGTTGAGGTCGAGCGCTTCGGCTTCGCGAGTACTCAGATCGTTCACGTCGATGCGGTACTGAATCGAATCGACGAGGCCTTTCACATAGCGGCTGCCGATCTTGAATTCATAGCGCTTGCCGGGTAGCAGGGGCGCTTCGCCCATCCAGATGAGATTCGCATCGAAGGTACGCGCCAGCGTGGGCCGGTGATCCGGGTGCACGAGCACGTCGCCGCGCGACAGGTCAATTTCGTCTTCCAGCACGACAGTGACGGCCTGATTTGGCCCGGCGTGCTGAAGCGGTCCATCCGCAGTGGTGATCTCGCGCACCTTGCTCGACTTGCGTGACGGCAGCGCCAGCACCGTCTCGCCCACGGAAATTTCGCCGCTCGCGATGGTGCCGGCATACCCACGAAAATTTGCGTCGGGACGGCTCACGAGCTGGATCGGGAAGCGCAGTTCCTTCAATCCATCCTGGCGCGAGACTTCGATGCCCTCGAGGGCTTCGAGCAGGGTGCGGCCCGTGTACCACGGCGTGGCCGTGCCTCGATTCACCACGTTCACGCCGATGAGCGCCGCCACCGGGATCACCTCGATGTTCTGCACGCCGAGCCGGCGCGCGTAGGCGACGAACTCGCCGGCGATGGCTTCGAATTTCGCCTTGTCGTAGCCGATGCGGTCCATCTTGTTGACCGCGAGGATCACGTTGTGCACGCCTAACAACGAGACGATGTGTGTATGACGCCTCGTCTGCACGCGCACGCCCTTCTCGGCGTCCACCAGCACCACGGCGGCGTCGGCGGTCGAAGCGCCGGTGGCCATGTTGCGCGTGTACTGTTCGTGGCCAGGGCAGTCGGCGACGATGAACTTGCGCCGCGGCGTCTGGAAGTAGCGATAGGCAACGTCGATGGTGATGCCCTGCTCGCGCTCGGCCTGCAATCCATCGACTAACAAGGCAAGGTCCGGTACTTCGCCCGTGGTGCCCCAGCGACGGCTGTCGCTGGCCACGGCCGAGAGCTGGTCGTCGAAAACCTGGCGGGTGTCGTGCAGCAGGCGGCCGATGAGCGTGCTCTTGCCATCGTCAACCGAGCCGCAGGTGATGAAGCGCAGCTGCTCGATCTCGCGCTGCTGCGCGAGGAACTGCTCGAGCGTGCGTGGCGCATCCACGCTGGACTTGGCGGGCTTGACGGGGACCGCGGCCATCAGAAATAGCCTTCGCGCTTGCGATTTTCCATCGCACCGGCGGACTCGGCGTCGATGGCCCGGCTCTGGCGCTCCGAGGTCGTCGTGAGCAGCATCTCTTCGATGATCTCCGGAACGCTCGCGGCCTTCGAGACCTGCGCGCCGGTGAGTGGATAGCAGCCGAGCGAACGGAATCGAATGGTCTCGAGGTGCGGTTTCTCGCCCGGGTTCAGCGGCAGGCGATCATCGTCCACCATGATCTTGAGCCCGTCACGGTCGACCACCGGACGGGGTTTGGCGAAGTACAGCGGCACCACCGGGATGTTCTCGGTGTGGATGTAGGTCCAGATGTCGACCTCGGTCCAGTTCGACAGCGGGAACACGCGGATGCTGTCGCCGCGGCGCAGCCGGCCGTTGTAGAGGTTCCAGAGCTCGGGACGCTGATTCTTCGGGTCCCAGCGATGCTGCGCATCGCGGAACGAGAACACGCGCTCCTTGGCGCGGGACTTTTCCTCATCGCGGCGTGCGCCGCCGATGGCGGCATCGCAGCCGTACTTGTCGAGCGCCTGCTTGAGCGCCTCGGTCTTCATGATGTCGGTGTAGCGGGCGCCGTGCGTAAAGGGCGTTACTCCCGCGGCCTTGCCGGCTTCATTCGTGTGGACGATGAGCTCGGCGTTGAGCCGCTTGGCGGTCTCATCGCGGAACGAAATCATCTCCTTGAACTTCCAGCCGGTGTCGATGTGCAGCAGCGGGAACGGTATGCGGCCCGGGAAGAACGCCTTGCGCGCCAGGTGCAGCAGCACCGAGGAGTCCTTGCCGATGGAGTACATGAGCAGGGGCTTGGCGAACTCGGCCGCCACTTCGCGAAAGATGTGGATGCTCTCGGCCTCGAGCCGGGCCAGATGCGTCAGCTTCGCCACGGCCGCCCGGCGGCCCCCCGGGACCGGTTTGAGGGTCGTTATCGTCGGCCCCTGGGGCTGAATCTGGGCGTGCATGGAGACCTTTCCGGGAAAAGTGCGGGGACTGTATAGAGGCCAACCCCCGGCCCGGAAAGCATTTTTGGTTATGCAGCAATAACACCGTGGTTACAGAGGTGCCGGGTGGGGAAACTGGGGTTTCCCACCCGGCACCGTGTCCGTCTAGATGTTCTGCAAGAGCAGGCTGCGCAGCCCTGCCACGTCGGCGGCCTTGACCACCTTCAGCCGGACCAGCACGTCGATTTCAGCCACCGTAGCCCGGAGCAGCACGCTCGCCGCAGGCTGATTGCCACGGCCGATCAGCAGCTGCGCGGCGAGGATTTCCGCCTTGAGCACGGTCCCGACCGCCCGGGGCATCTTCCCGGTGGCGACCAGCTGGTCGATGAGCGGCAAGGCCGATGCCAGCGTGGGCGCCGGCGTTGTCACCGTGACCGAATGCGTGCCCGATGCCACTGCGTCGTCATCGGCGATGGCAACGGTGACGATGTAGGTCCCACCCGCCGTGTAGATATGCGTCAGCGAGAAGCTGTGGCCTCCGAGAGCCACCTGCTCCGGCGCACTGCCGTCACCCCAGTTCACCGTCGCAGTCCAGGCGTCAGCACCCGGATCGGCGAACGTGCCCGTAACCGTGTACGTGGCGCCGACATTCAACGTTGCGTTTGGTACCGCGCTCACTACCGGCGCGACGTTGCTGACCTGGACCGTGAAGGTCTTCGTGGCGGTGAGGCCATCGTTGTCGGTCACGGTGAGACGCACGATGAATGCGCCGTCCTGCGTGAAGGTGTGCGTGACGGACAGGCCGCTGCCCGTCGAACCGTCGCCGAAGTCCCAGGCGTAACCAACCACCGAGCCGTTGGGATCGAGCGATCCCGACGCGCTGAACGTCGCCGAATCGCCCTCGGCGATGGCGCCGGCCGGCCCGGCGATCGCGACGATGGGCGGTTGCGTATTCGATTCGACGGCGGCTTCGACGTCGTCTGGCAACAGCGCCAGCAGGTCGTAGCCGGTGAGCGCCTCGATCGCATCCACCGTCGTACGGTAGGTGTTCCAGTCCACATTGCGCACGCCGGGTTCGTTCGGCATGTTCACCGCGATCACTTCGAGATCGCGGTAATCGGTGATGTCCGCAAGACCATGGTCGTGCGGCAGGATGACCGCCACTTTCCACGTCGAGGTCGGGATGACGACGCGCCCGAGATTCTTGAGCGTGCCCTTGTTACCCGCCGGCCCGGTGATGATGTAGACCTCTTTGCCCTGCACGCGCGCGAGATCGCCGAGATCGTTCTCGAGGTTTGCCCACGGCCCCTGGTTCATCTCCGAGGCCTGGGGCACGACATTGCTGAAGAGATAGGTGCGCGCATTGTCGAGGCTGCCCGTGGTGCGGTCGAACGAGCGCGTCATGTGGCCGCGATCGATGCCGTACCCGGCAATCGCGCCGGCGTTGGTGTAGTCGTCGGTGGAAATCCGCGGCAACGACGCCGGCAGATCCGGATCCATCGTGAAGCAATCGCAACGGTCTTCGGGACCGAAGTGCGCCGCGTCGAGGTCGTAGCTCACCCAGTTGGGCGACCCGCGGTTCGGGTTGTATGACGCGGTGAATTGCTCATGCCGCACGATGATGTCGTCGTTGGCGTCGGCGTCCGCGGGTTCACCAAACTCGGTGTTGCCCGGGTAGGTCACGCCGCTCGCCACCGCGACACGCGTCGGCAACGAATACGTCGCGGTCGTGCCGTCCGTCGCCGTGGCGCGGAACGTCGCGGTACCCACGGTGAGCGCACGCATGACACCGGCCTGATCGATGCTGGCGATCGCCGGAGTTTCCGACGCCCAGGTGATCGTGGTCGGAACCGTCACGTTGCCCGGTGCGACCAGCCGTGCGAACAGCTGATCCTCGAAACCCACCGGCAGCGCGGGATCGGCCGGTACACGGCCGCTGAACTGCAGCGAGTTGCCCTCGGGTGTGGGCTCCTCGGGATTGCACGCGCCGAAGTTCGATGCACCCGGAGCCCACTGGTTAGACGAGCTCCTCTGCAACGAGGTGCCGGGCGCCGCATTGGTTTGCGACGCCAGGATGTCGGTCGAGCTCAAACCCGCCGCCGGACCCGAGGTGGCGGCAAAAACCCCTTCGTACGACAGGAACTCCAGGACCTGGCCTGATGCGTTCACCAGCGCCATGCCGTCGGGGGAGCCGTTCTGAATTCCGTCCGGTGGATAGGTGACGGCCAGTACGCCGCGCGTACCGCAGCTCGCCGGGATCGTGCCGCTCAGGGGCTGGACGAGACCGTAGGGAACACCGCCGTTGCCGTTGTAGAGGACGATCGTGAAGCCGGTGACGTCCGCACCCGCGGGACCTTCGATCTCGATGGCTTCACCGGCGTCCGTGCCGAGGTTGTCGTAGTGAATCTCGTTGAAATGGAAATCGCTCGCCGGCGGAGTCGTCGGCGTCGTCACATGCAACAGTGACGAGCCTGCGACACCGTTGGCGGCCGTGGCGAGGATCTGCGTGTCGCCATCCGCCAGCGCGGTCGCAACTCCCGTCGCGCTTACCGTGGCCGCGGCAGGATTCGTGCTGGTCCACGTGAACGTGACGCCGTTGATGGGCGCGCTCGCGACATCGAAAGCTGTCGCATTCAGAGGGAGACTGGCGCCGACGTTCAGCGTGGCGCTTGCCGGTGCCACGCTGACGGTCGCCACTTCGGGGGCCGGTGGCGTTGCGCCATTGTCGTTGCACGCACCGAAGGTGTTCGTGCCCAGTGACCAAACGCCGGCTGCATTGCGCGCCAGCGATTCGCCCACGGGTCCATTGCCATTCTGGAAGGCGACGATGTCGGTGGAGGTGATGCCGTTCGCAACGCCGTTGGTGGCGGCGAACACGCCTTCGTACGACAGGAATTCGACCAGCGCGCCACCGGCATCGACGAGCGCGAGGCCGTCGGGAGAGCCGTTCTGCATGCCCACCGCGGGGACCACCACGACACCGCGCAAATCGCAGGTCGCGGGGACGACGCCCGACAATGCGAGGGTGCCGTACGAGGCGCCACCGCTGCCGTTATAGAGCACGACCCGCCAGCCGGTCAGATCGGTGCCGGCGGGCGCGGAAACCTCGACCGATTCGCCGACGTCGGCGCCGGTGTTGTCGTAGTGGATTTCGCTGATGCGCACCTGGGCGGTGGCGAACGAACCGAGCGTCAGTGCAGCCGCGGCGAGCAGCCAGCGGCGTAGATTCTTCAAGCGCATGTTTCCATCCCTGTGCGTTTTTGATCGAAGCCGCAAGTTTCAAATCTTGCGATCAGTGGCGGTAGAGGATACGCCAATGCGAACATGCGCCCGTGGCAGAGAGATGACGCGCAGTTTCCGTTCTGCGAAATAAGTCCGCCGCGCGGGCGGCCTGACCAGGGAAACGCTGGCTGGATCTTCGCGCCTCTACTTGAGGTTCAGCGCCTTGCGCAGTTGGGCGGCCGTCATGCCGCGCACGTACACCGGCGTGCCGTAGTCGAACTCGCGCGCCCGCGAAAGATTGCCCACGGGTACCGGATCGAAGCCCGCGTCGTTGACGAGTTGCTCGGCGATCTTCATCGCCGCGGGGTCGTCGGCTGCCAGTGGAATGCCCAGTCGCTCCGGCTCGTTGAACGCATCGTTCGCCAGCGGTCCCGCATTGATGGCATTGAACGCGCGCACCAGGCGAGTGCCGGGCAAGTATTCCGCCGATGCCACACCGGTGCCCCGCGCGCGGTCGCGCACGGCCATGTCGCCGTCGCGCGAGGGATAGGGATTGCCGGCGTCGAGCACCACCTTGCCCTTGAGCTCGGTGGAATAGTCGCGACCCACTTGCGGGGTTGCACCGTACGGCACCGCCAGCATCACCACCTCACCGAACGCCGCCGCCTCGCGCGGCGTACCCGCCTTCACGTTCGGCCCGAGCTCCCTGGCGAGCGCCTGCAGCTGCTCGGGATGACGCGAAGAGATGAGTAGTTGGTGGCCGGCTGCCGCCCAGTGGCGAGCGAGCGCGCTACCGATGTCGCCGGTGCCGATGATGCCGATCTTCAGGGGTGTCGAAGTCTTGTGCGCCTTCGATGCATCGGCAGCTGTGACGGTGAACGGGAGCAAGGCGGCGAGCAGGCAGGCGACAGTGAGTTTCATGGCGGTCTCTCCGGTGGCTCGAGCTTTCTTCGACCCCCAACGCCGCAAGAGAATCCACGCTTGAGCGTGAGTTCCTTTCTCTTCGGCCGAGCACTGCGGGCCCGGCATCAATCGTAGCGCGGCAACTCGATCGCCGAAATGAGCTTCTCGCGCGCGGCTGGCGTCGGCGCCGCGATGATGCGCTCGATGCGCTCGCGCGTGAGATGCGGCGCGAGCAGCTGGATGAAGTCGTAGGTGAAGCCGCGCAGCAGCGCGCCCGAACGGAAGCCGAGCCAGGTGATGTGGCTCGGAAACAGGTGACCGGCTTCGACCACCGCGAGGTCCTTCTCGTCGTCCGGCTCGATGGCCATGCTGGCGACCACACCAACCCCGAGCCCGAGGCGCACGTAGGTCTTGATCACGTCCGCGTCGCGCGCCGTCAGCGACACGTTGGGCTCGAGCCCGGCGCGCGCGAACTGCTGGTGCAGCGACGAGGGGCCCGTGAAACTGAACACGTAGGTGACCAGCGGATATTCGGCGAGCTGCTGCAGCGTGGGCTTGGCGATCTGCGCCAGCGGATGATCTTTCGGGACGATGATCTGCCGGTGCCAGGAGTAGATAGGCAGCAGCACGAAGTCCGGGAACTTGTCCTGGCTGCCGGTGTTGATGGCGAAGTCGATGCGATCGAGCGTCGCCATCTCGGCGATCTGGTCGGACGTGCCCTGGTGCAGGTGCAACTGCACGTCGGGATATTTCTGGCGGAAATCGCGGATCACGCGCGGCAACACGTAGCGCGCCTGCGTGTGCGTGGTGCCGATGGACAGCGAGCCGCGATCGGACTGCTTGAGATCTTTGGCCAGGCTCTTGAGCGCCTGCGCCTCGCGCAGCATGCGCAGCGCGCGCGCCGCCACTTCTTCGCCGGCGGGCGTGAGGCGCTTGAGGGCACGGCCGTCACGCACGAACAGCGTGAGGCCGAGCTCCTCTTCAAGCAGACGAATCTGCTTGCTGACGCCCGGCTGTGAAGTGTGCAGCGCCTGGGCGGCGGTGGTCACGTTCAGGCCGTTCTGCACCACGGCCGCCAGATATCGAAGTTGCTGCAGTTTCAAATCGAGCTCCGCAGCGAATTGACGTTGTTGTTAGTTCAGCTTGAGCTGGACGTCGACGCCGGCGGGCAGCTCGAGCTTCATGAGCGCGTCGACCGTTTTGTCGGTCGGATTCATGATGTCCATGATGCGCTTGTGCGTGCGCAGCTCGTACTGGTCGCGCGCGTCCTTGTCGCCGTGCGGCGAGACGAGCAGCGTGAACTTTTCCATCTTGGTCGGCAGCGGGATCGGGCCC
>DASYKM010000238.1:0-11232 GCA_035995425.1 Steroidobacteraceae bacterium
GCTTCGAGCGAAGACCTCCTCACGATTTTCGACCAGGCCGTGGTCAACGATCCCACGGTCCGTGAAGCCGAGTTCACGCGCAAGGCCACGCGTGAAGCGCGGCCGCAGGCCTGGGCCGCGTATCTGCCGCAGATCAACGGCTCTTACAGCAAGGAAAAGGATAAAGGCGATTCGTCATCGCTCGGTTCGCAGCGCATCGTCGATCCGAACAACCCGGCGCGTGACATCCTGTTCCAGCAAAGCTCCGCCGGTGGCTTCGAACCCACCAGCTCGAGTTGGCAGATTCAATTGCGGCAGACCATCTTCTCGTGGGGTGGCCTGGTCGCACTCAAGCAGTCGGGTCGCATCGCCGCGCAGGCCGACGCCGACTACGGCGTGGCCCAACAGGACCTCGCCTTGCGCGTATCACAGCGTTATTTCGACGTGCTCGCCGCGCAGGACAATGTGCAGGCTCAGCAGGCTTCTCTCGAGGCGATTTCGCGCCAGCTCGAACAAGCCGACAAGCGTTTCGAAGTCGGCCTCATCGCCATCACCGACGTGCAGGAGGCTCGCGCCGCTCGCGACACCGCCGCGGCCGACCTGATCGCTGCGAAGCGCCAACTCGCGAGCGCGGAGGAGTTCCTGCGCGCAATCACCGACATGCAATACCAGGTGCTCGCCACCCCACGAGGCACCATGCCGCTGGCGATTCCCGAACCCGCCGATCCGCAGAAATGGGTCGAGGCGTCGATGGAGCAGAACCTCGCGCTGACCTCGAGCCGTCTCGGCGCGGATATCGCCCGCGATGACGTGCGCACCGCATTCGGCGGCCACCTGCCGAGCGTCGATCTGGTCCTCGGCCGTTCACACAGCGAGAGCGACGACACGCAGACGTTCAGTCCGATTCCGGGCCGTTTCGATGGCGACACCGCACCCTCCAACCGGGAAACCGACACCGACAGGGCCATCAGCATCCAGGTGACCGTGCCCATCTGGGCGAGCGGCGGCACGCAGTCGCGCGTGCGCCAGCAGTCATATCGCTGGCAGGCCGCCAAGCAGCGCCTCGAACGCGTCTCCCGTGAAACCGAGCGCGCCTCACGCGACGCCTACCTCGGAGTCATGTCGGAAATCTCGCGCGTGCAGGCGCTCAAGCAGGCGCTCGAGTCTTCGGCCACGGCGCTGCGAGCCACCGAAGCGGGTTATGACGTCGGCACTCGCACCGCGGTCGACGTACTGGCCGCGCGCCAGAAGCTCGTGGGAGCGCAGACCGCGTATTCGCGCAGCCGCTACGACTACATGCTCAATGTGCTGTTGCTGAAGCAATCCGCCGGCATCCTCGATCGCAAGGCGCTCGAGGATGTGAACTCGTGGCTGGAAACGCCGCCGCCGCCCGCGAACCCGCCCACGGCGCAGTAACTAGCTAGGGCAGCAGCGGTTCGAGGAATTGCATGAGGCGCGCAACCGCGCCTCGATTGGCGCCAACCACCTCCCTGCCGCGCGCACCCATGATGGTGCGCGCGGTGGGATTGGCCAGCAGATCGCCGACCACCGCCGCGAGCGTCGCCGCGTCTTCGACGATGCGCACCGCTCCGCGGTCGACCAGCATCCGGGCGATATCCGCGGAATTGAAATTGTGCGGCCCTGCCACGATGGGCAGGCTCAGCGCGGCGGGCTCGAGCAGGTTGTGGCCGCCGATGGGCACCAGGCTGCCGCCCACGAATGCCACGTCAGCGGCGGCGTAAAACGGCGGCAGCTCACCGAGCGTGTCGAGCAGGAAGATCTCCGTGTCGGGTGTGACCGCGCCACCGCTGGTACGCGTGACCACGCGCACTCCCTTGTTGCGCAGCGTTGCGGCGACCTCGCTGAAACGCGGCGGATGGCGCGGCACCAGCACCAGCAGCGCGTTGGAGAATCGCTGCCGGATCCGCGCATGCGCATCGACCACGACATCTTCCTCGTGCGCGTGAGTGCTGCCGGCCACCCACACCGGGCGATGCACGCCTAACAAACGGCGCAGCTCGTGGCCACGGGCTTCCATGTCCGGTGGATAGCCAAAATCGAACTTGATGTTGCCGACCACGTGCGTGTGCGCCGGGCTGGCGCCAATGGAGACGAAGCGCTCCGCGTCCTCCGCGCTCTGGGCGGCGATGAAGATGCCGTGCGACAGAGTCTCGCGGAACAAGCCGACCAACCGCCGATAGCTCGTCACCGAACGCGGTGAGATGCGCGCGCTGGCCAGCACCAGTGGCACACCGAGGCGCCCGCAACGATGGTAGAGATTGGGCCATATCTCGGTCTCGAGAATGATGGCGAGCTGCGGTTGCACGCGCTGGAAGAAGCGCCGCACCGAACCCGGAAGATCGATGGGCACATACCGCACGTCGACTCGGCCCTTGAACAAAGCCTCCGCGCGGCCTCGTCCGGTCGGCGTGACGGTGGTCAGCACCAGCGGAATTCCCGGAAAGCGCTTCAGCAGTGCTTCGACCAGCGGCACCCCCGCCTGCACCTCGCCCACCGAAACCGCGTGCACCCAGATGCTGCGCGCCGCGACCTTCGATCCCAACCCGAATCGTTGCGAGAAACCCGTCCAGTGAACACGATCGCGAAAACCGCGCAGCGCCAGCGCGCCGATCACCACCGGCGAGATCAGATAGGCAACACAGATGTAGACGAAGCGCACAGGGCTGCTTCAGACGAAGGAGGCTTGCGGCAGTCCCGCGGACTCGCGATAGCCGGCCAGCAACGAATGCCAGTCCTCGTCGGTAAAACTTTCGGGCGCGGCCAGCAGCGTCACTTTTTCGAGCGAGCGATACAGGCGCACCAGCGTCGTGTCGGCCCACCAGCCGCGCTTGCGCAGCTCGCCGCGATCGAAGTCGATGAGATACACCTGCTCGGGTGTCAGCAGGATGTTGTGCGCGTTGAGGTCCGCGTGGCACACACCCGCGTCGTGAAAGCGGCGGATGCAACGGCCCACCGCGATCCATTGCGTGAGCGGCAGCGGCCCTTTGAGAAGCCGCGCCGCGAGCGGCTCGCTGTTCTCGATGCGCTGGGTGATGAGATCGGCGCGATAGAACAAGCCCTGGCGCTGATAGCGCGCCGCTATTGGTGTCGGGACGGGAAGACCGGCGCGATGCAAGTGATAGGTCAGATACCACTCGGCGAACGAGCGCGTCTCGTTCTCGCCGTGCCACCAATATTTGTCTTTGGAAAATTTTGCCATCAGCCCGCCGCGCCGGTAGTGCCGCAGCACGAAGCTGCTGTCGCCGGTGCGGATGAACCACGTGGTGCCGCGCCCGCGCGCGGTACCTTCGATGGAGTCGTGCTCGCGCCAATATTCCGGCTCGAAGAACTCCGCCGAGAAATTGCTCGTGCGTTGGGTGTCGTATAGCATCCGGCCGCCCGCGAAGGCGGCCTCGCTGACCTCCGCTCCCACTGGCCAGTGTCGCTTCATTCACTCATTCCCATGGATGCACCGGAAAAAGTCTGCCTGCTCCGTTTGTCGGCCATAGGCGATACCTGCCATGTGGTGCCGTTGCTGCGCACATTGCAGGACGCATGGCCGCGCACGCGCTTCACGTGGGTGATTGGCAAACTCGAAGCGAAATTGATGAGCGTCATTCCGGATGTGGAGCTTATCACCGTGGACAAGGCGGCCGGCCTGTCCGCATTCACGCGGCTGCGTACCGAGATGCGACGCCGCGGAGCGTTCGATCTGCTGCTGCATCTGCAGCTGTCGGCCCGTGCCAGCGCCGCCGCCGCCTGCATTCGCGCGCCTATCAAGGTCGGATTCGACCGGCAGCGCGCGCGCGAGCTGCAATGGTTGTTCACCAATCGACGGATCGAGCCACGTTCACGCGAACACGTGCTGGACAGTTTCATGGGATTCGCCCGGGCGCTCGGCATCACTCCAGGTCCGCCGCGCTGGGACGTTCCGCTGCCGCCCACAGCGCTCGCCTATGCCGAGCAATTGATTCCCTCTTCGACGAAAGACGCGCAGCCCACGCTGGTGATCAGCGCCTGTTCCAGTCATCGGGCGCGCAACTGGCTGCCCGGGCGATATGCCGCGGTGGCCGAACACGCGGTGCGCAAGCACGGCATGCGCGTGATCCTGTGCGGCGGACCCGCCGCCATCGAGCGCGACATGGCCGCCGAGATCGCGAAACAGGCCAGCGTTCCGCTCATCGACCAGGTCGGAAAGGACACGCTGCCGCAGCTGTTGGCCTTGCTGGCGCGCGCTACCGTGCTGCTCACTCCCGACTCCGGACCCGCGCACATGGCCACCATGGTGGAGACACCGGTCATCGGGTTGTACGCGGCCACGAACCCGCAGCGCAGTGGGCCGTACGAGTCGCGCCGGTGGTGTGTGAACGCCTACGACGACGCCGCGCGCAAATTCCTGGGTAAACCCGCCGCCGAACTGCCGTGGACGCGAAAGATCGAGTTGCCCGGCGTCATGGAGCTCATAGAAGTCACGGCCGTCTGCAACAAGCTCGATCAGCTGCTAGCCTTGCTTGGATGAAAACCACCCCATGAAAGAGATTCTCGTACCCATCAGTCCCGGCGAGCTGCTCGACAAGATCACCATCCTGCGCATCAAGGCCGCGCGCATGAGCGATGCCGCGAAAGTCGCCAACGTCAAGCACGAGCTGGCGCTGCTCGAGAAGACCTGGAAGGACTCGGGTGCCGCCGCCGTCGATCTCGGCGCCGAAGAAGCCAACCTCACACGCGTCAATGAAGCGCTGTGGGTCATCGAAGACGATATCCGCGACGAAGAACGCGCCGGCCGCTTCGGTCAGAAATTCATCGAGCTGGCGCGCGCGGTCTATGTCACCAATGACGAACGAGCGCAGATAAAAAAGCGGATCAACACCTTGTCAGGCTCGAGCATCGTCGAAGAGAAATCGTACAAGCCGTACAAGCCCTGAGTGGTACCGGGTTGGGATTCTCGTGAGAGGACAGCAATGCGAACCAGTCGACGCGATTTGTTATCCATGGGCGCCGCCACCGCCGCGCTGGCAGCAGTCGTGCCCAGTCGCCTGTTCGCCGAGGATGCTGCCTCCGGCTTGAAGCCGATGACCGGCGACATCACGCCGATCAGCCGCGCCGAATACCTGGCGCGCATCGCCAAAGCTCGCGCGCTCATGAGTCTGCAGGGCATCGGCGCGCTGCTCATCGAGCCCGGCGCCTCGATGGTGTACTTCACCGGCGTGGATTGGTGGCGCAGCGAACGCCTCACCGCCGCGATCCTGCCGCGCGAAGGCGACATCGCCATCGTCACGCCGCACTTCGAAGAACCCTCGGTGCGCGAAAGCCTGAAGGTTCCCGCCGAGGTGCGCGTGTGGAACGAGGACGAAGACCCGCTCGCGACGGTTGCCGGCGTCCTGCGCGACCGCAAGGTCACGGCGCCGGTAGCCGTCGAAGAGACCGTGCGCTTTTTCGCGGTGGACGCGCTGCGCCGCGCGATGCCACGCGTCGACATTCGCAACGGCGCTCCGGTGGTGCGCGGCTGCCGCATGATGAAATCCTCGGCCGAGCTCGCCCTCATGCAGAAAGCCGCCGACATCACCATCGCCGCGTATCGGAACACCGCGCCACGCATCGAGACGGGCATGACGCCCAAGGACATCGGCGCGATGATGGACGCGGCGCACGCGGCCCTCGGCGCCGCGCCCGAGTTCGCGCTGATCCTGCTCGGCGAAGCCAGCGCCTATCCACACGGTTCGGGTCAGCCGCAGGCGGTACGCGAGGGCGCAGTGGTGCTCATGGATTGCGGCTGCACCGTCGAAGGCTACCAGTCGGATATCTCACGCACCTTCGTGTCCGGCGCGGTGACGCCCGAGCAGCGCAAGGTGTGGCAGCAGGTGCGCGACGGCCAGCAGATCGCCATCGAAACCGCGCGCGTCGGCCTGCCCGCGGGCCGCGTCGACGACGCGGTGCGCGCGCAGTACGTGAAATGGGGCTATGGCCCCGGCTACAAACTACCCGGGTTGCCGCACCGCACCGGCCATGGCATCGGGCTCGATGGTCACGAGCCGGTGAACCTGGTGCACGGCGAGCAAACCATTCTCGCGACCGGGATGTGCTTCTCGGATGAGCCGGGAATCTATCTACCCGGCAAATTCGGCATCAGACTGGAAGACTGTTTCCACATGAGCGCCGAGAAACCCATCTGGTTCTCCACTCCACCACCATCGCTCGACAAACCATTCGGCTGATTTACGCCGCCGCTTCGGCGGCGCTGAAAGGGCGCGCCAGCGCTGGAAATAGTCAGCGCTGGAGATGGTACTCCGCGCCGCAGTACGGGCACTTGGCCCAACCGGTCTGCTCGATGGCCAGGTACACGCGCGGATGTGAGTTCCACAGATACATCTCCGGCATCGGGCATGCGAGCGGCAGATCGCCGGCGTCCACTTTGTATTCGTTTTGCGCGTTGGGCTGGATGAGCGGCTTGGTGGCTGACATGGGCGTGGATTATAGGGGTGCGGCCGGCGCGGTTTCATTACTTGCCGCCATGGTCGCATCCCAGATGGCGCTCACGGCGGCGCGTTCTTCGGCAAACTCCTCGGCCTGAACCACCGCTTCGCCCTGGTCGAGCGACAGGTGGTGGGCGCGCTCGCGATACCTTCTATATGCGTGCGTCAGCACGTCGACCGTCGCTTGAGGCACCAGGTTTGCGGATGCCACGGATTCGAGCTGCCGGATGGTGTCGGCAAACATGACGACGGGGGGATGCGTGGCCGCGTACAGCAGCGCCCAGTACTGCGCCAGGAACTCGATGTCGGCGGTGCCGCCGGCGTCCTGTTTGATGTCGAACTTGCCCGAACCCGGCCGGCCCCGGGACAGCTCTTTGCGCATGCGTAGACGCATGTCTCTCACTTCGCTCTGCAGGGTTTCGCGCCGCACGCAACGTACGAGGATGTCGACGCGCACGCGCTCGAATTCGGCGCGCAGGCCCGGATCGCCCGCCACCGCGCGTGCGTGCAGCAACGCCTGGTGCTCCCAGGTCCAGGCTTCCTTCTCCTGGTATTCGGCGAACGCGCCGACGCGCGTGATCAACATGCCGCCCTTGCCGGAGGGCCGCAGTCGCACGTCGACTTCATAGAGGCGCCCGGCCGAGGAGTGCATGGTGAGCAGATGCAGGACGCGCTGCGCGAATCGGATGAAGAACACCTGATTGTCCACCGGCTTCGCCGCATCGGTTTCCGCCTGCCCGGCGCCGGAATCGTGCAGGAACACGAGGTCGAGGTCCGAGGCGTAGCCGAGCTCATTGCCGCCTAACTTCCCGTACCCCACGGCGCAGACCTTGACGGCACGCCGGCCGCCGCTGTCGTTGGTCTGCGGCACGCCGAACTGCGCGGTCATCTGCGCCCAGCCGAGCCGCATGGCCCGCTCGACGATGATTTCGGCTATCTCCGTGAGGTAGTCGCTCACGCGCATGAGCGGAATCTTTCCGCTGAGATCGGCCATGGCCACGCGAAAGATCGCCGCGCGTTGAAACTGGCGCAGCACTTCCACCTGCCGCTCGGGCTCGTCCTCGGCGAGGTGCGCGAGCCGCGCGTCCGCTTCCGCCTCGAGATCGGCGCGCGACGCCGGCAATCCTTCCGTGGTCTCGTCCAGCAATTCGTCGAGCAGCAGCGGGTGCGAGGCGATCTGCGCGGCGAGGAATTCCCCGCGTGCCGCTAGCTCGACCAGCTTGCGGCGCACCTGCGCGTTCTCATTGAGCAGCGCGAAATACGCCGACCGCGAACCGATGGCCTCCAATATGCGAAGCACGCGGCGCAGCACGTCGACCTGCGGCGATTCGGCGAGTCCGACGTCGGCAACGGCCGCTAACAACCTTGGCATCAGCGTGTCCAGCCTTGCACGCCCCGGGGCATCGAGCCGGCGCAGCGTCGCGTTGCCGCGGAACTCGGTGAGCAACGCCGCGGCGCGGGCCGCTTCGGCGAAGCCGCGCGTCTCGAGGGCGGCGGCCAGCTGCGGCCCTTCGATACCGCGCATCCAGGCTTCGGCGATACCGTTCACGCCTGGCATGTCGACGGAGGCCGCCTCGTTGCGCGCGAACATGACGTCCTGGAATGCGTACGTCACCCGCGCGCGATGCTGGTCGAGCGCAGCCGCGCACGCTTCCCAGTCATCAAAACCCATGGCCATCGCCACGCGCTCGCGCGTCAGGGGGTCGCCGGGAACGGTGTGCACCTGGTTGTCGCCGAGCATCTGCAGGCGATTCTCCAGCCGGCGCAGAAATACGTAGGCCGCCTCGAGCTCCTGCGCCACGCGCGCCGGCAGCAGTTTCCCGCCGGCGAGTTGCGGCAACACGGCCAGCAACGACTGGGTCTGCATGCGGCGGTCCTGCCCACCGCGGATCAGCTGGAATGCCTGCACCACGAATTCGATTTCGCGGATGCCGCCCGGCCCCAGCTTCACGTGCTCAGCCAGGTCGCGGCGCGCGACCTCCTTCTGGATCAGCGCCTTCATCTCGCGCAACGCCTCGAACACTCCGAAGTCGAGGTAACGGCGATAGACGAACGGGCGCACGCTTTCAGCGTGGATGTGCTTGTACGCTTCCACGCCGGTGATGGCGCGCGCCTTGATCCATGCATAGCGCTCCCAGTCCCGGCCATGCGTCTGCAGATAGTTGTCGAGGAACAACGCGCTCACGGTCAGCGGCCCGCTGTCGCCGAACGGCCGCAGGCGCATGTCGACGCGGAACGCGCTGCCTTCGGCGGTTCGTTCGCCGAGCAGGCGGATGACCAGCCTTCCGAGGCGCGTGAAAAAGTCCTCGTTGTCGATGCAGCGGGCACCGGAAGTGGTCCCCTTGTCGGGAAAGACGAAGATGAGATCGATGTCGGAGGAGAAGTTGAGCTCTTCCCCACCGAGCTTGCCCATGCCCAGCACGATGAACGGCTGCGCGATCCCCGCGACGCTGCGTGGCTCGCCGTACATGCGCGCCAGGTCGTGACCGGCGAATTCCACCGCCGCCTCGATGGCCACGTCGGCGAACGCGCTGGTGTCCGCCAGCGTCTCGTTCAGATTCGCCCACCCCGCCAGATCGCGCCACGCGATGCGCACCATCTCCCGTTCCCGCTGGCGGCGCAGCGCCGCCATGAATCCGGCGAGGTCTGGTTCCGCTCCCGCGGCGGCCTTGAGACGTTGCGCCATCTCGCCACGTGCCAGCGGCCGCGTCAGTGCCGCCTGGTCTATCAACCATCGGGACAGCGGCCATTTTTCGTCCGCCGAGTCGCGCCCGAGCGAGGCGCAGACGAAATCGCTGGCGGCGAGCACGCGTGGCAATGCATCACGCAGCTCCGGCGCCGCCGCCTCGAAAACCGCGAGCGCTCCCGAGTCGCGAACGCGTGTCAGCTGCTGCTCACAATAGGCGGCGAGTTCAGGTGTCACGGTGCGCGGACTCTACTAGAAATAGTTCCTTTACCCCTTGCAGAAGCCGTGCAAGCGCCTACGATTCGCTCATGAAAACCCGTCTGTGCCTGGGGTTGGCTGTCGGTGGTTTGGTCTTGCTCGCGGCGTGCGGCAAGCAGGAAAGCGCTCGCGAGATCGACTGGGCCAAGGCAGCGCTCGCGCGCAACCCCGCCTTTGAAATCGTCGCCACCGATGACACCGCCGGTGTGTTCACCGTGCGCGACACCGCCACCGGAGTAATTCAGACCCTTCGTCTCCAGGATCTCGTCGCCGCGCCGCTGCCGAAACCGGAAGCGAAGCCGGCCGTGGCCGCCGCCGCGCCGGCCGCGGTTCCGGTTGAATCACCGGCCATCGCCGACGACACCGCGAACACGCTGGCCTCGAGTCAAACTACTGACGTCGTGGCCGGCGAGTCCCCGGGCACCGGCAATGCGCTCGCCGAAGGCCCCGGCTACCGCATCACGCGCGGTCAGTCGGCCGCGTCGCACAACGCGCCGGCCACGCTCGAAGGCCCGGGCTATTCGATCGCGCGGGACCCGAGCGCGCCACGCACCGACGCAAAGCCCACCGACGAGAGAACCGCGGAACGCGTCACCGGCAATGTCGAGCGGCGCTCCGATCCCATCATCTGCCAGGGCGATCGGCTCATGCACATCGATGGCGAGACGATCGAATTCAGCGGCGATGCCATCATCGCGGAGAAAGGTTGCGACCTGTACATCAGCAATTCGCGCCTCAGTGCCGCGGGCGTCGGCATCATCGCGCGGCAGGCGCGTGTGCACATCGTCAACAGCAGCATCGGTGGCACGCGCGCTTCATACGAAGCGTCACAGGGCGCCGAGATTTACGTGGCACGTTCCACCATCACCGGGGTTGGCCGCCGTTTCGATTCGGCGACCATGAACGACCTCGGCGAAAATCTTTACCCGGCGAACTAATACACGATGACCTACTGCGTCGGCGTCCAGGTCGATGAAGGCTTGGTGTTTCTGTCCGATTCGCGCACCAACGCCGGCGTGGACCAGGTAAGTACCTTTCGCAAGATGACGTTTTTCGAGATTCCGGGCGAGCGCGTCATCGTGTTGCTGTCGGCGGGCAATCTGGCCGTGAGCCAGTCGGTCACCGGCCTGCTGCGTGAGCGCGTCACCAGCGCCAAGGCCAGCCTGCTCACCACACGCACCATGTCGGACGCCGCCCGCCTGGTCGGCGACGCCGTACGCGACGTGTTTCACCGCGACGCCCAGCCGCTCAAGGAGCACGGCATCGAGTTCAACCCCACCTTCATCGTCGGCGGCCAGATCGGCGGCGAAGCGCAGCGCCTGTTTCACGTGTACTCGGCTGGCAATTTCATCGAAACCACCCCCGACACCCGCTATTTCCAGATCGGTGAATCCAAGTACGGCAAGCCGATCATCGACCGGGTGGTGAAGGCGGAGACCTCGTTGCCGGCGGTGGCGAAGTGCGCGCTGATTTCCATGGATTCCACCATCCGTTCCAACCTGTCGGTAGGTATGCCTCTCGATCTCGCCATCGTGCGCCGCGATGCACTGCAGGTTTCGTTGCATCGAAACATCGGACCCGATGACGCATATTTCAAAGTCATCCGCGACGGCTGGGGCGAGTCCTTACGCAATGCATTCCACGCGCTGCCGGACCCCGCCATTCCTTAAGTCACCTGAGGGTGCCTGGTACCAAAAATGGGACACCGCACCGTGCGGCGCGCACGTTTTCAAGGCAGCGGAGTTTCCTTCGCACCGAATCAGGCGTAGGTTGTTTGCCCATGAGGGATTCGCCGATCAACCGTCGCACGACGCTGCAGGCGCTGCTCGCTCTCGG
>DASYKM010000239.1:0-8001 GCA_035995425.1 Steroidobacteraceae bacterium
CGCAATTTCATGAGCTATTGCTCGGGTTGCCACTCGCTGAAGTTCATGCGCTATTCGCGCCTCGCCGAAGACCTCAAGATCTCCGATGAGCTGCGCGACGCGTTGCTGGTGCGGCCGGGCGACAAGTTCTCCGACTACATCAAGGCGCCGATGCCGGCCGCCGACGCGCAGAACTGGTTTGGCAAGGCGCCTCCGGATCTGTCGCTGGAAGCGCGCTTGCGCGGCAGCGACTGGATATTCAATTTCCTGACGAGCTTCTACGCCGATCCGGCCAGCCGGCAGACCGGCGTGAACAACCTGCAGTTGCCGGGCACCGCGATGCCGCACGTGCTCGCGAGCGTGCAGGGTGTGAAGAACGCCGTCTGGACATCCGTCGAGCACAAGGGTGAAGACGGCAAAGCCGTGGCTGTTCCGGAATTCAAGGCGTTCGAGCCGGGTGTTGCCGGCAGCCTGAACGACGAGCAATTCGACGAGTTCGCGCGCGACACCGTGAATTTCCTGCAATACGTCAGCGATCCTTCGCAGGTCGAGCGTCAGGGCCTGGGCGTCTGGGTGGTCTTGTTCCTTCTCATGTTCACGGGCATCGCGTACATGTTGAAGAAGGAATATTGGAAGGACGTCCGCTGAGCAGCCCCATTCTCATCGGGATGGGGTTTGTCCGGGCCGGGAGCGTCGAGTCCGGCCCTTGTCGGAAGAATCGTCTCGCCATAGTGCGCGGGGGACACTGAGTGTCGAGTCGCCGCGCAACCATGACCCTGTTCTCGGCGCCCGATGATCCGTGGAGTCATCGCACGCGCATCGTGATCGCCGAAAAAGCGATCGACATCGAGATCGTCGACGTCGCGCCCGGGAAATATCCCGAGGACCTGCTCGACCTCAATCCGTATCACACCACACCGACGCTCATCGACCGCGACCTGGTGCTCTACGACTCCCGCGTGATCATGGAATATCTCGATGAGCGTTTCCCTCATCCGCCGCTCATGCCGGTCGATCCGGTGTCGCGCGCGCGGGCGCGCCTCGCGCTCTATCAGATCGAACACGACTGGTACGACCTCGCGCGCAAGATGGACGCGCCGGGTACGAACAAGGATCTGCCGCAGCTGCGCAAGGTATTGCGCGACAACGTGCTCGGCAGCGCCGACCTGTTCAAGCTCAAGCCCTTTTTCCTGTCCGACGAATTCTCGATGGTGGACGCGAGCATCGCGCCCATCCTGTGGCGCCTGCCACGCTACGAGATCGATCTGCCGCCGCAGGCACAGCCCATCCTGAAATACGCGAGCACCATTTTTTCGCGGCCGGCGTTCCGCGCCAGCCTGTCGGAGAACGAACGGGAGATGCGGCTCGCATGAACGATCGAGTGCGCAATTCCAAGCGCCCGTATCTGATTCGCGCCATGCACGGCTGGATGATGGACAACGGCGAAACGCCGCACGTCATCGTCGACGCCGAGAAGGCCGGTGTCGAAGTGCCGCGCGCCTACGTCAAGGACGGCAAAGTCGTGCTCAACCTCTCATCGACCGCGACGCAGCGGCTGGTGATGGGCAACGACTGGATCGAGTTCGAAGCTCGCTTCGCAGGCGTGGTGCACCACGTGCGCATTCCGGTGAGCACCGTGCTCGGCATCTATGCGCGCGAAACCGGCGAGGGCATGGTGTTCTCCGAGCAGGACCTGGGGCCGGAGCCGCCGACCAAGCCGGCGCCGCCCGAAGACGGCAGCCGCCGCCCTCAGCTCAAGGTCGTCAAGTAGCTAGGTAGCGGCCGCGTCGGTGGCCAGCTGGACCACGTTCATCACGCGGTGACGCGATTTCCACACGTCTTCCAGCGTCTCCTCGATCTTGTTGCCCGCCATCTGCACGACGCATACCGGCGGCTCGTGGCGCGGCAGCGCCATGAAACTGGTCACGCGCATGTCGCGACGGCGGGCGATGTCGGCAATCAGCGGCAACACGTCTTCCCCCGTGCTCAACGAAAAAGTGATGCGGACGGCGCGATCGGGCGCCTCGAACACCTCGACCATGGCGCGGAAGATGTCCGACTCGGTGATGATGCCCACGAGCAATTGCTGGCTCACGACCGGCAAGGCGCCGATCTTGTGATCGCGCATCAGTCGGGCCGCGGATTCGATCGGTGCGTCGGGTGCGGTTACATGCGGTTCTCGCGCCATCAGATCCGCCGCGGTCACCCGGCTGTGGCCGGCGGCAGCCTCGATGGCCGCGACGCCATCGGCGGCGTTGACCGCGAACGGGTTGATGCTGGCCGGAAAGGCGTGCAGCACGTTCGAGTGCGTGACGATGCCGAGCAGGCGCAGTCCCTCGGCCGATGAACTAACTACCGGCAGGCGCCGGATCTTCAGGCGCGCCATGCGCGTGGCGATTTCGGCGAGCGTCGCCGACGGCGCGATGGTCTCGAGCTTGCGTGTCATCCACATGCTGACGAACACGGCAGCTCCTTCAGTCGGCCGCGCGTCGTGCGGCGGCGAACGGCGGGGTCATGCCTGGTTGGCGCGGGCGCCCGCGAGCTTGGCGAGCGCCGAATGGTACACGGGCGTTGCCTCGCGGAAGTCGGACACCGTGGTGCTGAGATCGCGTGCCAGGCCGTCGGCGATGCCGTAGATCCATCCATGCACGGACAGTTCCTGGCCGCGTTCCCAGGCGTCGCGCGCGATGGTGGTCTGGCAGACGTTGGCGACCTGCTCGACGACGTTCAGCTCGCACAGCCGGTCGGAGGCGGCGCTCTCGCTGCTGCAGCCGGCGAGGGAGTGTTCATGTTTCTCGTGCACGTCCTGCACGTGGCGCAGCCAGTTGTCGGCCAGGCCGACACGCGAACGCCGCATGGCCGCCTGCACGCCGCTGCAGCCGTAGTGTCCGACGACGATGATGTGCTTGACCTTGAGGATGTCGACCGCGAACTGCATGACCGAAAGGCAGTTGAGATCGGTGTGCACCACCATGTTGGCCAGATTGCGATGCACGAAGATGTCGCCCGGAAGCAATCCGACGATCTGGTTGGCGGGCACGCGGCTGTCGGCGCAGCCAATCCACAGGTAGGTGGGCGATTGCTGACGCGAGAGCTTGGCGAAAAACTCCGGGTCCTGGCGACGAATTCGTTCGGACCATTCCTGGTTGTTCTTGAACAGGTCGTCGAGCGTGCGCATGTGGGCGCGACCTTAAACGTCCGTGAACCTTTTGGCAAAAGGATGGGGACATGGGTCAATTGCAAATGGACGCGCGTCGGATGCTCACTCGGGCACATGCATCCTCGACCCGCGTCCCCTTTTCACGCCGCGAACGCGTGTTTGAGCCATTCGATGGCTCCATCGCGCACGACGATCACGTCAAAACGTACGCGGCAGGCGCGCAATTCGGGCCGCCGCTGCAAGAGCAACGCGGTGGTGGCCGCGACGCGCCGTTGCTTGGCGCGGCTGACACTGGCTGCGGCGCCGCCGAACCGTTCGCTGGCGCGCGTGCGTACTTCGGCGACTATCAGCAGGTCGCCCGCGCGCGCGACCACGTCGAGTTCGCCGACACGGCGCAGGAAGTTGCGGGCGACGATGGTGAAGCCCTGCGATTCGAGAAATGCGGCCGCGCTGTTTTCGGCCAGCGTGCCGGTTTGACGGCGGTCCATGCCATCGCTCCGGAATGATTGGAAGGTTTTCTAAGGCGTGCTCGTGCCCGCGGTGGAGTCGGCGCGATCGAGCGGTGCCGGCAGGCCTCCCTTGATGCGCGCCCATTCGAGCTCGCGGCGCACGCGTCCTTGCGCGTCGATGGACAGTGTGCCGGTGAGTCCTTCGGGATTCACGGCGCCGCCACGCTGTAGCGACGCCGCGATGCGGAAAGCGTCGTAGCCAAAGGCGAACAGCCGCCCGCGACGCGCGGCGGAATCCCCGAAAGCCTGACGCGCGGCTTCACGAACCTCGCCCGACAATCCATCGTTGCCTAACATCCATGGCATGTCTGGAAACATGATGCCGTCGATCTCCTGGTTCGCCGTAGGATGCGGCTCGTAGGCGTCGCCCAGTGTGTAGGTGGGAATGTCGCCGGCCAGATTGAATCGCAGCTGCGGGCGGAGCAGGCGCGCGGAACCGGGCGAGCTCGGCGCGAAAATGAACTGGATGTCGGGCCGGCGGCGCGGCTCGAACTCGAGTTTCTGGCCGATCGTTGCCTGGATGCGTTGCTGACGCACGCGGCTATCGTCGGTGCGCAGCACCTGGGTGATGCTGTCGGTGAAATCGGTGCGCGCGGCTGTGCCGAAGGTGGCCTGGCCGAGCAGGTAGCCGCCGGCGGCGCGCAATTCCTCGTCGAATGCGGCGGTAACCCGTGCGCCCCAATCACCCTCGGGCGCGAGCGCCACACCGCGGCGGCGGCCGGAGGCGCCGATGTAGCGCGCAACCGCGCGCGCGTCGTCTTCGGGTGACAGCGCGAATTGGAAATAGCGCTCCGGTGTCGGCCGGTCCGCCGGCAGGAAATTGAGAGCCAGGATCGGCGGCCTAGTAGTTAGGAGATCGGCGGTGGCGACGACTTCCGCGCGGGTCAGCGGACCGACGATGAACTCGGCGCCGGCGGCGGTGGCGTCCGCCACGGTGTCGGCCATGGACGCGACGGCCGTGTCGTAGACGCGCAGCCGCGGACGCGAGGCGGCAGGCAGCTGGTAATAGGCGGTCATGAAGCCATCGCGGATCTGCCCGGCCTGCTCCGCGGTGCGGCCGCTGAGCGGCAGCATGAGCGCCAGGTGGGGCGCGGCTTCGAGCTTGGCTTGCGGCTCCTCGATGCCGACGCCAGGCTCACCGGACAGCACGGCGAGCGCCGGATGCGACGGGAAACGCGCGCGGAAGGCGGCCAGAAGCGTCGCGGCTCGCGTCGGATTGCGGGTGTTGTCCAGCGAAACGGTGGCTGCCTCGAGCCAGCCGCGCACGATGGCGTCACTGCCGGGCGGAGGCGTGAGCGATACGCCGCGCTCGGCTGCGCCGCGCAGCTGCGCTAACAATTCGGCGCGCGCTACGCGCGCGTCGCCCGGGCCTATGAGCCGTTCGCGCGACTGCTCGGAACGGATGCCGTCGAGCAGGTGACCGGTGGCGATGGCGACCTGCTGCCGTGTTTCGTAGTAGCGCGATGCCGCGGGTTGCGCGGTGGGCGTCTGCATGCCGCTGACCTGCCGCCAGGCTTCGTCGCCGCGGCCCTGCGCGACGGAAGACTGGATGCGCAGCAGGCTTTGTTCGAGTGCCTGCTGCTGAGTGAGCCCCGGCGGCAACAGCTCGAGCTCGCGGTCGGCATCCAGGGCGCGTCCCGCCGCGAGCCAGGCGCGCGCGGCGCGCAGACGGAATTCAGCACTGTCCGTGCCCGTGGTCTCGGCTGCCAGGCGTGCGTAGATGGCGGCGGCGGCGGCGTGGTCGCCGGCGCGGGTCAGCTGTTCGGCGCGATCGACGTTCGGTGGGCCACCACGACGCGGCGTGGAAGGACATCCGCTCAGCACCAGCGCCGCGGCGATGACGACGAAAAGTGCGAATGCACGTCCCACTTCGGTCCTCAGGGCTTTCTTAGCCGTCATACGTCGAATAGCCTTCATGAATGCCTGGGCGTCCCGGCGCAGGGGAGAATTATAGTGGCAGCGAACTTGGGGCGTCTCGCGGTGATCTCGACACCCATCGGCAATCTTGGCGATCTTTCGCCACGCGCGCGCGAAGAGCTCGCGGCCGCGGAGCTGATCGCGGCGGAAGACACACGCAGGACGGGGCAATTGCTGACAACGCTCGGGTTGTCACGCCCGCTGGTGTCGCTGCATGAGCACAACGAGCGTGAGCGCATAGACGAGCTGCTGGAAAAGCTGCGCGCCGGAGCGCGAATCGCCTTGGTGAGCGACGCCGGCACGCCGCTGCTTTCAGATCCTGGTTTCGAGCTGGTGCGCCGTGTCAGCCAGGAGGGCATTACTGTAGTGGCGGTGCCGGGCCCTTCGGCCATCACGGCGGCGCTGAGCATCGCCGGGCTGCCGACCGAACGCTTTTCTTTCGAGGGATTCCTGCCGGCGCGCCTCGCCGAGCGGCGAGCGCGAATCGCTGAGTTGTCGAGCGAAGCGCGCACGCTGGTGTTCTTCGAAGCACCGCACCGCATCGCCGAGTCACTCGAGGACCTGGCCGGCGGATTCGGCCCGACGCGTCGCGCGGCCGTGGCGCGTGAGCTCACCAAGGTTTTCGAAACCGTGTATCGCGGCACGCTCGAGGTGCTCGCCGCGCAGGCTCGCGGCGATGCGAATTTCACGCGTGGCGAGATCACCGTGGTGGTGGAGGGTGCGCCGCGGGTCGCTGCCGAGCACGCGCCGCGCCAGCAACTCGATGCGACTTTGACCATCCTGCTGAGCGAACTGGCGCCGAGCAAGGCCGCGGCGCTCGCGGCCCGGCTCACCGGCGCCAAGCGCAACGATGCCTACGCGCGGGCGCTCGAGCTGGCGAAAGCAACGACGTAAACGGCTGAGTCGTGAACTAACAACTTGAGCGCGCGGCGACATGCCGCTATGGTGCGCGCGGAGTCGGCCGGACGGTCGCTGCATTTCTCGCGAAATGTGGAGGAAAGTCCGGGCTCCCGTGGACAAGGTGCCAGGTAACGCCTGGGCGGCGTGAGCCGACGGAAAGTGCAACAGAAAACAAACCGCCGAAGCTTCAGCAATGAAGCTGGTAAGGGTGAAACGGTGCGGTAAGAGCGCACCGCGCCGGTGGTAACACTCGGTGGCATGGCAAACCCCACCTGGAGCAAGGCCAAATAGGAAAGTCGCCACGCAAGTGGCAGCGTGAGTCCCGCGTGCTTTCGGGTAGGCCGCTTGAGGTCGCCGGTGACGGCGATTCCAGAGGAATGACTGTCCTCGACAAAACCCGGCTTACAGGCCGACTCCTTCTTTAAGACAGTCAGACAGAGTTCGGCGTCTATTGAATCACTAATGGTTCAATAGACGCGGAATTTCCTGAATCCAATTCCCTTCCCAGTCTCTTTTGGATTTCCTCGTCGAGCTCCTCGCGCGAAGGGACTCATACAGCTGTCGCTTTCCTTACGCACTGTATGAACAAGCGTTGACAAGCCACTGATCGATAAGAGCCCGTGTGTGCGCTTTCTCGTGCCGCGCCACCTAAATCAGGCGTAAGTCGCTGGCGCCATGGGAAAAATTTGTGACTTATTCCTTGACCGCGCCTTTTGCCATTCCTATAGTGGCGCCAAGTGGGAAAAAGTGGGGAGAAATGGGCTTAACTGGCCTATCCGTCCATGTTTCGCGGTGCAGCAAAAGTGACCCTCGATGCGAAGGGCCGGATGGTTTTACCCACCCGGTATCGCGAGCACGCGCTCGAGCGCAGCCAGGGAAAGCTGGTCGCCACCGTCGACCGGGATCAGTGCCTCCTGCTTTACCCGCTGCCCGACTGGGAACTGATCGAACGCAAGTTGATGAGCCTGCCTTCCTTGCACGCGCAGGCGCGCCGGCTGCAGCGGCTCATGGTGGGTCATGCCACCGAGCTCGACCTGGACGGGCACGGACGTTTGCTGCTGCCACCCGAACTGCGCGAATTCGCGCTGCTCGAGCGGCACGGAATGCTGATCGGCCAGGGCAATCGCTGCGAGTTGTGGGACGAGGCGCGCTGGAACGAGCGTCGCAGCCTGTGGCTCTCCAACGAAGCGGCGGAAACCGGCCTGGCGGCCGAGCTCGATTCGCTCACGCTGTAGAAGCGCGTGAGTAGTTAGGTTGATCGTTTTTCGATGAAGAAAGGTTTTTGGGGTGGGACGAACTGCCGCGCAGCGGCTCTCGTCCATGGCAACGGTGCTTGAAACACGGGGGCGGACTGACAGCCGCTTGAACAGGAGTGAGTGATTGGACGCGCACATACCGGTGCTTGCCCGGGAAGCGTTCGAAGCACTCGCGGTGCAGGCGGACGGTCTATACATAGATGCGACGTTCGGGCGCGGCGGTCACACGGCACTCATCCTCGGGGCACTCGGCCCCGAAGGGCGCGTGCTCGCGTTCGAC
>DASYKM010000240.1:0-12412 GCA_035995425.1 Steroidobacteraceae bacterium
GCCGTGGGCATCAATACAACAATATATGAAAGGGCAACGAAACCAGGCTCAACTCCCCGCGAGCCGTGACGGCCGTCACGCCCGTAACCGGGTGGAATGTGACGCCTTTTTGATCCCGATTTGCGCCGCGAGGCGTGCGCAAGTCCTGGGGCGGCGATTATGAGCGCGGGCGCGCGGCGCGTACAAGCATCACTTCGGTTGTTGCAGGCACGCGTCGATCGCGGCAAACAAGGCACCGACCAACGCCCCGGCCAACCTGTCGGCAAATAGTCTTACTACTTCCAGGGCAGTCGTGGCCGAAACGCGCCCGGTTCCGCTGGGCCGCGCCATCCAGGGTTTGAGCAGCTGGCGTACTGGTGATGGAGACGCCGCGTCCGCGGGCTGAGACGCGGGCAAGCATTCGCCTCGGAGGTACACTCGCAAAATGCTGTTCGAAAGGAAAAAGATCTACGACGGGCGTGTCATCCAGGTGAGCGTCGACACCGTCGATCTTCCCAATGGCGTGCGCCTGCCGCTCGAGATCGTGCGCCACCCGGGCGGCGCGGCGGCGGTGGCCATCGACGCTGACAATCGCATCTGCCTGCTACGCCAATATCGGCACGCCGCGGGCGGATACATCCATGAGCTGCCCGCGGGCAAACTCGAACCCAACGAGGCGCCGGAAATCACCGTCCAGCGCGAGCTCGCCGAGGAAGCGGCGATAGCGGCGTCTCACTGGGAATCGCTCGGCACGTATTTCAGTTCGCCGGGCGTCTTCACCGAAGTGATACACCTGTATCTCGCGACCCAGCTTTCGGTGGCCACGGCCGCTCCCGAGTCCGGCGAAGTCTTCCAGGTCGAGTGGTGGCCGTTGCAGACAGCCGTGGAACGCGCTCTGAACGGGGAACTAGCCGACGCCAAGACAATCATCGGAATTCTGCGAGCCGCATCACGCCGAAAAATTGCGTGAAACGGCTCACAGCATGCGATTCGCGCTAGTCAAAATGGTCGCTATGTCAAACAACAAAATTCTCGTCTCGGTCATACTTGGGCCGTGTCTGACGACAATACAAATGACAAAGGGCCGCAGGCCGGCAACCGGCGCCGCGCGTCTCAGATCGTGCACGACGATCGTGGTAACGCGCGCGTGGAGTGGATCGATGCCGGCTACGCCGGCGTGCCGCTCGAGCGCGCTCCGCTGTCCATCGAGACGACTCCCGCACGCGGCGAAAATGGCAAACTGACAGTCGAGCGCAAACGCGCCGGCGGTTTCGATCCGTACGCTCGCATCGGTGCCGCGCACGTCCCGGAGCCGAAGAAGCCTCAAGGCAAGCGCGATCTGCGCAAGCTCGGCGAATGGATCAAGCTGAAGCGCGAGCTCGACTCCCGCAAGTCCCAGGACGACCACGACGTGGAATAGGAGCGTAGCCGACGCTCCTCGCAAGCTCAGGCGTAGCGCTCTATGTGGCGCAGCTTGCGCACATTGCCCCAGCGATAGAACCGCCGCAGCTCCGCGAGCAGGTCGCGCGTCACGCCATGACGTTTGCGCTCCAGCAGCGCCCCAACGTGCCGGCAGAAGCGCGCCCCATACGTTGAAGCCGTGTGGTACAGGCCAATCCGGCCGGCCGCGGCCACCGGATCGACGCGCGCACGCTCGAATAGCGCGCGATGAAGCTCGCGCGGGAAGCGGCCGTCACCCTGCGCGCGAAGCAACCATGCGCACAGCACGTACTTGTCCACTTCGGCCTGCAGTTCGAGTTCCAGCAGCGTGATGGGCTTGTCGTGTCCGGTGTTCCAGGCCACGTAGACGAAATGACTGACGCCTTCGGCGGCAGTGAGATAGTCGGCGAGGTTCTCGTGCGTGAGGCCGGCATGAGGGTCGCGCCGCCCCAGGCGTTCGAGCACGGCGGCGTCGATGTACAACCCCATCGACAAGGTATCGCCCTCTTCCGCCACGATGAGCTGCTCGTCGCTCGCGCGCAATTCACTGAATTGCGCGAGAACCGCTCGATCGGTCAGCAGAAAATCGCAGACATCCGGCGTCGGCGGCAGGTCGTAGATCTCGGCCAGCGCACCCTGCAGCGACGTGAGAGTGGCGTCGCCCACGTCAGTGAGCGAGCAAGCTGCGCGCGGCCGGCGCCGGTTCGAGCCCGAGTTTGCGCAGCAGTTGCCGGGAGCGCTCGCTTCCGGTCTTCACCCACAATTCGTACAGCCGCAGCCGATCCTGGTCCGAATGCTGGTAGGCGGTCTCGCTGATCTCGTTCAGCGCGTCCACCATGGGCTGGAACTTGGCCGCGAGCTCGGCGAATACCTGGCGCATGGTGCGTGCGCGTGCCGGCGGGCAGCTCTCGGCGAGCGCGCTGTAGGCCTGACCGCCCATGGCGATGTGATAGTCGACGTCCACGAGCTTGCGTGCGAAGCCCGCCGAGAAGAATCCGGCGATGAACAGCGAAACATCGCCGAGGCGCTGCAGGCCGCGAAACCTGGCTTCCGGTGTCGGCGCCTCGAGCGCCTCGCCCAACATCATCGCGAGCGGCTTGAGTCGCGTGCGCGAATCGCTCTGGCGCGCCTCGTGGTGTGTATGGCGCTCGTAGAGCGCGTCGGCGTCCGAGAACAGCGTGAGCACGTTCACCACGTAGTGCTCGGTCTCGCCTTCGACCGCCACGCGCTGATGCGTCAGCGCGTCGTGCAACGCGTCGCGGAAGAACTCCTTCAGACTTGCAACCGGCTGGATGGTCATCGTTCACCCCGATCGATTGAATGCACTCAATTCATCGGCGCCTCGCCGACACCAGTTGAGCGCGTTGCGGCGCTCAATTCCGTGACGCAGGAGCCGCTTTGGCCTCACGCCCGCTGGCAGTCGCCGGCGCACACTGCTAACTACGTACGGGCGAACGGTGCACCGTTCACAGTTTCAGGTGAGCAGCGCGACCAGGCCGTCGAGGCCGGTGATGCAGGCATCCGCCGCGGGCAACGCGGCCGGCCAAACAACACCACCTCTATTCACCCATACAGTTTGCATGCCGGCGGCACGCGGGCCTACGACATCAGCGTGGGGTTCATCGCCTACAAACAGAATTTCCGCGGGTTTGAGCGTCAGCGAATCGGCCAGGCGCGCGTAGGCGCGCGGGTCGGGCTTGGCACATCCGAGTGCGCCCGCGCTCAAACTGATTTCAAAATGGTGCGCGAGCCCGATGATCGAAAGATCGGCATTGCCATTGCTCAGCGTGGCCAGGCGATAGTGCCGCCGGAGCGACTCGAGTGCCGGCACCACCTCGGCATAGGGTTCGAGGCGGTTGCGGGCGGCATGCCAGAATGCGAACGCCTCGTGCGCCATGTCCCGCTTGTAGCCCACCGCCTCCGCCAGGCGCGCGATGGTCTCGCGACGCAGGTAGGAAAGATCGTGTGCCTGATGAGGTTGCTCGCGCAGCAGCGCCTCGCGCACCTCGCTCACCTCTTGCGGCGAGAAACGCTGCGCGATTCGCGGGTATCGCAGCCTGAGCCAATCGGCGAGAATGCGCTCCGCGCGAATCAATACCGGCTCGATTTCCCAGAGCGTGTTGTCGAGATCGAAACAGATCGCGCGAATTGCGCCTGGAGCCATGGCGCGCATGGTACCGGGGAGAACCTCATGAACGAAATGCTGCTCACCATGGGCAACAGGAATTATTCGTCGTGGTCGTTGCGGCCGTGGCTGCTCATGAAACACGTGGAATTGAAGTTCGCCGAGCGTGTCGTGCCGCTCGATACTCCCGAATTCGCGCGTGACGTGGGCATGCTGAGTCCATCCAGGCGCGTGCCCGTGCTTCAGCACGGCTCATTGCTGCTGTGGGACTCGCTGGCGATTTGCGAATATGCCTGCGAGATCGCCGGTCGCGGCTGGCCAAAAGAGCGCGAGGCGCGCGCCGTTGCGCGCTCGGCGTGCGCCGAAATGCACGCCGGATTCTCGATCCTGCGCTCACAATGGCCCATGAATGCGCGCGCCACCGGTCGCAGGACCGCGCCGAATCCGGAACGCTCGGCGGAGATTGCCCGCGTCGAGGCGCTGTGGAACGAATGCCATACCCGCTTCGGCTCGAGCGGGCCCTGGTTGTTCGGCGAATACAGCGTCGCCGATGCCATGTACGCGCCCGTGGTCCTGCGCCTGCGCACCTACGGCGCGCGCGTGCGCGACACCACCGCGGCCTACATGGCGAGCGTGCTCGCCGACCCGCACATGAATGACTGGCTCGAGGCGGCGGCCGCCGAGAGCTGGACCATCGAAGCTTCCGAAATCGGGCGATAGACACGGCTGCGTCGCCCTTACTAACTACTGGAGATCGCCATGAAGTCCTGGTTGCGCATCGCGGCTGTGTTCGCCTGCGGGTTCTGTGCACACAACGTCGGCGCCGCGGACGCGGCGCGCGCCCTGACGCCCACCGATCTCAACCTGCTGGCACGCGTCAGCGATCCGCAGGTGTCCCCGGACGGGCGCCGCGTGGTCTACGTGCAGCGCGAAACGGATCTGCCGGCCAATCGCGGCCGCAGCGATCTGTGGCTGGTCGACCTCGACGCTGAAAACGCGAAGCCGCGGCGACTCACGCAGCATTCGTCGAACGACACGCATCCGCGATGGACGGTCGACGGCACCAACATCTACTTCCTTTCTTCGCGCACCGGTTCGCAGCAGATATGGCGCCTGCCGCTGAACGGCGGTGAGGCGGTGCAGATCACCGACTATCCGCTCGACGTGAGCGCGTTCCAGTTCTCGAGCGGTGGCGGACGCATCGCGCTCGGCATGGAGGTGTTCCCCGATTGCGCCGACCTCAAGTGCACGCGCGAGCGGCTCGATGCCGCCGGCAAGAACAAGGCTTCCGGCCGCAGCTACGATCGCCTGTTCATTCGCCACTGGGACACCTGGAACGTGGGCACGCGCTCAAACCTGTTCGTGGCGCCGGTGAATGCCGACGGCCGCGCCGGTGCGCCGGTGAACGTGAGCAAGACACTCGACGCAGATGTGCCGTCCAAACCTGACGGCGGCGACGAGGAGTTCGCCTTCAGTCCCGACGGCGCGCGCGTCGTGTTCAGCGCGCGCGCGGCTGGACGCGAAGAACCCTGGTCGACCAACTTCGATTTGTATGAAGCTCTTTCGGACGGCTCCGGCGCACTGAAAAACCTCACCGCCGCAAATCCCGCGTGGGACACGCAGCCGGTCTACCTCGGCAACGGCGATCTGGCATGGCTGGCGATGAGTCGCCCCGGCTTCGAAGCCGATCGATTCCGCGTCAAGGTCATGCATGCCGGCCAAGTGCGCGAAGTCGCCGCATCCTGGGATCGTTCGATCCAGCACCTGAGCGTGGCGCGCGATGGCCGCACGTTGCTCGCCGTTGCGAGCGACCTCGGCCAGACGCCGCTGTTTACCGTGGATGCGGCCAGCGGCCGGGTCTCGAACCTCTCGGGTCCAGGATATGTGGGCGACTATTCGGCTGCGCCGCGCGGCGCGGTGGTGTTGTGGCACGACCTCGCCACGCCGCCCGATCTCTATCTACTGCCGACGAAGGGAGAGCGGCGCCGGCTCACCAATGTGAATGCCGATCTGCTCAAGGCGCGCGCGCTCGGCACCTTCGAGCAGTTCAGCTTCAAGGGCTGGAACGACGAGACCGTGTATGGCTACGTGGTGAATCCGCCCGGGTTCGCCAAAGACAGGAAATATCCGCTCGCGTTCATCGTGCACGGCGGCCCGCAGGTGAGCTTTCAGAATCACTGGAACTGGCGCTGGAACGCGCAGGCTTTCGCGGCGCGCGGCTATGCCGTGGTGTTCATCGATTTTCATGGCTCACCGGGCTACGGCCAGGCATTCACCGATTCGATCAGCCAGCACTGGGGCGATCGCCCGTTCGAGGACCTGAAGAAGGGTCTCGCGGCCGCGCTGCAGAAATTTCCGTGGCTGGACGGGCAACGCGCCTGCTCGCTCGGCGCGTCCTACGGCGGCTACATGCAGAACTGGATCGAAGGCAACTGGTCGGACGGGTTCCGCTGCATCGTCAATCACGACGGCATCTTCGACACGCGCTCCATGTACTACACCACCGAAGAGCTGTGGTTCACCGAATGGGAAAACGGCGGGCCTTACTACCAGACACCCGAGATCCACGAGCGGTTCAACCCGGCCAACTACGTGAAGCTATGGCGCACGCCGATGCTGGTGGTCCATGGCGGGCAGGACTTCCGCGTGCCCGATACCCAGGGCATCGCCACATTCACCGCGCTGCAGCGCCGCGGCATCGAAAGCCGGCTGCTGTACTTCCCCGACGAGAATCACTGGGTCCTCAAGCCTAACAACAGCATCCAGTGGTACGGCACGGTGCTCGACTGGCTGGACGCGCACACCAGGTGACGCGACCGCGCGGGCCAACTACTGTTTGCGCTTGAACACTTCGGGCGGCGAGCCGCCACAGGAATAGCTCACCGCGTTGAGGTCGGCGGTGGGCTGGATGTCGCAGGTGCCTGCCGGGCGCACGTCCTTCGGCAGCAGCGCGGTGAACAGCTCGGGGTTTTCGTGCAGGTTGCGCCACTGCCCTTCCTGCGTGAACGTCAGCGCACGCTGGATGATCTTCTTGCCGTCGGGCGACAACTCGATGTTGAGCAGCCGCCCGAAGGTGCCGCGGGCATCGTGACGTTCGACGTACAGCGCTTCATCGGTGACCATGCGCGCGCGTACCGGCACGATGAACAGCTCCGCGCCGCTGGCGCTTTGATACTGCCCCGAAGTGCTCTGCTTGAACCGCTCGACGGCGAGCTTGCTCTTCTTTTCCTGCGTGACACAGGCCGCGAGGCCGATGGCAAATGCAACCGCGAGCGTGCCAGCGGCGAAACCCTGCACAGTAATTTTCATGACCGCCCTCTCAACCGTAGTAGGCGCGCCACTCTGCCTGATATGCGGCGCCGAGCGTAAGCAGTTTCTCCAGCAACTCCGGATAGCTCACGCCGGCGGCGAGCGCCGACTGGGCGAAGTCTTCTTCGGCGGCGAGGTTGGGGTTCGGATTCGCTTCGATCACGTAGATCTGGCCCTCGGCATTCATCCGGTAGTCGATGCGCGCACATCCCGAGAGACCGAGCGAGCGATAGACGCGGCGCGATAGTTTGTCGAGGCGCGCCACCACCGCGGGCGGCAGATCCTTCGCCTCGTGGGTGTCGATGCCATGCTTCTTCTGGTACTTCTTGTCCCACTTGACGCGCCGCGTGGCGATGCCCGCGGAGGTCTCCGGGAGCGACCCGAATTTCATCTCCCACACCGGCAGCCGCGTGAGCCTGTCATTCCCCATGACGCCCACGTACAGCTCACGACCCTCGATGTATTCCTCGACCAGCGCGTCGGTCTGCACCTGGTCGTGCACGAACTGGATGCGCTGTTTCAACTGCACCTTGTCGGTGACGATCGATGCCTGCGAGATGCCGAGCGACGCGTCTTCGGTGGTCGACTTCACGAACAGCGGGTATTTGATCTTGCGCGGCAGGCGCAGCTTGATGCCACGCCGGAACACGGCGAACTGCGGCGATGAAATGCGGTGATACGACAGCAGCTGCTTGCACAGCGGCTTGTCACGCGCGAGCAGCAGGCCGCGCGGATTACAGCCGGTATATGGCGTGCGCAGCAACTCGAGGAACGCCACCACGTGCTGGTCGTAGGTGACGATGCCGTCGAATTCCTCGAGCAGGTTGAACACCATCTCGGGTTTCCACTCGGTGATGACGCTGCGCAATTCCTCGACGCTGTCGGAGATGCCGAGGCAGCGCACTTCGTGGCCGGATTTCTTCAGCGTCGAGACCACGTCGTACTCGGTACGCCATTCTTCGATTTCTTTTTCGCTGTGGCCTTCGAGGGAATCGGGCGGAACGAGCGTGGAATGAACGACGACCAGCGTGCGCAGTCGCTTCATAGGGAAAGACGCGGACTTTCACCCTGCGCGTACAGCCGCGTCAGGTAGACCAGCATCCATCGCGCATGGCGCAGCGCATCGCGCCGGCTGCCACGCACCCACACACCCAGCTTCTCGGCACGCTCGACCACGATGCGCAGGATCTGTTCCACGCTGTAACGCTCGGCGTGCAGCTCACGCATGGTGGCGTTCACCAGATGCAGCGCGTGCGCGCGCAGGAACGTGCTGGCCCGGCGGGCGCGTGAATTGACGCGCTCGGCGGTGAACACGCGCTCGAGCAGGTGATCGGTGACCGTACGCCGATACATGCTGTAGCGACGCAGCTTGCGGCGGTAATGATCGGCCAGCGTGTGTGTATTTTCACGCAACGGTTCCACCACTTCGCGATTGCGAACCGGGGCCCGCGTGCCGCGCACGTCGGCCAACAACTCGTCGACGAATTCGAGCTTGTGGAACGCCGGCCACTGCGCGTAGGTGCGGCGCCACGAGGAGTTGGGTTTGAGCCAGACGGCGAAGGTCTCGGCGAAGTCCTCGCAGGGATGCGCCTGGGCGTACCACTCGCCGAGGTGCTGCACGTAGCGCCGGCTGCCGGGACGCGCTCTATATGTATCGGGATAGGGCAGCGAAGCCGGACCGAAGACTTCGCGCCAGCGCTTGCGCCGCCGCAGTCGGTACGCCGTGTCGATCGCGTGGCCCGCTTCGTGACGCAGGATTCGCATGGCGCTTTCCGCGCTGCCGCCTTCGACGTTGCGCATCATGCGGCGCTCGAGACG
Organism: Steroidobacteraceae bacterium; assembly: GCA_035995425.1. GTDB lineage: Bacteria > Pseudomonadota > Gammaproteobacteria > Steroidobacterales > Steroidobacteraceae > CADEED01. The sequence continues at coordinate 8,672 of DASYKM010000240.1, forward strand.
TTCGAGACGCGGGTGCGCGAGATAGAAAGGAACGGCGATTCCCGGGACCCCGTCTGGAGAAAACCATTCTTCGGACAACCACACGTGCGGCCGAAAACCGATCTGTCGCTTGTCGAGCTCGCGGTAGAGGCGGCGCACGCGCTTGGCCACCGGCGAGCGCTCGACCTTGAGTTTCAGATCGCAGAAGCGCAGGCCGAGCAACTGCTCGTCGGACATGCGAGTCCACGAGCGCGCAGCCCGCCGGACGCCGGAAGGACGTGTGGACGACATGACCTGCACTTTAAGCGAGACGATTCAGTTGCGGAATCACGTTCCGAGGGTCACGAGCGCGTGAGTGAGAAGCCGGTCCGCGCTGTCGATGACCACTTCTTGCTTGATCATGCTGTTACGCCAGATTCCGGGAATTGCACTTACGCCGTGATAGCTGCCGGCGAGCTGGCCATAGGCGGCGGCGACCACGTCCGAGTCACCGCCCAGGTTCGCCGCCAGCAATGCGCCCGCGCGGAAGGTCTCGCCGTTGTGAAACGCCCAGAGCGCCGCCTCGAGCGCTTGCAGGATGCCACCGCTGCCGGTGATTTCCGGGGGCTGGCGGCGTGCATACGACCCCTCGTAGACGGCCTGCACCTCCGGGCGGGTGCTCGCGGTGAGCCACAACTCGCGCGGCGGTCGCAGAACCGCGGCCTTGTCCCGGCCCGATAGCGCCAGATGGACCATGGCCGCGAGCAGCCTCACACAGTCGAGCACCGTGGGTGCCTGGGCGGTCAGGCGCGCCGCCTCGGCAGCCTTTGCCACCGCGGTGGAGACATCGGCGAAAAAATACATGACGACCGGTGCGACGCGCGACAGGGGGTCCTTGTCGAGTTGCTCCGGATCGTGCGAGCCGGAGAATGGCTGGCGTTTGTACTGAGCCGTGGCGAGCGCTCGCGCCACGTTGGCGGAGATGCCCACGCACTGGCCGGTGGCGCTGCCGTAGCCTTCGCGTTGCCAGCGCACGTAACGTTGCACCTGGTCATGCGCATCGAAGCCTTCGCGTTCCAGCAGGCTTTCCGCCAGCAACAAGGCCATGGCGGTGTCGTCGGTCCAGGCGCCGCGCGGCTGGTCGAACGGCCCCCCTCCCAGCAGGTCGCCAACGGCCGCGAACGTGCCCGGCTTGCGGAACTGCGTGTGGGCGGCGAGCGCGTCGCCCACGGCGAGGCCCATGAAGGCGCCCTGGAAGCGTTCGCGCAGCGTGCGCGCCGCATCCATCACATCGGGCGCCTGCATGGGATCGGCGCGCGCAACCCAGGTCAGGATGTAGTCGCGTTGCTCGTCGGTTTCCGGCACGTCGGGCCAGGTCCGGGAACGCTCGTTGCCCTGCCACAGCTCGTTCAGCCGGATCAGCGCCGCATCGGCGGACATCCCCTGCTCGATGAGATGACAGGCGACGGTGACGCCGGTGCGGCCGATCCCCGCGCGGCAGTGCACGTACACCCGCCGCCCGCGCTTGAGGGCCGCATCGATCTCGGCCTGGATTTCGGCCATGTGCTCGGGATAACGCGGCACGCCATGATCGGGAATGGATTTGCGCACGTACTGCGCGCTCGCGGGTAGATAGATGTCGTAGGGCGGGAGCTCGTCCGCTTCGGTCAGGTCGATGAACGCATCGAAACCCGCCTCGAGCAGCGCAGCGACGCGGCGCTCGGCTTCCTTCGGCGTCTTGCCGCCCGGATATTTTCCGGCCAGCAGTCGACCGGGTATGACCCAGTACGACTCCGCCAGCGGTTTACTGATCGATGTTGGGACGATCGCCATCCAAGCCCATGAAGTCGAAGATCTTCGGATCGGCCAGGTGTGCAGTCTCCACATTGCGCAAGGCGGAGAAAATGGACTCGGTGCGCCCCGGATACTGCCGCTCCCACTCAGCCAGCATGCGCTTGATCTCCTTGCGCTGGGCGTTGTCCTGCGACCCGCACAACTTGCAGGGAATGATGGGGAAATTTCGCGCGCGCGCATAACGCTCGATCAGCGATTCGGCCACGTAGGCCAGCGGGCGGATCACGATGTTTCGACCGTCGTCGGATTTGAGCTTCGGCGCCATGGCCTTGAGGCGCCCACCGTGGAACAGGTTGAGGAACAGTGTTTCGACGATGTCGTCGCGGTGATGCCCTAGTGCAATCTTGGTGATGCCGTTTTCGGACGCATAGCGGTACAGCGCGCCGCGCCGCAGCCGCGAGCACAGCCCGCACATGGTCTTGCCTTCCGGGATCACGCGCTTGACCACGCTGTACGTGTCCTGCTCGATCACGTGGAACGGCACGCCGATCTCGCGCAGGTAGTCGGGCAACACTTCGGCGGGAAATTCCGGCTGCTTCTGGTCGAGATTGACGGCGATGAGCGTGAAATCGATGGGCGCGGACCGCTGCAATGACAGCAGCACATCCAGCAGCGTGTATGAATCCTTGCCGCCCGAGAGGCACACCATGACGCGATCGCCGTCGGCGATCATCCGGTAGTCCTCGATGGCCTTGCCCACGAGGCCGCGAAGATGCGCGCCGAGCTTTTTCGCGGTCTGCGAAGGCCATTCAGGCGCGCTATCCGGCAGGGTTTCGGGCGAGGCGTTCATGCGGCCGGGATTCTAACCGGCTCGCGCATGCTCAGCTGACGAACGATGGCAAACACCGCGCACGCCGCCAGCACGTGCTTGATGGTATGGCCGCTCAGGGTACCGCCCAGAAGGCGATAGACCTGCAGATCGAAGGTCTCGAAAACCTTGGCGAGCCCGTACCAGAAGGCTGCCCATGCCAGCAGGCGACCCTGACTGTAGCGCCGCGCGGGATAGATCAGCAGCGACAACACGATGATGACGATGGACCAGGCCTGATAGGCCGCGTACGGGATGATGTTGCCGGCCCCGGCCCGCTCGGTCGCGTACCAATAGAGGACCGTGATCACGCCGAGCGCGAGTAGCGGCCACAGGGATGTCAGCCCGACCCTGAGATTGACGCGCTCGGCGACGGTGGCGGCAACCAGGCCGGCAAACCCCAGCGTCATCGGCAGCCGATCCCACACCAGGCGCAGGTTGTCGGGAGCCGCGTGGTAGTAGGCCGAGCCAAAACAGGTGAGCAGCGCACCGAGGAAAAACACGATGTAGGGCAACCGTTCGCGCTGCTCGAGGAAACGGCCGCCGCCTTTCCAGATGAGGTGCAGCCCGAGCGCGCCGCCGGCGAGGAACGGCAGGTTCGACACCACGTTGAAGAAGTTAGGGATGGCCCAGAAGCCGCGGCAATCGGCGAACGCGTGATACGACAGCGGCTGCGGCATCGCCGGAACGAGAGCGGCGGCAAGCGCCAGTGCCACAGTCAGCGCTAACACCAGCCAGCCGCGCCAATCCTGCAGCGGGCGGCCACCGCCGCCGGTCATGCCGCGGCGCTGCCGACTACCGACTCATCGCCGAGGTATTTCGATTCCAGGTAACGCAGCGCGGCCGTCGCCGAGAGCGGCTTGCCGGTAGATAGCTTCAACAGCTCCTGCGTGCTGACACGCGCGCCGTGACCGTGCACGTTTTCCCGCAGCCAGCCGATGAGTCCGCCGAACTCGCCACGCGCAATCTGCGCTTCGATGTCCGGCACGGCTTCGCGCAATGATTCGAAGAACTGCGCCGCCATGACCGCGCCGAGCGCATACGAGGGGAAGTAGCCGAACGATCCGACCGCCCAGTGCACGTCCTGCAGGACACCCTCGAGATCGTTCTGCGGCTTCACG